>JALYZY010000135.1 GCA_030948665.1 Actinomycetota bacterium | reverse complement strand
ATTCGGGTATGTCGCCAGCTTCTCGCACTTCCCGATCGTCGGCCTCTGCGCCGACTGCGTTCGCGCCACCGGAAGATGAGCGCGGCACCCGTGACTCGAGGGGGGGCCGAAGGGCGATTGCTAGACTGGCCCATGGTCAGAGCACGAGCCCGTTTCGCTAATCCGTTTCGGCCGCGTGTCAGTAAGGATCAGCAGATGGGTTGGTCGTCATCCCCATCATCGGGGCTCAGCAGTCGGCTAACGTAGCTGTGAAGGCGACCTAGTCACAAGGACAACCCTTTACCGACAACCGTCCGAGTTCAGCCCACCAGAAGAGACAGTCTATGTTCGAGCGATTCACAGAGCGGGCCCGCCAGGTCGTCGTGTTGGCGCAGGAAGAAGCGCGGACGCTCAAGCACAACTACATCGGGACCGAGCACATCCTGCTCGGGCTGCTGCGTGAGGAGGAGGGTCTCGCGGCTCGGGTGCTCGAGTCGCTGGACATCACCGTGGAGCGCGTCCGCGCCCAGGTGGTCCGGATCGTGGGATCCGGCGAGGAAGTGACCTCGGGTCAGATCCCCTTCACACCGAGGGCCAAGAAGGTGCTGGAGCTCGCGCTGCGGGAGGCCCTCAGCCTCGGGCACAACTACATCGGCACCGAGCACATCCTCCTCGGACTGGTGCGCGAGAACGAGGGCGTGGCCGCCCGCATCCTGCTCGATTTCGATGCGGACTCGGAGAAGATCCGCAACGAGGTGATCCGGATGCTCTCGGGGCCCGGCAGCCGTCAGCAGCGCTCGGCGTCCGGCGCCGCCGCCGGTGGTCCGGCGGGCGCCCAGGGCGAGGGCAAGAAGTCGTCCAAGCTGCTCGATCAGTTCGGGCGCAACCTGACCAAGCTGGCCTCCGAGGGCAAGCTCGACCCGGTCGTCGGCAGGGAGACGGAGATCGAGCGGATCATGCAGATCCTCTCGCGGCGCACCAAGAACAACCCCGTACTGGTGGGCGAGCCCGGCGTCGGCAAGACGGCCGTAGTCGAGGGATTGGCCCAGCGGATCACGAACGCCGACGTCCCCGAGCTGTTGAAGGGCAAGCAGATCTACACGCTCGACCTCGCCGCCCTGGTGGCGGGCTCCAAGTACCGCGGCGAGTTCGAGGAGCGGCTGAAGAAGGTGATGAAGGAGATCACCCAGCGCGGCGACATCATCCTGTTCATCGACGAGCTCCACAATCTCGTCGGAGCCGGCGCGGCTGAGGGCGCAATCGACGCGGCCTCGATTCTCAAGCCGGCACTGGCTCGGGGTGAGCTCCAGACGATCGGCGCGACCACGCTCGAGGAGTACCGCAAGTACCTGGAGCGCGACTCCGCCCTCGAGCGCCGCTTCCAGAAGATCGTTGTCGACCAGCCCTCGACCGAGGAGACCGTGCAGATCCTGAAGGGCCTGCGCGACCGTTACGAGCAGCATCACAAGGTGAACATCAGCGACGAGGCGCTCGAAGCCGCCGCCGACCTGGCGGATCGGTACATCGCGGATCGCTTCCTGCCGGACAAGGCGATCGACCTGATCGACGAGGCCGCCTCACGGATGCGGATCAAGTCGATGACCTCTCCGCCGGTTTACCGCGAGCTCGAGGACGAGATCATGGAGACACGTCGCGCCAAGGAGGAGGCGATCGAGTCCCAGGAGTTCGAGAAGGCCGCGAACCTGCGTGACACCGAGCGCCGGCTGACCCAGAAGAAGCGCGAGCTGGCGGAGCAGTGGGACGCAGGCGAGTCAAGCGACCGCCCCGAGATCGGCGAGGAGGAGATCGCCGACATCGTCTCGATGTGGACCGGGATCCCGGTGTTCAAGCTGACGGAGGCCGAGACGGCGAAGCTGATGCGGATGGAGGAGGAGCTGCACAAGCGCGTGATCGGTCAGCACCCGGCGATCGAGGTTGTCTCGAAGGCGATCCGTCGTTCGAGGGCGGGCCTCAAGGATCCCAAGCGTCCGACGGGCTCGTTCATCTTCCTCGGGCCGTCCGGCGTGGGGAAAACCGAGCTTGCCCGCACGCTCGCCGAGTTCCTGTTCGGCGACGAGGAGACGATGATCCGGATCGACATGTCCGAGTACATGGAGAAGCACGCGGTATCCCGTCTCGTCGGATCGCCCCCGGGCTACATCGGTTACGACGAGGGCGGTCAGCTGACCGAGGCTGTCCGGCGCAAGCCATACAGCGTGCTGCTGCTCGACGAGATCGAGAAGGCTCATCCCGACGTCTTCAACATCCTCCTGCAGATCCTCGAAGACGGCAGGCTGACCGACGCCCAGGGGCGGACGGTCGACTTCCGACACTGCATCGTGATCATGACCTCGAACATCGGGGCGGCCGAGATCGCACGTAACACACCGCTCGGGTTCGCTGTCTCGGACGATGAGACTGGCATCACCTACGACGACATGAAGAACCGGATCATGGGCGAGCTGAAGAAGGTCTTCCGGCCCGAGTTCCTGAACCGGATCGACGACGTGATCGTCTTCCACAAGCTCCAGAAGGACGAGATCAAGACAATCGTCGAGCTGCTGCTCCGGCGGATCCGCCAGTCGATGGCCGACCGCGAGCTCCAGCTGGAGCTGTCCGAACCCGCCAAGGACATGCTCGTCGAGAAGGGCTGGGATCCTTCGATGGGTGCCCGCCCGCTTCGCCGGGCGATCCAGCGCTACATCGAGGACCCGCTCGCGGACTTCGTCCTGCGCTCCCAGGTTCCATCCGGCTCGACCGTCCTCGTCGATGCCACCGGCGACCTGCCCCCCGAGGACGAGGTCAAGCTGACCGTGATCGAGCCGGCTCCGAAGCCGACCCCGGTTGCGGTCGGAGCCGACGGCGGCTCGGAGCCCGAAGGGGACGGCGGAGCCGACGGAGAGCCGGACGGTACGGACGGGCCCGCCGACGCGGAGTAGCCCGCGGTCAGCCCTCAGGCGTTGCGGCGAATCGGCGTACGGGAGGCCGGGCGACTTCTCGCGGACGTGAGGCAGCTCTCGGGACGGGGACGATGGCCACAGATCGGCACGAGCGCCGGTGCCCGAGGCCATGGATAAATAGCCAATCTGGCCGGGGCTGGGGCAGCTGTGGCTACTTATTCGGTCCTCAGCCACGCAGGCGCCGTTCTGTGACGACTTAGTCACGGTTTGAAGTGCCGTCGTCCCCGGCCCGTAGGCTCCGAGGATGGCCGCTCCGGCGACAATCCACGTCTGCTCAGCCTGCGGGCATGAGGCGCCTCGGTGGGCGGGCCAGTGCCCCGGATGCGGCGAGTGGAACACGCTCCACGAGGAGCGTCGTTCGGCGCCCGCGCGTGGCGGCACCAGGCGCCGCCACGCCGCCGTGGCACCGATCACACTCTCCGCCGTTCAGGCCGAATCAGAGCAGCGTCTCGCGACGGGTATAGGCGAGCTCGACAACGTCCTGGGGGGCGGGATCGTCCCCGGTTCGCTGATCCTGATCGGTGGAGCGCCCGGAATCGGCAAGTCGACGCTCACTACGATGGCGCTTGCGAGCCTGCTGGAGGCGGGACGCCGGACGCTTTATGTCTCGGCCGAGGAGTCAGCCGCCCAGATCCGTCTACGGGCCGGACGCCTCGGCCGGCCCGCGGCGCTGGCGATCCCGGTGATTGCCGAGACCGATCTCGACGTCATCGTCGCGACGCTCGAGCAGGAGCGGCCCGAGGTGTGCGTTGTCGACTCGGTTCAGGCGCTCCACACGGGAGAGCTCGCGAGCGCAGCGGGGTCGGTCAGCCAGGTTCGCGAAGCAGCGGGACGGATCATGCGCGTAGCCAAGGCGCTTCGGATCGCGGTGCTGCTGGTCGGCCATGTCACGAAAGATGGGAGCCTCGCGGGGCCGAGGGTCCTCGAGCACCTCGTCGATTGCGTGCTGCAGTTCGACGGCGAGCGCGAGCGGACCTATCGCACGCTGCGCGCGGTCAAGAACCGCTTTGGCGCGACGAGCGAGGCCGGCGTGTTCGAGATGCGCGACGACGGCCTGGTCGAGGTGCTCGACGCTTCGGCACGGTTTGTATCGGAGGCGACGCGCGCGCCCGGGAGCGTCGTCCTGTGCGCGATGGAGGGATCACGCCCGCTGCTGGTCGAGGTCCAGGCGTTGGTGAGCCGCTCAGAGCTGGTTCCACCGCGTCGCGTCGTCACGGGGGTCGACCGCAACCGGGTGGCGCTCGTCCTCGCGGTGCTTGGGCGCCACGCCGGGATCGGCCTTGGTGCAGCGGACGTGTTCGTCAACGTCGTCGGAGGGGTGCGCATCGAGGATCCGGGAGCCGACCTTGCCGTGGCGCTGGCGGTGGCCGGAGCGGTGAAGGGTGCTCCGCTGACCAACGCCACCGGCGACAGGCCGCTCGCCTGCTTCGGTGAGCTTGGCCTGACCGGCGAGCTACGAACCGTGGCTCACGGCGACCGCCGGCTCGCGGAGGCGCAGAAGTTCGGGCTCACGCCCGCGATCCATCCCGGCGAGCACCAGACGCTGCGAGCAGCTGTGACCGCGGCGCTCAAGGGCAGCGCCGGAACCCGAGCGATCGCCGCCTGAGGCGCGTGGGTGTGAGTGAGGAGCCGGTCACGTGGCCGGCGTCCCATGCGCCGGGCCGTGGGGGCTCCGGGCAAGGGCGGTAGCTCCCCGGCGCGAGGGACGCCGACACGTGACGGCACCGAGCGAAACCTCGTAAAATCGGCCTTGATGCCGCCGCGTTCCGGGGAAGAGCTCAAAGAGGAGCTCGAATCTCGACAGGATTCCCGGCTCGTCAGAGCACTCGAGATGGTCGCCCCGGGGACTGCGCTGCGCGAGGGGATCGACAACATCCTGGCCGCCCGGACGGGAGCCTTGATTGTCGTCGGAGAGGTAGACGATCTCGCGTTCCTGTTCTCGGGGGGGATCAAGCTCGAGCTCGACTACTCGCCGGCGATCCTGTACGAGCTGGCGAAGATGGATGGAGCGATCGCGCTCACCTCCAACGCCACCAAGATCGCGCACGCCAACGTGCAGCTGATGCCGGATCCGACGATCCTCACCTACGAGACCGGGACTCGGCATCGCACCGCCGAGCGCGTCGCGAAGCAGACCGACGCGCTGGTCGTGGCGATCTCTGAACGTCGCGAGGTCGTCTCGCTGTACGTGGACACGATCAAGTACATGCTCGAGGACATTCCTGTCGTCCTCGCCAAGGCCAACCAGGCGCTGGCGACATTGGACAAGTACCGCAGCCGCCTGGACCAGGTCTCGACGAGACTCACGGCACTCGAGTTCGAGGGCGGCGCCACGCTCCACGACGTTCTCACGGTGCTCCAGCGCGCCGAGCTCGTGACCAGGATGGCGGTCGAGATCGAGCGCTACATCGTAGAGCTGGGGACTGAGGGCCGCCTGATCGAAATGCAGCTCGACGAAACGATGGTCGGCGTGTCAGCCGATAAGGCGGCGCTGGTCCATGACTACCTTGTCGAGGACAGCGACGATGGGTTCGCGACCACGTTCGGTCACCTTGTTCGCCTTCCTCACCAGGACCTACTCGACTTCGGCCGGCTGGCGGAGCTGATCGGCCATGACCGAAAGCTGAACACCCTCGACTACCCCGTCTCGCCGCGGGGCTTTCGAATCCTGGGACGCATACCGCGCCTGCCGAAACTCGTCGTCCAGCGGATCGTGGACGAGTTCGGGGGCCTCGAGGAGCTGCTTGCCGCGACCGATGGCGAGCTCGAAACCGTGGATGGCATCGGCGAGATCCGGGCGAAGGACATCAGGGAGGGCCTTCGCCGCCAGCAGGAGATCAACCTCGTGGATCGGTACCTGCAGACCTAGCCCACCAACTAGACAGCTTGTCCCCACGTCGCTTGCGGACGGTCCCGGCGGCTCGGACATAGGAGGACACCATCACAGATCTAATGCAACAAGAGCACCTCACGGATCTCGAGACCCCTGAGCCGCTCCCCATGATCGATTTCGAGATAGGCGACAGCGTCGTGTATCCGCATCATGGAGCGGGCAAGGTGCTCCGCAAGGAAGTCAAGGAGGTTCTCGGCGAGAGCCGTGAATATCTCACCATCAAGATTCTTCACAACGACATGACGGTGATGGTCCCGACCGAGAATGCTGCGCTCGCGGGATTGCGCCGGGTGATCGACGAGGAGACGGTGAAGAAGGTGCTCGCGGTGCTCCAGGATGAGTGCTCGGAGATGCCGAAGAACTGGAACCGCCGGTTCAAGCACAACCGCGACAAGATCAAGACCGGCGACATTTACGAGCTCGCCGAGGTCGTCCGGAACCTCGCCATTCGCGAAGCCGAGAAGGGCTTGTCGACCGGCGAGAAGCAGATGTTCACCCGGGCGAAGAAGATCCTCGCCTCAGAGCTGATGTATGCGCTCTCGATGGACGAGGAAGAGGTCGAGCACCACATCTACAGCCTGCTTGGGGAGTCCTCGAACGGAGTTGGCAAGGTCGCGGCGGTCGCCGCGAAGTAGCGAGCGGGAACGCACGCGGATATGGCGGTCGCGCTACTTGTGGCCGCAGGGAGAGGCGAGCGCCTTGGGTCGGGCAGGCCGCTCGTGCAGTGGAGCGTGGAGACGCTTCAGGCAGTGCCGTCTGTGCAGCGCATCGCCGTGGCGCTGCCTCCGAACGTCGAGCTGGCCTCGATGGGCGATTCGGTGATCCAAGTGCCTGGCGGTTCGACCCGGTCGCATTCGGTGCGGGAGGCCCTTGCGGCGGTGGGACCAGGTGACCCCGTGATCGTTCACGACGCCGCCCGCCCGCTCGCTCCGGTAGGGCTGTTCGAGCGAGCGCTGACGGCGCTTGAGGTCGGAAGGCTGGACGCCGTCGTAGCCGCGGTGCCCGTGACCGACACGATCAAGGAGCTGGCTGACGATCGCTCCACGGTCAAGCGCACGCTGGACCGCGGCCGCCTGTGGGCGGTCCAGACGCCTCAGGTGTTCCGGCGCGAAGTACTCGAGCGTGAGCTGTCCTGCTGCTCGGACGAGGTGCTCTCCCAGGCGACCGACGACGCCTGGCTGATCGAGCGTGCAGGCGGTTCGGTGGGGGTGGTTCAGGCGGACCCCGGGAACATCAAGATCACCACCGAGCTCGATCTGCGGCTCGCCGAGATGCTGCTGGCGGACCGGGGCTCGTGAGCGTGCGGCCCGGCATCGGTTACGACTGCCACCCGTTCGCCGAGGGGCGGCGGCTGGTCCTCGGTGGCGTCGAGGTGCCCCACACACTTGGTCTCGCCGGTCACTCGGATGCCGATGTGCTGACCCACGCGATCATCGATGCCCTGCTTGGCGCCGCGGCGCTCGGAGACATCGGCGAGCACTTTCCGGACACCGACGAGCGCTACCGCGGGTGCAATTCGCTCGAGCTGCTGCGGCAGACCGTCGCGCTACTCGCCGGCCACGGATTGGCCCCGTCTCATGTGGACGCGACGGTGGTGATCGAGCGCCCGCGCCTGGCCGGGGTCCGTGACGAGATCCGGAGCTCCCTGGCGTCGGTTCTGGGGCTACCGCTCGAGCACGTGAGCGTCAAGGCGACGCGCGGGGAGGGCATGGGCTTTGTGGGACGAGGAGAGGGTGCCGCGGCGCTGGCGATCGCTACGTGCCAACCCGCGGGTTAACGATGGACCCCAACACGCCGTGAGGTCCAGCACCCCGAAAGTTCCCGACGGCCTGACCCGTGCTTGGCCCGTGCTTGACCCGTGCTTGACCCGTGCTTGACCTTAAGGTCCTCGGTCAAACGTCACAATCTGCTGCGGCCGGGGTTCGATTGTGACATCTGTCCGCCCCGCGCGGACGAACGTCACAACGGATCGGAACTGAAGGACGTCTGTGACGTTGAGCCGCGCGCAGCTGGCCCCGACTCGAGGTGCGGCGGGTCCAGTCGAAGCCGTAGGAGAGCCTAGGCCTAGGGCGCGCCAGCGCGTCGCTGGGCGGCGGCGTCGCGCAGCTGCTCGTACTCGACCAGACGCGCGAGCTGCTGGATGCTTCCACGCACATGGCCGCGGATCGTAGGCGCGGCGACCCGCTCCGCGATCCAGCCCGACAAGCCCGAGCCGGCAACCCCGTACGCGAGGCGAAGCTCTATCGCCGTGAGTCCCCCCGGCAGCGGGCGCAGCCGCCAGCGGCCCCGCTGATCGACCCCCGTCAGCGAAGTCCAGGCCAGCTCGTAGGGCGGTGCGAATTCGACGACCTCCACCAGGCCCCCGACCTCGGCAGAGCCGACCTGAAACAGGATCCGGTACTTGGCCCCAACGCCCGTAGACGGCTCGCTGGCCACCTCCCAGCGGGTCGTGCCGGACATGTAGTCAAGCGCTCTCTCAGGGTCCGCGACGAGTGACCAGACACGCTCGAGCGGGGCAGTGACGCGCGTCTTCGCCGAGACTCTCATCCCAGCACGGGGAGCCGTCGCTCGGCGGCGAGTGCGTCAAGGGTCTGCTGCATCAGCTGTGTGATGTGCTCGTAGACCTCGTCGACGTCCGGATCCGGACCGAGCTCGCCGCGTAGGTCAACTGGCGGGAGCGTCTCGATCGTGATCTTCGCGGGCAGTGGCACATGGCCGAGCATGTCGCCCACGTTCAGGCCCCACGGCACCGCCAACGAGATCGGCAACACGTTCAGCCGGAAGATCCGGTCCAGCCCGAGCCGCTGCGCCAGCCACTCGCCCCGGGTGAGGAAGAGCGCGGTCTCCTGACCCCCGATCGAGACGACCGGGACGATCGGGACGTCCTGCTCGAGCGCCAGGCGGATGAAGCCCTTGCGGCCGTCGAAGTCGATCCGGTTGCGCTCCCAGCTCGGCCGGTGAACCTCGCGGTCGCCCCCGGGGTAGACGAGCAGCGCCGCGCCAGACTCCAGCGCGCGGCGTGCGTTAGCCGGAGATGCGGCGACAGTTCCGAACTTCCGCAGCCAGCCCAGCGCCGGCATCGCGAGCACCAGGTTGTGCGCGAGCTGGTAGAAGGTGCGCTCGACCCCGAAGTAGGTGCTGAACGCGAGCGTGAACACCAGCGTGTCTGGCGTCATGTTCCCGCCGGAGTGGTTGCCCACGAGGAGCACGGGGCCGGAGTCGGGGATGTTCCCGAGGCCGCGGACTTCGCCGCGGTACCAGATGCTCGCCAGCAGCCACATCAGCGGCAGCCGCTCTCGTATGAAGTCAGGGTCGCGCTCGTCCAGATCGGCGCGGGGAATCCGGCGGCCCACCTGATCCGATACGGCTCGCAGCACCCCGCTGAGCGCCGCCTGCCAGCCCCTGTCCGGACTCTGTGTTGGCATCGTCACGTGACCGTTGCCGTGGGAGCTCCCAGCGATCTGCGCGTTCGCCATCAGCCCGGGTCCCTCAGGCAGCTTCGGAGCCGGCAGCCGGCTGCAGCTCGGCGCGGGCAAAGAAGTCGATCAGCAGCTCGCTTGTCTCCGCTGCCCGCTCGACCTGTGGCACATGTCCGCATCCCTCGATCGTAAGCTGCTCGGCCCCAGGCAGCCACTCCTGCACGTGCTGGCTGAAACCAGCCGGGACCAGCGGATCGTGGCTAGCCCACACGAACAGTGCCGGAACCGCGAGCTTCGCGAGGCGGGGGTAGAAGCCACCGTTGCCGAATGGCGCCTCCAGGTAGATGTTTCGGGCGCTGGCCAGAAACGCGTATCGCGCTCCGGCGCTGTGGTAGACCCGCTGGAACTCATCGACGATCAGATCGGCGACGGCGGGGTCGATCGCGTCGCGATCGTGGAAGATGCTCCAGAGCTGGTTGGCGACCACTGAGCGCCGAAAGCCGTGGGGCAACAGCCCAAGCTCCGGGCGCAGCAGGCGGACGATCGGATGCAGGCCGCGGCGGATCCAGGCGACGGCCGGACACAGCAGTCCGAGCGCCCGTACTCGATCGGGATACGTGAGCCCCAGCTCGATCGCAATCCGCCCGCCCATTGAGTTTCCCACGATGTGGGCGTGGGAGACACCGAGCTCGTCAAGTAGCCCCAGCATGATCTCCGCGAACCAGCGGGCGTTGTAAAGGCCCACCGCCGGCTTGCGGGAGGAGCCGAAGCCCGGCAGATCCGGCGCGTGGACTCGATAACGCTGGCTCATAGCGGCGGCCGTTTCGAGCATCGATGCCCGCGTGCCTCCGAGCCCGTGCAGCAGCAGCACATCCGGCCCGCTTCCCATGGTGAGCGTCGAGATCCGGTGCCGGCCGACTGGAACGTCGTGGATCTCCAGTAGCGGCGGCCGGTCTCCGGGCAGCCGGAACAGCGTCTCGAATCCGATCGCCTGGTCCAGATTCCCGCGGATCGCGAGTAGGCGCCGGCCGAATGCCTCGACGCCAGAGAACTCGCCGCTCCGTAGGCGCATCCACGTGTCCGCGGACGTCGAGATGGTGACATCGGGGGCCCGGCGAGTCGCTCCCTTGCGCACCACGGCGCCGTGACCCGTGCACCTGACCTCCCACGTGTGTCCGAGGTCGCACAGTCTGATCTGATAGGTAACGTCGAAGCCCGGTTTCGCGCCCAGGTAACGTCGAGGGAGCGAGTGAAACGCCCGCTCCACCTCCGCCAGGCGCTCAGCACGGGTCGCCAAGCCGCTCACCCTACTACTAAGGTTCTCTGACTTTGCGGACGCTCTCTCTGCACGACACCCGCACCGGTCAGGTCCGTCCGCTCGAGCCGGCTGAGCCAGGCAAGGTCCGCATATACGCGTGCGGGCCTACCGTTTACGGGCCGATCCACGTCGGGAACGCGCGGCCCTTCGTTGTGTTCACGTTGCTCAAGCGCTTTCTCGCCCATGAGGGCTATGAGGTGACGCTCGTCTCGAATATCACCGACGTCAACGACAAGATCTACGCGGCTGCACAGGAGCGCGGCGTCCCGAGCGACCGCCTCGGGGCCGAGATGACTGAAGCCTACATCGCCGACACCGATCGCCTGGCGCTCGGGCGACCCGATGCGGAGCCGCTCGCCAGCGAGACGATCTCGGAGATCGTCGCGTTGATCGAGCGTCTGGTGGAGCGCGGGCATGCCTATGAGGTCGATGGAGATGTGTACTTCAATGTCCTCAGCTACCCGGAATACGGTGAGCTATCCCACCAGAGCGTCGATCAGATGGACCAGGGCGAAGGGGTCGAGGGCTCTGATCGAAAGCGAGATCCCGTCGATTTCGCCCTGTGGAAGCGCCAAAAGGCGGGGGAGGACACCGGCTGGGACGCGCCTTGGGGGCGGGGACGCCCGGGGTGGCACATCGAATGCTCGGCGATGGCCGAGCAGCTGCTCGGCCTCGGCTTCGAGATTCACGGGGGAGGGTCGGATCTGATCTTTCCCCATCACGAGAACGAGGCCGCGCAGACGGCGGCGGCACGCGGTGCCCCGCTGGCGCGGCTGTGGGTGCACAACGGAATGATCCGGCTGGGCGACACAAAAATGTCCAAATCGGTCGGGAACGTGTTCGTGCTACGAGATGCGCTCGACAAATTCGGCCGGGACGCCCTAGTGATGTACTTCTGCGAGGGCCACTACCACCAGCCGGTCGAGTTCAGCGAGGAGCGCCTGCGTCGCGCGGCTGAGCGGGTCAGGGGTCTTCGCGAGGACGCCCGGCGGATGAAAACGGGGGCGTCGCCGGCCTGGTCAGCGCCGCTGCGAGAGCAGTTCTTCGATGCCCTCGCTGACAACTTCAACACGCCGCAAGCCCTCGCGGTGGTATCCGCCTGGGTCCGGCGGGCCAACCGCTCGACGGTCGGACCAGTCGGCAACGACGACCTGATCGAGATGCTCGCTGTGCTGGGCCTCGAGAACCTGCTCGATACCCACCGTAAGCAAGCGCCTCCGGATGTGATCGAGCTGAGCGAGGCCCGTGAGCAGGCCCGGGCGGCCCGCGACTACAGCGAGTCCGACCGGATTCGCGATGAGCTGCTCGCGCGAGGCTGGGAGGTGCGCGACGGTCCCGACGGCTCCGAGCTCGTGCCGCTCGACCAGCTGGGGTGATCGTCTACGGCCGCAACCCGGTGCGCGAGGCTCTGCGCGGGTCCCGCCGGGTATCTCAGATTTGGGCTTCGAGGAACGCTGCCCGCGAGCCGTGGCTCGCTGCTCGTTCGGCGGACCTGACGGTTGTCGCGGCGGAGGAGCTCGAGCGCCGGTCCGCTTCTACCGCTCATCAAGGGATATGTGCCGAGGTCAGCGCCTTCGAATATGCGGACGAGGCTTCAATCCTCTCCTTGCCGGGGCCACTGATCGTCGCGCTAGATCAGGTCCAGGATCCCCAGAATCTAGGGGCTATCTGCCGGACCGCGGAATGCGCGGGAGCCAGCGCGATGGTGATCACCGAGCGCCGCGCCGCCGAAGTCACCCCCGCCGTCTGCAAGGCCTCGGCCGGCGCGGTCGAGCATTTGCCGATCGCGCGCGTCCGGAACCTGGCCGATTTCCTTATCCAGGCGAAGGGGGCGGGATTGTGGTGCTACGGGGCGCAGCAGGGCGCGCGGACCGAATACGAGCGTATCGATTACGGCGGAGGCGTGGTCTTGGTTCTCGGCGGGGAGGGCAAGGGCCTTCGCCCGCGGGTGGCGGCCGGCTGCGACGCACTGGTGTCGATCCCGCTCCACGGCCGGATCGAGTCGCTCAGCGTCAGCGCCGCGGCCGCCGTGCTGCTTTACGCGGCAGCCCGAAAACCGCCGCAGAAGTCTTGACATAACACCCCTGCTGTGCAAAGCTCGCGCCGGGAGATAAGGATCAACTCGAGCTTTAGGGCTCGATTTCTGGTGAGAGGGTGACGTTCGGTGCACCCGAAAACTGAATAGGGGCGGCGCAAGGGGAGGTAACGCGCCACGAAACCAATCGGTGCCGTGCTCACACGGTCCGGAAAGGACGTCTCGTGGCACGACTTTCAGCATCATCGCAGGGTCAACCTCAGGTTGAGGATCGGTATCTGATTGCGCTGGCCAAGCAGGGGCACGCGGACGCCTACGACCGAATCGTTCGCCGTTACTACGGATTCGTCCGGCTGAAGGCCTCCTCGTACTTCCTGGCCGGGGGGGACGCCGATGATCTGATCCAGGAAGGCTTGGTGGGCCTCTATAAGGCGGTCCGCGACTACCGCAGCGATCGGGAGTCGAGCTTCCGGAACTTTGCGGAGCTGTGCATCACCCGCCAGATCATCACCGCGGTCAAGACCGCCACCCGTAACAAGCACAGTCCTCTGAATCAATACGTGTCGTTCTCGAGCAGCGCCCCGGGCTCTGCGAGCGAGGGAGAGCCGACGATGGAGGAGACCCTGGCTGGCTCGACCGTGCACGACCCGGTCAACCAGGTCATCTCGAGCGAGGAGCTGCGAGCACTGGTCGCGTGCATCTCGACGGCCCTGTCCGAGCTCGAGTCGCGGGTGCTCGCCTTGTACCTGGACGGGCACTCCTACGAAGAGGTGGGCATGCGAATCGGCTGCGACTGCAAGACCGTTGACAACGCACTTCAGCGTGTCAAGCGGAAGGTCGGGCAGCACCTCGCCGGGCGGGCCGTCGCCGCATAGCGGCGGTTGCGATCTCAGCCGGCGATCGGGCCGAGCCGGGGCCCGTGCCCGTAGGTCTTAAACGCCCGGAAGCTCGAGAACAGGCGATGAGCCGGTCCGTGGAAATCCGAGGAGCCGGTGCTGAGTAGGGCGAGCTCCGTACAGCGTTCTGCCAGCAGCGCTGCCTCCTCCGGCCCGTGGGTGGGATAGAAGCACTCGACGCCATCGATCCCGAACGAGCGAAAGCGGTCGATCGTTTCGAGCACGGCGTCCGCCTCGGGGATGTCCCAGAATGGGTGAGCCCAGACCGCAACTCCTCCCGCTTCGTGGATCGCTTCGATCGATTCCTCGACGGTCGGTCCCTCGCGCGGGCGGAACGCCGGGCGCCCGTCGATCAGATATGCCTCGAGGAACGTCGAGGCCTCCTCGCGCTGCTCCTCCGCCAGCCGCTCGGCGTTTGCGGGGTGGCTGACAACCGCCCCCGCGAGGTGCGGGCGGCCAATTGACTTGCCTTGCGCCGTCCGCGCGTCCAAGCCCGACTCGTCGATCTCGAATCCGAGCTCGCGCAGCGCGTCCACCATCGCCTGTGCGCGACCTTCGCGCTGGGCTCGGTAGCTCTCGAGTCGGCCGAGCAGCGTCGGATCGCGGTCATCGATCAGGTATCCGAGGATGTGAAGGTCGCTCTGCCCGCGGTCGATTGCCGAGATCTCGACCGCCGGAACGAGCCGGATCCCGGCATCAAGCGCTGCGCCGCGCGCCTCGGGAACCCCATCGACGTTGTCGTGGTCACTCAGCGCCAGCAGCTCCACGCCGGCGTGCGCTGCCGCCTCGACAACCTCAGCCGGCGACAGCGCTCCGTCAGAATGGCGCGAGTGGCTCTGGAGATCGAAGCTCGGCGCCTCCATGCAGGGCTATATCCGGTGTCCGGTGAACGCTGTGGACTCCGAGGCGACGATCTCGAGGAGGTTGCCGAGCGCAATATTGGCGTCGAGCAAATGGAGACCCCACGTGGGGTCGGGACTTGGAGTCGCGGTCTGGGCGCCGTGGAGGGCGGTGATTTGAAGTACGTTCGCGCCGCCCGCCGAGGAGCAGCGCGACCGATACGAGCCCGGGAGGTTGAGCCACGTGGTGGGTGGATGCGGCTGCGTGAGGTGTAGGAGCCCGATCCCGAGCGCGATGCCGCCGTTGGGGGGAGAGAACCGGCGGCTCGGGAAGATCGCGTCGGCTATTCCGGCGCCGCCCGCGAGCGCCGCCGGATCGGTGCACAGCACCTGGATGCCGGGGTTCGAACTGCGGCCGAACAAGCTTCCCGCCGGCACAGGAGCGTCGAACGTCGAGAACGCAATCACGCATCCAAGCTGCCTGCTCGAGCGGCACGCCGGGATGTGCTTGAAGTCTCCGCCGACGTCCCGGCCGCGCTTGACGAGGACGTTGCCGCCCAGCAGGATCGCCGAGAGCAGCCTTCGCCTGACGGAGGGCCGCGAGTCGACATCCTTCGCGATCAGCGCTCGCAGCACGAACGCCCCTTGCGAATCCCCGATCAGGACGAAACCCCGTCCATGGTTGTACTTGGTGAGGTAGGTCCGGAACGCAGCGCGCACGTCGCTTAGCGGGAGCGTCAGCCCGGCGGGGGTCAGCTTCCTTGGCCGGGCGATCGCGCTCAGCGTGAGCTGCTGATACATCGGGGTGAACAGCCGGCAGTACTGCGAGTACCTTGCCGCTTGATAGACCGCGATCGAGCGCTCCTCGGGGTCGACGTGGAGGTTCGCGTGGACGGTCTTCTGGTCGCTGACCGTCGGATACACGTAGAAGCAGTCAACCGGCTCTGGCTTCACGGGCAGTGGACGGACGACCCGCTGCGGCTTCAGCGTGGGGGAGTACACAGTCGTAGACAACCCGGGCGTGCATGGATCGGGGAGCTGCGCGGGCCGGCAGAGCCACACCGTCCGGGCGGCCGCCGGGCCGGCTCCGACCAAAGCTAGAGCGCATGCGACTAGCGCGGCGTAGCTGACTGCGGGTGGCGACAACCACCGTGGGACCGTCCTCGACATTGCTCGGAATCTATCTTCTGTTAGTCGATGACTGACGCCCGGACCCCGATCAGCGCCGACACCGTCGCTACAAGATTGACCGAACTCGACCGGATCGGAGTCGGTCGGAGCGCTGTCAACCGTCTGGGCCTGGACCGGCGAGGATGCCTCCTGCCAGGCATGGTTCGAGAGCCAGGCATGGTTCGAGAGTCAGGCCCACGAGCTCGGGCTAGTCTTCGCGCGGGATCCAGCCGGCAACCTGTGGGCGTGCCCGGACGCGCCTGCCCCGTGGTGGGGAATCGGGTCGCATCTGGACAGCGTGCGGGACGGCGGACGCTTCGATGGCCCGTTGGGCGTCGTGTGCGGGTGCGAGGTCGCGGCGCGCGAACTCGCGCTGGCCGTCATCTCGTTCGCCGACGAGGAGGGAGCGCGATTCAACACGCCTACCTTCGGAAGCAAGGCGCTCACCGGCAGGCTCGACCTCGCCGCTGTGCTGGGCCGCGTCGACGATCAAGGGATGACGCTCGCACATGCGATTCTCGAGTCCGGACTCGATCCGCACGAGATCGGGCGGGCGCAAGTGTGGGTCGGGCGGCTGCTCGGCTTCGTGGAAGTTCACATCGGAGGACTCCGCGGGCGCTCTGACCGTCACGTGCCCCCGCATCATCGCTGAGCCAACGCTTCGACGACGATTGCCTCCCGGGTCCGTTTGTGGATCGACGCGCGCTCTCAGGACCCGGACGAGCTCGATGCCTGGATGACTCGGCTGCGGGAGGGGGCGGAGCGACACGCTTCGCGCTCGGACGGCAGCGAGTTCTCGCAAGCGCTGCGAGCGTCGCCAGCTGCCGCGGCTCGAGACCTGCTCGGCCAGCCGGTGCCCGAACTCGTGTGCTACGCGGGCCACGATGCGGGCGTGCTGGCCGAGCGAATTCCGGCGGCGATGGTCCTCGTGCGTAACGAGCGGGGAGTCAGTCACTCCCTTCAGGAGACGGTCGATCTCGAGGACGCCGCCATCGTTGCGCGCGTCGTCGAGCGAGCGCTCGCCAGAGTCGCCGAGTCTCGGCCGGCTTACCGAGTGGCCTTCTTGACGGCGCTTCGCGCCTTGCCGACAGTCTTCTTGGCCTTCCCCTTTGTCTCTTCGCCAGCGCCCTTGGCCTCGGTACCAGGCCGGCCGGTCTTGATCCCGACGTTCTTCTTGATCTTGCCCTTGGTCTCCTCCGCCTTGCCCTTGGCCCGTTGCATGCGGTCTGCCATCCCAGCTCCCTCCGGTATTCGATTGGTCGGTGGCGATTAACTACCCGCCGCTTGGATCGTTATTACGGCCGGCGCTCATGCTCGAGCGCCGGGTCCTCGCTTGCGGTAGTTCGCTCGCTTGCGACCGTCGGCTCGTTGGCCACGGTCCCTTGGCTGGTGGCGCGCTGCTCGTTGGCTACGGGTGTATCGCCGGCCACCCGCTGCTCGTTGGCGATGGGCGTTCCGCCGGCCGCTGAATGCCCCGCGCTCGGATCGCCGGCGGCCGCCTCGCCTTCGGGTACCGCTCCGGTCCCGGCGAAGCGCTCACGCTCCTCCTCGCGGATCAGCTCGTGATCCGCCAGACCACGCTCGTGGATTGCGGCGCGCTCCTGCTGCAGCTCAGCGTCGGCCCGTTCACGCCTCGCCTCCTGCTCGGCCATCCGCGCCCGCTGTTCGGCAAGCTCGGCACGCTGGGCGCCCTCCTCGGCCTGCTGCCGATGCTCGGTAGCAGCCTGCTCCCGTCGCTCCGAAAGCTCCCGCTCCCGGGCGCGTACCCGGGCCTGCTCGCGCATTCGGGGCATTGCGAACCCGATCACGACCAGGATCAGGACGACTACCACGATGATCGCGATGATCACTCCTGTCGACATCTCATCCTCCTTGTGGTTACTCCTCGCCGCCACTGCGCAGCAGCTGAATCGAGCACGTCCCGGCCCGCCTGAGCAGCACGTTCGACCCCTGCGCGAAGCGCCGCCGCGCCGGCATGAACTGCACCGCGGGCCACTGCCTTAGGGCTTTCCGGGCGGCTAGCTTGGCCCACCCCGAAGCTCCGGGAATTCCGGTGGGCTTGACCGCTTTCGCGACTCGCTTGGGAGCGCCCGCGGCGTTGGGCTTCGCTGCGGGAGCGACCCGACGAGCGCTACCTGTAACCGGCTTGGCACCAGCTGCTCGCTTCGCGGCCACGGGCTTGCGCTTACGCGTCGTAGCCGCGGATCGAGAGCTGGTACGCCGTGCTGTTGTGGTCGGAGCCACGTGTCACTCCTAGCGCAGCGCGCGCCCGATTTGCTCCGCCCGCTCACGGACCGAGCGGACCTCGCCGGCAAGCTTGCCGAACTGACGACCGGCTTCGCCGATGTGTTGCGTGACCCCGCCGAGACCGATGTTGACCTTACTCGGGAGCGGAACGCCGAGGATCTTGCGCTGGCGCTTCAGTGTCGTGCGACCCAGCAGCACGCCGCCTGCGACACCGATGGCGCCGGTCAGGACCGAGAGCCCAATGGTCGCGGCAGTGTTGCCGTGCTCTTCACTCTGCGACCCATTGCTGGATGCGCTCGTGTTCTGCTCGGTCGACTCGCTGCCGCTCTGCTCCTGGGCGCGGCTGCGCGAGGGCTTGCGACTACTGGTCGCCCCACGCCGAGCGGAACCACCACCGCTTGCGCGGCTGGACGTGCCAGAGCCGCCGCCGCTTGCGCGACCGCTGCTCCCGGAACCGCTGCTGCTTGCGCGAGTGCTGCGACCGGGGCCGCTGCTGCTTGCGCGAGTGCTGCCACCGGGGCCGCTGCTGCTTGCGCGAGTGTTGCCACCGGGGCCGCTGCTGCTTGCGCGCTTGCTGTTGCCGGAGCCGCTGCTGCTTGCGCGCTTGCTGCGACCGGAGCCGCTGCTGCTTGCGCGAGTGCTGCGACCGGAGCCGCTGCTGCTTGCGCGCTTGCTGCGGCCGGCGCCGCTGTCTGCGCCCTCGTTAGTACCGGAGCTCGGCGACGCGCTCGCGCTAGAGCTGCGCGACGCGGTGCTCGCTTGCCTTCCGCGGCTGCGACGAGCGGCAGTTGAGCGCTCAGACGCGCTCGATCCGTTCGCCGAGGACGACGACGAACGGCTCCGACTACTCGTCCTGCTTGATGTTCCGCGCTCGGTGGCAGCGGCCATGGTTACCTCCTGATGTTCGCCTCACATGCTCTGGCGATCATCGAAAATCGAGAGCAGGCCTGTGTGCATGGCCTACCCCCGCGGCGGGTTCGCAAACTCGGGTGAGGTCATCGAGCGTATGCGCACGAACATGTGCAGTGCCTCGCGTGCGCGCGTACCGTGCGTGTGCGCGCGGTGGCGAGCGCGTGTGCGCGGGCGTGCGCGGGGATCCCGCGAGCATACGCGTGCGCGGGCGAATGTTCATGACGACCGGACGAGCACGAGCACCCGCACGACGTACGGTGCTTACGGCTAACGGACGCGCACGAGCACGTGCATCCCGCGCGCAAGATGTCCCGGCATCGAGCAATACAGCTCGTACACACCCGGACGCAGTGTCCAGCTCACATGACTTATGGCCCCGGACTGCGTCACGGGCGCGCCGACTGCGTGACCGACCATCCGGCCTGCACCGTTGAGGCGACGAATGTGCAAGTCGTGCCCATCTTGTCCGCGGTTCCAGAGCTGCACGGCAACCTTGCCGGGCGGCAGCGTCGTGCGCGATGGCCACAGCGACCACTCCTGCGCGTATACGAGCATGTGCGCAGGACCGTGGTTCGCAGCGCTGATGTTCCGTGATGCGCTCGCGCTTGTACCCGCAACTGCGAACGCGCCAGCCAGCGCCACACTGAGTATCGCGGTGCTCAACTTTGCGCGGCTCACTTCACCACTCCGTACCTCGGAAAGTGCGAGGCACCTGGGATCACCGCTTGGGCTTCCTGGTTGAACCATTGCTCGAGGAGCGAGCAATAGACGCCGCGGAAATCGACGTTCTCGATCTGGTTTCCGTTCACGTCGAGGTTCGTGAGTCCCGGCCACTCCCCGATCATCGTTCCGCTCGCGCGCGTGCCGATCAGCAGCGAAAGGCCGGCGGCTCCATGGTCGGTGCCCGCAGATCCGTTCTCTTGGGCGCGCCGCCCAAACTCGGACCACACGTGCACCAGGACACGGTTGGCGAGTCCCCGCGCTTCGAGGTCCGCCTGAAACGCCGCAAGCGAATCTGCGACGACCTGCAAGCCCGAGTCAAACGTTCGCTCCTGCGAGGAGTGAGTATCGAACTGCGTGTCGGACGTGAGCGCGACACAGCGAAGTGGCAATCCGCCGGCGATCATCGCGGCAAGTCCCGCAAGGCGTTGCGGCAAGTCACCGCTTGCGGACTTCGGATAGCTCACGGGACTTGTGTATGCGGCATTGCCATTCGCGTCCTGGAACGGGGCAAGCGCGCGGCGCACGATCCCCACTTCCGAGGCCGCTTGCGCGACCTGCGCGACCGCGATATCGCGCGAGTGGCTCTGCCGCGTCCCGAGGGTGGCGGCGGAGTCGAGCGTCAACGCAAACACATCGCCCCACACGCCGTTCAACCAAAGTGAGAAGTCCTCCGGACGATCGATCGCGGCGACTGGGCTGTGCGCGGTCGCCAGCGTCGGATTCATCTCGCCGTCCAACGACAGCCCTTGGAGCGGATTGACGTTGCTGCCGGCGACATCGAGGTAGCGACCGAGCCAGCCCGTCTCGAGGCTCGTCTCAGTCGCGCCGACCTCCCAGTAGTGGCGCGAGGTGAAATGCGACATGTCGGGACTGCTGTACCCAATGCCCGGGAAGACCGTGACCTTCCCGGCGTCGTGGAGCGCTGCGAGCGACTTCGCGGAAGGATGCCAGCGCAGCCGCGGATCCTCGGTGAAAGCAGATCCGGCATCGGGCGCGATCGCCAACGTCGGGCGGAGCTTGCGGTAGAGCGGGTCGCCCACGGGCGCCAGCATCGACAGCGCGTCGATCCCTCCGGCGAGGAACACTGAGACAAGGATCGGGCTGGCAGGCGCTTGCGACGTTGCGGCCTGCGCGATTCCCTCGCCCAATAACCGGTTCGTCAGTCCCAGTCGCCCGGCGCCATATACCCCTAGCAGGCCCCCGGCCGCGCCCACAAGTAACCCGCGCCGGTCTATCCCTGCGCCGGCGGGGACCGGCATGCGCGGATCCCACTCCCGCGCTGCGCGCGACCCGCGCGCAGCCGCCGCGCGGTGTAGCGCTTCAGAGCGAGTGAATCCATCGCAGCAACCGCGCTGCGCGGCGAAACCTACGCGCCCTCCGACGTCGGGTCCGTTACGTCCGCCGGTCAGCATGTCTGCCAGTCGGAGGTCGTGGGAATCAGGGCACGCAGCGCGTTCTGGCGAAGGATGCGGTAGGGGACTTGCTCCCAGTCGGCGGTGATACGGCGCTGCACTCGACGGCTGAAGGCAAGGAGGCTTGCACTGGTCCGCGGCGACAGCGGCGGATCGTTCCAGTGGCGAAGCGCGCGACGCACTGCCTCCGCAGGGGTTTCGTGTGCCGGATAAGACTTGCTGCTGGTGTCGATGACCGCGTCCTGCAGCGCGTAGTTGACCGCCGTGAACCTCGCCGCCCAGCGCGAGGTATCGAGCCAGTGGCGGTAGTCCCACCCTGCGACGTTGGGAGGCAGGAACAGCCGCTGCCCGGCCTGCTCGCAGATCCAGGTCCAGTCATCGGTCTCGATCGTACGGCCGAGCGCACGCAGCATCCCCGCGCAGTACACCACGGGCGGGGTCACCATTCTGGGCCCCTCGTAGAACAGCGGATGGCGTAGGATCGCCTCGATCAGCGCACGAGTCTCGAAGCCGCTGTGGGTGTAGGCGCGTTGCAGCGCGCGTCGCACACCGGCCGGAATCGGAGCACCGACAAAGTAGCTCCACAGCTTCTCCACGAAGAATGAGGCGTGCAGTGGATGCTCGACGCACAGCCGGCACGTGTCGCGCCAGTCGAACCGACCGCGATGACCGAAGATCTTCTTGAATCCGACGTCGTGCAGCGACGGGTCGAACCTGAAATTGGAGGGTCCGGAGTTGTTCCAGTCGTTCGTAAATCCCGTTAGCGCCCGCGCCTGCTCGCGGACGTCGTGCTGGGTGTACGCGCCGCGGTCAGCGCCGAGCGTGAACAGCTCCATTACCTCTCGCGCGTAGTTTTCGTTAGGGCTGTACTTGGTGTTGTCGGTGCCCGACAGCCACAGCAGCATCGCTGGGTCGCGGGTGACGTTCACGAGGAGCTGATGGAAGTTGCCGAGCGCGAACGCGCGCATCATCCGGTTCTGGCGCAGCATCAGCTGCGCGTCGGATGCTTCGACCGATGTGGCAAACCAGCTGTGCCAGACGAGCGTCATCCGCTCGACGAGCTGGTGATCGGAGCGGACCATACGGTCGAGCCACCAGCAGTGGTCATCGCCCCATACGTTGATCGGGTCAAGCGGCTGACCGTGCTGCCCACGAGGCGGCTTGCCGACCAGCCGCGCACGCCCAGAGGGCCGCGTCAGCGAGGCGACCGCCGCTTCGAGTCCGGCATGCGCCAGCTTGCGAGCCTGGCCGGGCCTAGGCCCGAATCCGGCACGCCAAAGCAGACGCGTCGCATGGCGTTCGTTAAACGGACCTCGGAAGACCGCGATCGGGGAGCCGGCGAGCAGAGCCATGTAGATGACGGCGCGCTCGTCGCGCGCCAATGCGTATATCGGCGCGTGAGGGCCCGGGCATGAACTCGTCTAATCGACGAGAACCCAGCGCTGGGAGCGCTGCACCGCACGCTGCCAGTCCGACAGCAGCCGCTCGCGTTCGTCGCTCGCCATGCCAGGCTCGTAACGGACGCCCTCGGTCCACATCGCGCGGACATCCTCCTGCGTCCAGATGCCGGCCGCGATCCCGGCGAGATATGCGGCGCGAACTCGTCTCGGCGATCGACGGGACGACGACCGGCACACCGAGCATGTCGGCCTAAAATTGCATCAGCCAGGGGTTAGATGTAGCCGCACCATCTGCGCGGAGCTCCTTCAGCGGAACGCCCAGCGCAGCATTTTGCGCGAGGACCGCATCGCAGGTCTGGTACGCGATCGCCTCAAGCGTGGCGCGCGCGAGATGGGCGACCGTGCTCCAGCGGGTCAGACCGACAATCGTGCCGCGCGCGTATGGATCCCAGTGTGGCTGAACCCAGCCCGGTGAGCGCGGCAACGAAGTACACGCCGTCATTGCCGTCGAGTGAGCGTGCCGGCGCTTCGGTGTCGGGGGCGGATTCGATCACGCCGAGGCCATCGCGAAGCCACTGGACTGCGGCGCCGGTGACGAACATGCTCGATTCGAGCGCATACTCAACACGGTCTCCGAGCCCCCACGCGATCGTTGTAATCAGCCCGCGCTCGAGCACGGGCGACCCTGCGCCCGCATTCTGCAGCAGGAGTTCCTGGTCCCGTAGGTGTTCTTGGCGGTCCCCGGCTTGTGGCAGGCCTGGCCGAACAGCGCTGCTTGCTGATCACCGGCAATTCCGCACACCGGTACCGACCCGCCGAACTCGCTCGTCACGCCGTAGTGCTCTGCGCTCGGACGTGCGTCGGGAAGCGGCTTGACCGGCACGTGCAGAACGTCACATAGCTCCTCGTCCCAATGCCGCTTTCGGATGTTGAGCAGCGTGCGGGCCGCGTTCGAGTAATCGGTCACGTGTCTCCCGGTCAGCTTGAAGACGAGCCACGAATCGATCGTTCCGAGACGAGCCGGCGGTCCACCGCCGCTTGTGCGAGCAGCCACTCGTACTTCGTGCCCGAGAAGTACGGGTCAAGCACCAGACCCGTGCGCTCGCGGAACATGGGCTCGTGCCCGGCCGCGCGAAGCTCGTCACAGCGATGTGCGGTGCGGCGGTCCTGCCAGACAATCGCCCTGTGAAGAGGCCCACCGGTGCGCCCATCCCATGCCACTGCTGTCTCGCGCTGGTTAGTGATGCCGATCCCCGCGAGATCCGATCCGCGGATCGCGGCGTCGTCAAGGGCTTGCCTGGCGACCTCGCGCGTGACCTCCCAGATCTCGGTGGCGTCGTGTCCGACCCACCCGGGGTGGGGGAAGTGCTGCTGAACTCCGAGAGGCCCTGCCCTTCGGCGTTCCAGCCTCGTCGAACACCATGCACGTCGTTCCGGTCGTTCCCTGATCTACCTGCAGGGCGGGCGCTCGGTTGGCCCTAGACACTGGCTGCCAGCCGCCCGGCACGGTCGTGAGGAAGGAATTGCTGGCGCCCGGCGTCTTAGGTCCTGTCGAACACGATTGGAGGAGCCCCACCATGTACCGACGGATTTCCTTATCTCCCGCGCGACTTTGGCGGCCGGGACTCAGCGTTGCAATCGCGGTCGCTGGGTTCGCGACTGCAGCACTGGTTGGCGTGGCGATCGCCAAGTCCTTCACGCTGAAGATCGAGAAGAACGCCAAGGTGACCAACCAGCAGGGCGTCACCAAGCACAAGAACATCCTGACCTTTCATGGATCAGCCGTCTACCTGCTCACCGGCGACCGCAAGAGTCATCCGGAGTGCGTCAGCTCAGTCTGCCTTCAGGCGTGGCCGCCAGTGACCGTATCGTCGGCCAAGAAGCTGAGCAAGGCACCCGGGATCTCCGGCAAGCTCGCGGTTTGGCAACACAAGGGTCTCGGTCACATGATCAATCAAGTAACGCTCGGCGGGCATCCTCTGTACAGGTTCGCTGGCGATAAGCCGAACGGTGCGGCGACGGGCGAGGGAATCTCCTTCGGGCCGACCGAGGTTTGGCACGCATTTTCCGCGTCTGCACCGAAGGCAGGGGGCACTCCCGGCTCCCAGAGCGGGACCGGGACCAGCACGAGCACCTCGGCATCGTCTACGTCGTCGACTACGACGTCGCACTGGGGATAACGAGGGGTCGCCAGCCGGGGGGCCTGCCGCAGTCACGGCCCTGAACTTCGAGGATCTGTTCGCCGCGCTCGGCCGGGCCGGCGGCGGA
Source organism: Actinomycetota bacterium (assembly GCA_030948665.1). Lineage (GTDB taxonomy): Bacteria > Actinomycetota > Thermoleophilia > Solirubrobacterales > Solirubrobacteraceae > Palsa-465. The sequence continues at coordinate 17,560 of JALYZY010000135.1, read as the reverse complement.
TCCTCGAGCTACAGCTCGGCCCAGACGGTCTTCCCGTCCTCAGTAAGCTCAACGCCCCATCGGCTGGCCAGCCGCGACACCAGCCACAGTCCCCGACCAGATAGATCGTCCTGTGCGGGGTCGCCTACCGACGGCTCCGCGTGGCTCGAGTCGCTGACCGAGATCCTGACGCCTGACCCGTGGTCCCGGGCGTGTACTGAGAACGCGGTCCGCGCGTGGACGATTGCGTTGGTCGCCAGCTCGGTGACGATGAGCTGAGCATCGGCCAGCCGCTTGTCGTCGTGGCCCCACCGACGAAGGGCATCAGTTACGAGGCGGCGAGTAGCGAGGGGCGAGTGCGCTTGGGCCGGGAACTGGCCCGCCACCTCATGCTTGTGCATCACCGCTCCGTGAAGCCGACAGACCTCCGCGAGCGCCTCCTTGTGCTCTGGCGCCGACAAGCAATCGCTGTGATAGCCGCAGTGAAGAGAGAAGCCAACTTCACCGCCCAGATCGTTCCAGCGCTTTTCAAGCTCGATTGCACCGAGAACGTCCCCGGCGTCCCACAGCACGCCGACCATCTCGCCATATGCGCAGATCGGCTTTCCGGTCTGGGCGGCTTCGCGTATCAGGCTCCCGATCACGTCCTCGAAGTACTGGGCATCGATCCGCCCCTCGCGCAGGAGCCGCGCCAAGGTGGTCGCCGCATCGAGGCCCAGAAGCGTCCCAGTTTCGGCCGCCTGGGCGAGGTCGATCCCGGCGGCAGCGAGCTCGGCCTCGATCGCGCTTAGACGAGGCTCCGTTGCGATCACGATCACGATCGAGCCGCCTACAAGCGCGCGGGCTAGGAGGGCACCGACTGTCTTGGCGAGCTCGGCGTCGTGCTCATAGAAGTGGACGGCATGCTCGCCGCCCGCGACTAGTTCTGGCGTCTGGATTGTCATTGCCTCGATTGCCCGCCCCGTTCTGATAGCGCGGATGGTAGCTCCCAGTCTTCCCGTACCCGCGAAGTGGGTCGCCCACACGGCCGTTCTCGGATGTGGCGCTACGAGGACGGCGCACGGGCGGGGCGTGCCCAATAGGCTTGACCACCATGGCAATCGCCCGCGAGCGGCTTGTCGCGATCGAAGCAGCCGAGCGAGACCTGTTCGCGCGCCGAAACCCGCGTTCGAGGCAGCTGTTCGAGCACGCCCGAAGCTCCCTCGTGGGGGGTGTTCCGATGACGTGGATGTCACGTTGGGTGGGGGGGCACCCGGTCTACGCGGCGTCGGCGCACGGGGCGAAGGTCACCGATGTCGACGGCCACAGCTACGTGGACTTCGCCCTCGGCGACACCGGGGCGATGGCCGGTCATTCCCCCGGGCCCACCGTGGCCGCCGTGCGCCGGCGCTTGGAGGAGCTAGGCGGCGCGACATTGATGCTGCCGACGGAGGACGCCGCCTGGGTGGGAGAGGAGCTCGCCCATCGGTTCGGTGTGGCGCGCTGGAGCTTCTCGCTTACGGCCACCGACGCGAATCGATGGGCGCTGCGGTTGTGCCGCGCTGCAACCGGGCGGCCATACGTGCTCGTGTTCAGCCACTGTTACCACGGGACCGTCGACGAGACGATCGTCACCCTTGGTGCGCACGGACCGCACGAGCGGGAGGGCAACGTCGGCCCGGCGGTCGATCCGACGACGACGACGCGGGTGTGCGAATTCAATGACCTCGAGGCCGTTGAGCGGCTCCTCGCCGACGAGCAGGTCGCGTGCGTGCTGACCGAGCCGGCGCTTACGAACATCGGCATTGTGCTGCCCGAGCCGGGTTTCCTCGACGGTCTCCGGGAGGCCTGCGACCGGACGGGGACCCTGCTGATCATCGACGAGACCCACACCATCAGCGCGAGTCCCGGCGGGTGTACGGCTGCGTGGTCGCTGCGCCCGGACGTCGTCACGCTCGGAAAGGCGATCGCGGGAGGCATTCCGATCGGCGCCTACGGGCTGACCAACCAGCTGGCAGAGCGGGTTGTCGATTATCAGGAGTCCGAGTATTCGGATGTCGGGGGCATCGGTGGCACACTTGCCGGCAACCCCTTGTCGGTGGCGGCCGCCCGCGCCACGCTCGCGGAAGTGCTGACCGAGGGCGCGTACGAGCGGATGATCGAGCTCTGCGACAGGTTCGTCGCCGGCGTCGAGGAGGCGCTCGCGGAGCGCGGGGTCCCATGGTCGATCGTGCAACTCGGCGCGCGTGCGGAGCTGGCTTTCGCGCCCCAGCCGCCACGCAGCGGCGGCGCCAGCGCCAGCATTCAGGACCTCGCGCTGGAACGCATCCTGCACCTGTTCCTGCTCAATCGCGGCGTACTGATCACGCCGTTTCACAACATGGCACTGATGTGTCCGGACACGACCGAACATGACGTAGACCGCCACAGCGAGGTGTTCGCGGAGGTGCTCGACGTTCTGATCGGCTCCGAGCGGCGAGCTGCGGCGCCCGCAAGCTAGCGACCGAACGGTTGTCGAGGTAGGTCAAACCAGGTGACGTCACTAGGGCTATCTGATCCCATCGATCACGGGACAGGCTCGGCGCTCGACATGGCGTGCTGGCGCATCGCCTGCTCGCTGTCGTATCTGGCCAGCGCGGGAAACGCCGCGATCACTGCGCCGACACCCACGATGCACAGGAGCCCCCCGGAGATGACAGAGGTGAGGATTCCCGCTGCCCCCGCGACCGCCCCGGATTCGATGTCGCCTAGACGCGGCCCGCTTGTCACAACCAGCGAGTAGACGGCGGACATCCTTCCCCGCAGGTGATCGGGTGTGATGCTCTGGTTGATGGTCGAGCGGCAGACCGCGCTGACCGAGTCGGCAGCGCCGGCGAGGGCGAACAGGAACGCCGCGGGGATCAGCGACCCCACGACGCCTGCGGCGGCGACCGCCGCGCCCCACGCAACGACCGCCCAGATGACCACCCGCCCGAGCCGCCGCACGTGGCGCATCCATCCCGTAGTAAGCGCCGCGACTGTGGCGCCGGCCGATACCGCGGAGTAGAGCACGCCGGTACCGGCAGCTCCCGCGTGGTACACGCTCACCGACAGTGCGGCGAACAGCGCACGGGGCATGCCGAAGGTCATCGCAACGAGGTCGATCGCGAACGAGCCCATCAGAGCGTTGTTTCGTGCGACGTATCGGAGACCCTGAGCGATCGAGCCAACGATGCTGTCGTGATGCTCGATGGCGTGCGGTGGCTGGGGGGCGATCGCCAGCACGGCGAACACCATCGCGGCGCAACTGACTGCGTCGACTGTGTACGCAGCCTTGACGCCGAGCGCCCCGATCAGCAGACCGCCTAGCCCGGGTCCCAGCACCATGGTCAGGGCGTAGAGGCCGTAGTTCAGCGCGAGCGCGCTGCGCAGCTCCTCCGCGGGCACGAGGTTCGGCACGATGGCCGACTCCGCCACGTTCTGAAGCGCGCTGAAAGCCGCGAGCAATGCCGCAAGGAGATAGAGGACGACGATCTGGGAGCTCCCTGAGAACGCGACTAGGGCCAGGCCGCCGGCGCCGGCCACGAGGCCCACCTGGTCGAGCAGCAGCAGCGTGCGACGGTCCATGCGATCGGCGATCGCCCCGGCCAGCAACGACGCGACGACGATCGGTCCTAGCTCGACTGCGCCCAGCATCCCGACAAGGAACGCCGAATGTGTCTGAACATAGATCTGGAACGGCAGCGCGACCATCGTCGCTTGCGTGCCCATGCCCGAGACGAACCCGCCGAGCACCACGAGCCGCAGGTCGCGGCTTCCGCGTAGGGGAGAGAGATCCGGTTTCAGCCGGGAGGCGCGCAAGCGGGCCAGGCTAGCCGCACGGCGTCGCGTAAAGCGCCCGTCAGGCGCTCACGGCATGCCACCGAGCCGCCAGTGCATTGGCCCAATCCGCGACGGCGTTCGGGTCCTCCGTTGGCGCGGTCGGCTAATGAACCCGTTGGCCGATTCGGCTCACGATGCCTGAGGCAAGGTATGTGGATTCGAAGAACACCGTGCCGGCTCTGACGTGGGCCCTGGGGTCCGCCTTCAACCTGACCTGACTCTCGCCTAGCAGCTTGGCGGTTCGGGGGTCGAACAACAGCTCCTCTCGTAGCTGGCTGAACGAATTGTCGAGCGCGACCGCGAGCGCGGGGCGGCCGATACCGTCGTGCGTGAGGCCGAGCATTCGGATGCCCGGGATTCTTGCTGCGACGAGGTAAAGCGCTGCGCGCACGCGTGGGGGGACGGGGTCCTCCCGGAGGAGATCGCCGATCTTGGTGAACATCTCGCTGATCCGTTCAGCGGGCGAGCCTGCACCGCCGGCGGTGCGCACCACATGCCAGAGCGCATCAACGTTTGCCGGGAGTGCGAGGAGCTGGGAGTAAGGCACGTCGAACGCATTCGCGGGAAGGGCAATGTCGCCTACAGGATTAATCCGTGTAGGCCGGCCGAAGCGCCCCCATTCCCTTCGGGCGCTCTCCGACAGGAACTTGATCGTCCCTACATTTCTCGTGGCAAGCCAGCCCGGCCTGTCCCGTCCGATCCAGATCTGACGGTCCCATGACGCGAGCGCGTCCCACATCTGGACGATTTGGTGTGGCTGGCCCGTTGGCACGTTCACGCCGGAACCCGTGTCGAGACTGTGCACGTACCAGTACTCACCGGGCCGCAGCTCACGGGGTCCGCCTGACGCCTCAGCGGCGCGTGCGGCGCGCTGAAGCACCGCGGCCGCAGCTGAAGTGGGTCGCGCAACGCCCCCACGCAACTCTGCACCTACCACCAGCGCCACGACTACCGCTATCGCCACTGCCAGGATCCCTATCGGTCGGACCAGCCGCGACCGGGACCGCCGTCGTGTGGGACGGCGCTTTGATCCTCCGTCGCTGCCCATCTCCCTCAGCAATGCAGCTCGAGCACGCTCGCGCGCCCTCGGTGAGGCGCTGGCACTTTCGGGGTGGAGGTCGCGAACGAGCTCGAGGTCGGTATCGCCCGTCATGTGCGGCTCCTTTCGGTGGGGGTGGAGCTGAGCTCGCTTTCCTCGCCGAGCTCGATTCGTAGATGGCGCCGCGCACGATGCAGGCGCGAGCGGACTGTCCCGACCGGTACGCCAGTCGCGATCGCGATGCCCTCGTAGTCGAGGTCAGTCAGTGCGAGCAGCAGGAGCGAGTCGCGGTCCACAGGCTGCAGGCGCGCGAGCGCCGCGGCGACGGCCGGACCGCGTGCGGACGCGTCCACGCGTCCATCCGCGCCGTCGAGGCCACCGCCTGCTCCATCACGCTCGGCGGCGCGAGCGTACGCATTGCGCCGGCGGTGCTCGGTCCTGGCGTGTTATCGCAAGAGGTTCGTCGCGATCCCGTACAGCCACGGGCGAGCGTCTCGGTGAGTTACGTCGTACCGCGATCGACTGGCGAACGCCTGCAGGAACGTCTCGCTGGCGAGCTCATCAGCCAACTGCTGCCCCACTCGTTGGCATAGGTAGCGAGCGATGGCGTCGTAGTGACGGTCGAACAACACCTCGAAGCGGCGAGGGTCCCCGAACGAGTCCCTGACGGCATCGGCGTCGCTGGTCTCGGTGATGGAACCGGTCGTTGTCACTGCACGCTGGTTTCCCTAAGGCCCAGACCTAGTTCACGCTACCGCGGCACCGGGATCCAGAACGGAAAGGAGGTTCCGCGGAACCGCCCCTTCGCACGGAACGCGTTTCCGCGGAGACGCCTCCCTCTGAGAGAAGCGTTCACGTCTTCTCTCGGGAGGGCGACCCGTGCCTCCTTTGGGTTTGGATCGCTCTGGGGTTGCCGGTGCAGGTCGCGGGAGGCACTATCGGCTTCGGCGGCCGTGCTAGGAGCCGGTCATGACGTCGCCGCGAGCTGTGTGCTTCACGCGGCCACCGCCCCCGTGGCAGCTTGGAGTCAGCGGACCTGGCGGCCGGCTCGGAAGCCGGTTCACGACCCGCTCGCGCAGGTAGACAGCCCAATACTCGAGGTGTCCTGCGGGCCCGAATCCCTGCTCGCCGAACAGCTCCCCGCTCTGAGGATCGAAGATCAGCTCCGAGGTCGACCCGCCGGAGATGTATGCGACTCCGAGGCCACGCCGGCCGATGTGGTCGGTGACCCGACCGACGAGTCGGATCCCCGGGATCAGCTCCGCTGCCCGATAGATGGCGGCGCGCACCGCGGGCGGCGCGGGGGTCTCCCGAAGGAAGTCACCGATGTGCACGAAGTCTTCTGCCGGTGTCCTTGGACCGCCGTCGAGCTTACGCATCTGGCGAAGAAGTACACGAGGGTCGGTGGAGAGATTGCCCCAGTTGTTGGTCGGTCCCAGTGAGAGGCACTGGGGTGCGCCCCAGGTGTTGGCTGGCGGGCTGGCTTGCAACGCACTGCTCGGGAGGTTCCGGCAGGCGGTGCGGTCGGCCGCCGAGGTGAACGTGACGGGTCCAGAGCTCTCACGGAGCAGTCCCGAACCGTCCGCGCCGATCCATATTTGTCGGTGTTGGGTGGCGAGGGTGACGCACGGCGGGCTGCCCTCCCAGGTCCCTGGGTAGACAGCCCTCGAATCGACGTACAGGTACTGCCCATGGTGCGGCGTCAGCGACTGCGTCGTGACCACACGTGCGAGCTGCTCGAACACCGCAGCGATGGCCGGAGCCGGCCCAGCTGGTGAGCCGGCCGACCCGAGCAGACTGACCAGGGCCACTGCCGCAGCGGCAAGCGCGACGACTGCGAGCGCTCGGGCCCTCCGCGCCCGGATCCGAGTTGGCCGTCTGGTACGGCGCCTTGACTCGCTCGCGATGACCTGGGCGAGGCTCGTCCGGGCGGCCGACGCTGCTTCGTTGGTCGGAGGCGGTTCGCCGGCACGGAAGTCCTTCAGTCTCTGCAGCTCGTCGATCACAACGCCTCCAGTGGGCTTTCGGTAGCGGTGGAAGTGGGGGGCGCCGCCGTGAGTTCGAGCTCAGCCCGAAGGTAGGCGCGGACGCGCGAGAGGCGCGATCGCACGGTGCCGATTGCGATACCCAGCGAGTCGGCTATCTCCTCGTAAGAGAGCTCGCCCCAGGCATGGAGCAGCAACACATCGCGCTGCGCCGGCTCGAGCTTGGCCAGCGCGGCGGCGAGATCGCAGTCGGTGTCTTCGCTACTGATCGGCGTGACGCTGTGGGCGATTCCGCCGCTGAGCCGGGCGATGGTTTGCAGCATCCGCTGCTCCGCGCGCCGGTCGTTTGAAAGAAGGTTGGTGGCGATCCCGTACAACCAGGGCCGTGCGTCGGAGCAACCCGAGCGGAACCTCGCTCTGCATTCGAACGCGACGGTGAACGTCTGCGCCGCGAGGTCGTCGGCACGCTCGCGGCCGACTCGTCGAGCCAAGTACCGATGGATCGCGGCGAAGTGACGGTCGAAGATCGCTGCAAAGGCTTCCGGAGCGCTCAGAGAACGTGAGATCACGGCTGCATCGCCCACCGCCCCCGAAGTGATCAGTCGCGTGCTCACTATCGACCTATTGTCAGCGCCGGCCCCCAGAGTTCCAACGTAACCGCCTTCTCGTCGGCACGCGCCGCTCGACGCGCTTGGTCAGGGGCCGGCCACTGCGCCGCGGGCCCCATTCGACACCTGGCTTGCGCAACACTGAACGCTTGCACGCGAGGAACGGCTAGAGCGACGATTCCAGATGCAGAGCGTGTCGCACGTCGACGACCACGTCAGGGCGATCGCCGCCTCTCCCGAACAGACCTGGATCGCCCTGCTGCGCACAGTGCGCACGCTGTTCGGGCACCGGCCATGGCGGTGGCTGGCCGCTGCGTGGGGACTCGAGCACCCGGCCCGCAACGGCGACTGGATCAACGGCGTTAGCGTCGGCGACACGATCCCTGGCTTTGCGGTTTCCGAGACAGACCCGCCGCGACTCCTCGTCCTGCACGGGCGACATCGGTTTTCGCGCTACGAACTTCGCTTCGAACTAGACCAGGTGCGGCGAGGTTGCATCGAGCTCCACGCCAAGACTTCCGCGGAGTTCCCCAGCGCTCGCGGGCGCATCTATCGGGCTCTCGTGATCAGCAGCGGCGGGCACCGAATCGCCGTCCGACGCATTCTCACACTGATCGCCCAACGAGCCGAACAGAGTCAAGCCTAGGGGGTTGGTTCGCCCAAGACGTTTCCTGTGCAGGTCGCGGATGCGGTCGCATTAGGGAGTCTCGGCCTCAGGATCGTGGGCGTCTTTGAAAGCCTCGGGCGGGAGGGTCCGTTGGGTCGCCGGGGCCGCGGTGTACGGCAGATGGTCGTCGAAACCGCCTGGGCTGTAAGACGTTCAAGACGCGGGCTGTATCCGAGCTAACGGTGAAACCGTGCAGCGTCCCTGGTAGGGACCACTGCGACAGAGTACGACGCGTCTCAGGCCCTACGCGCTTGCCGTCGCGAGCGCGTTGAACGGATCGTCGCTCGTCACGCCCGCTGGGAGGGCTCTGACGGCGGAGCTGAATTTGGCCCATGCGTTGCTCGAAGCGTCGCCAGTCAGCTGACCGTGGAGCTGTGCCAGGGTTCCGTTGTCGCCCAGCCTGACCATCGTCTGGAGCTACTTGGCTGAGGCATGCCCCTGGCTCATTAGCCACGAGACACACGCCATCCTGCCATTTGGCTTCGCCGTGGCTCAGGACCGTGCCGGCACCCTCACCTGCTAGCCGGCTCCGTGGTATTCGGCATCGTCATGGCGCTGACGCGATCGAGGATCCATTCCGCGCGCCTGCTCTTAGTCGCCGTTTTCGTGCCGCTGGTTGTCGCGCTCGTCGCGATCGAGGGCCGCCGCGCGTTTCGCGGCGGTCGAGGCCGTCGCCGCAAACGTTTGTCACCAGGTGGAACCAGGCGGGCGGACGGTACGGCGCGAGGTGCCGGCAAGCGCGGTTTGGCTCGTCGTCCTCGCGCTGGGATCCGCTGTCTGCGAGCAACCCGACTTCGGGCTGGCCTTTGCGACCCTCGGCACCGCCGCAGGAGTCGCCTCCGAGCTGATGCTACGACGGTGGCAGGCCTACCACGAGGGCCGACTGGTGCGACCGCAGCGGCCCAGTCTGGCTAGGTTGGCGGTTCCGGAGGCGCGATTTGTACGTCGTGGCGCCGATCGGCGCTCCGGAGTGAGTCATCCCGCGACCGCGCCCTCGTGCGCGATCTAGCGCTACAGCTCGGTTCCAGCGCGCTGGTGCGCGATCTAGCGCTACGGCTCGGTTCCAGCGCGCCGGCGGCCGGTCAGCGTGTCACGACAATCCGCAGTTCCCGCGAGACCGTCTCCAGGTGGCGCCACCCCTGGTGCACGTCTTCGTAGACGCCGCTGGCCCGCAGCCGCTGATAGACGACGACCAGCGATGCACGGCCGCGCGATAGGGCGGTCACGGTCACCGTGGCGCCACCATCAGCGGTGCTGACCGACGCCACGCGCCCAGCGCTCACCCGGACCATTAGTCGGTTGAGCGGGTTCTCCAGCGCAAGCGGGACGCCGTAGGCACTCAGCACCTCGAAGGGAATCGTCATGCTCGAGCCCGGGCGCAACTCGATTGCTTGGGGGATTGCGTTGATGCGGTAGGGCGCCACTCCGGACGGAACGGGCCGATCGCTCGTCGCCTCATCGGCATACAGCATCGGATTGCCCCAAGGATCGAGGTGGCTGAACGAGAACAGGAGCCGATCGGTGTACAGACGGCGTTGCTGGGCGTCTGGCGATGGCCGTCCGTGGTGTACATAGTAGAGCTGCCTCCCATCCGGTGAGAATGCAAACGAGCCGTGACCGGGCGACCACTCGCCGATCGCCGGGTTGGCATGGAAGATGGGGTTGATCGGCGACTTGTGGAATGGGCCGAGCGGGCTGGTGCTGACCGCGTAGCCGACGCCGTACTGCGGCGTCTGCCAATTGTTGGCCGAATAGGTGAGGTAGTAACGCGTGTGCCCACCGAAGCGGGTCTCGAGGATGCTCGAGCCCTCTTCCCACCGGCGGTCCTTCTTCATTCCGCCGCTCAGGGCGTAGTCGTTGACATCGGCGTTCTCCCACGCCTGTTTGTCGTGCGCGTAGTCGAGGATGCGTACCCAGCCGTCACGCCTGGGACCGCCCGGTCCGCCGGGGCTCGTGTTGGCGCCGCGGTAATGCGGGGCGATAGTCGGCATCGTCCGGCCGGTGGGGTCCTCCCACCATGCCTTGGTCAGCTCAACCGCGTAAATGTTCGACTCCTCGATGTACTTGTGCAGGTCCGTGTCCCACACCCAGTTGCGGTACGCGTTGCGCGAGTAGTACAGGTACACGTGGCCGCTGCTGTCAAAGAAGACGTCAGGGTCGATCGTCGGGATGTAGGTCCCGAATGGCGCCGTTTCGCCCTGCTGCAGAGTTGCCGGGGGCTTCTTCTGATCGGGCCCCATGATCAGGTTCACGTCGTGGTAATGCGGGTCGTACGGGTTGTAGTCGATCGGGTGATTGGCGATGTTGTGGAACGGGCCGGCCGGCGACCGTGACACGGCCACGCCGATCTTGCACGGCTCTTGGAAGTTTGCGAATCCGAACCACGCCTTACTGTGGGGCTCGGATTTCGCCGCGTAGAACAGGAAGTACAGGCGAGTGCGCGGGTTGTAGTAGGTCTCCGGAGCCCAGAACCAGGCGGTGCCCCACTGGTTCGGGTCATGGACCGGCAGCGCGCCCGGTGCGGCCTTCTGCCAGGTCACCAGATCGGCCGAGCGGTAGACGGCGAAGTAGTAGCCCGGGTCGGCGCCCTCCGTCGAGTACGCGTAGTAGTAGCCGCTCCGGGGATCGTGCAGCACGTACGGATCGGCCGCGGGAAAAGCTGCGTTGTTGAAGTACGTAGCATCGCTCCCGACGCTCGCGGGACGCGCGACGGCCGATCCGGCCCCCACGAGCAAGGTCGCGAAGATCGCGACGACGACGATGAACACCGAACCTCTGCGCACGGCAACCTCCACGCTCGACCCGCGCGGTCAGCGGGTACTTTTGGTCCGGGAGTGCGAGTACCCTCGGGAGAGCAGGATCAAAACCGTTGCAGAACATCGATGCTCTTAGGAAACGGGGAGCTGGCGGCAGGCCCGTGGCGCAGCGAGCGCTTGACCGACTTTGCCCGGCTGATTCTCAAGGCTGGGGGCGCACCAGGACGACCGCCGATCGCCGCGCTCGATGGCCGATCTGCCAGCGGCAGGACCAGCCTCTTTCGGACGAGCGCAAGACGTCCTGTGTCAAGCAGTGACTGCTGTGGGTGGTGTCTTGGTGGGTGTCTCGGCCCGTGGGGCCGGCGGGATGGTGATCGTGACGTGCTGCTGCAGCCCGGTATGTCGGGCGGTGTCGTATGGGGTGCGGTTCTGCCAGCAGCGCCAGATGATCCGGCTCCAGGCGCGGCCCAGGGTGCGCAGCGCGCGGCGGTGGTTGTGGCCGCGCTGGCGTGCGTTGGCGTACCGGTCGGCGGCCCAGACGTTCCAGCGGCGGGTGCAGTGCGCCAGTGTGGCGAGCGCGTTGCGCAGCCGCTTGTTGCAGGCCCACCGGAACTTCGCGTGCTTGCGTTTGCCTGACTCGACCGCGACGGGTGCCTGCCCGGCGTCGGCAGCGATCGCGTCGCGGTGCGGATACCGGCGCCGGCAGTCGCCGATCTCCGCGAGCAGGGTCGCGGCGCAGATCACCGACTCGGGTGATCGGAAGAAGCTGCGGAAGATCTCACCGTCGGGATGCGCGTCGAGCGCTTGGCCGATCTCGGTCTCGAGCCCGCGGATCTGCTCGGCCAGCACTTGGAGGGTGCGGGTGAGGCGCAGCACGATCGCGCGACGAGTGCGGGTCTCGATCTCGCCAGTGCGACCCCTCGGCCAGCCCGCAGCCGATCGAGCAGCTGCCCTGGCGTCTTGCGCGCTGAGTAGCGGTGCGCCTTGAGGAATGCGGCCATCCGCTTCTCACCCAGCCCGCGTGTGTCGTCCGGACTGGGGTAGCGGGCCAGGAACGCCAGTGAGATCGGACTATCGAGATCCGAGAACAGGCCGATCGGCCCGGGCCAGAACCGCTCGAGCTCGGCACGCAGCTGATTCGCGAGCGCGACCCGCGCCGCCACCAGATCCTCCCGCGAGCGCGTCAGAGCCCGCAGCGCCTTAGTCTGGTCGGAGTCCGGCTCCAAGAGTCGGAAGCGGTGACCGTCGGTCCGCGCCAGCTCGCACAGCACGAAGCAATCGAACCGATCGGACTTCCCACCAGACGCGCGGAACCGGTCACGCGCTGCCTTGACCTGATTGGGATGCAACGCCAACACCCGCACCCCGGCCTCCAGCAGCCGCTCTACCAGCACACCATCGCCGCGCTCGATCGCGACGACGTCGACCTCGAAGCAGACCAGCGCGTCGCACAACGCGGTGATCCCTTGCTCGTCGTGCACGAACGTCTCCGCCAATACGCGGCCGCCGTGCTCGTCAGCGATCAACACGTCGTGCTTCTCCGAGGCCCAGTCGATCCCGGCGTAGCTACCCATACCCATCAACTCCCTCCGTTCGGACACTCGACCGTGCCCCGACCAGGAGGTACCGTTGCGGGTGCTCATAGACAAGGCCCCTCAAAACGGGGCTACGTCCTGTCGCCGCTCGCGGCACCTCACCACCGCCGGGACGGGCTGGTCTTTCGCTGGCCCTCACCACAAGGCAAGCGATCGGGGCCCTCTCCCGGCGGCGGTCGAGGCAACCCCAGCTTGACCTATGAGCAATCGTCCGCGGCATGCGCGGGTTCCGCGCAAGGCGGGTGCGCCACGCTTGCCACCGCGATGCCCGTCGTGACGTGGATGCGGGTCCGGCTCTACGCCGGCTCCCGCGCGGCGAGCTCGGCCGGCGTGAGGGTCTCGATCCGTGCGGCCAGCATCCACTGGTTGCCGAACGGATCGCCTAGGCGTCCGCCGCGCTCGCCGTAGAACTGGTCGGCGAGGGGGTAGATGACCTCGGCGCCCGCGCGCACGGCGCGGTCCCACGCGGCGTCGACGTCGGGCCAGTACGTGCACAGCAGCGCGTTGAACTCGTCGTCCTGGGCGTCCTTGACCATCACCACCGAGTCGCCGATCAGCAGTTCCGCGTGAACGAGCGTCCCGTCGGGCATGTGGTAGCGCTCGCCGAGTTCCGTGGCATCGAACGCTGCCTTGTAGAAGTCGATCCCGGCCGCAGCGTCGCTGAGCGCGAGCCGCGGCGTGACCGTGTGGAGGTGCTCGGGCACCGGCCTGACCGTCCGTTCGCGTTCAGCCAGGCCGGGCTGCTGGTAGATCCCGATCACGTTGCCGGCCGGGTCGCGGACGTGCCCCACCCGCTCGCCGGGCGCCGCGTCTTCGTTCAGCACCTCGCCGCCGGCAGCGCGGACGGCCGCGAGCGCTCCTTCGAGGTCGGCGACCATGATGTGGACCATGATCCCGGGCTCAGCCGACGGCGGCCGGCCGGTGACCCACGAGCCGCTCACCTCCTTGACCGCGTCGTCGAATGCGATCGCGCCGTCGCCGCGGGTGCGCAGCTCCCAGCCGAACGCGTCGCGGTAGAAGCGCGACGAGCGCTCGACGTCGGCTGCGGGGATCTCGAGGTAGCAGATCTTGCCCGTCGCGAGCGTGGGAGTTCCGTGAGCCATACGGATTATTATACGAGTAAAGCAAATGTCGGCGAGGTCTCCCAGTGAGCGCCCGTCGGAACGGTCGCCAAGCGGCGCGTCCGCCAAGCCGCGCAGGGGTCGCCCACCGACGATCGATCGCGAAGCCGTGCTGGACACGGCGATCCGGCTGCTCGACGCCGAGGGCGTCGAGGCGCTGACGATGCGCCGGCTCGCGAGCGAGCTCGGCGTGTCGGCGATGGCGCCCTACCGGCACGTGGGCAGCAAGGACGAGCTGCTGATGGTGCTGGTCGACCGCCTCGCGGCCCGGCTAATGTACCCGTCGCGGCCACGGGACCCTAAGGGCGTGATGCTGGTGCTGTGGTCGACGATCTACGACAGCCTCGCGGAGCACCCCTGGGTACCTGAGGTGCTGGCGCGCCGCCGGATGATGGCGCCGTCAGTGCTCGGCGCGATCGAGGAGATCCACGCGGCGCTGCGCGACGCCGGTCTGTCGATGGACGCGGCGGTGCGCGCGTACCGTCTGATGTGGAACTTCACGCTCGGCTCGCTGCTCGTGCGCGCCGGCGCGAGCTCCGAGGGGCCGAGCCAGCAGCGGGAGCTTCGCGGTGCCCCCGATCCTGAGCGCTACCCGATGCTGGCGGCAGCCGCCGCGGCGTGGACGGCGACGCACGACCAGGACACCTACCGCGAGGATCTCCGGGCGCTCATCGACGCGTTGCTGGCGGATGCGCGCCACCCCTGAGCCTCAGCAGGAGGCGATCGTGCGGTCGAGACGACAGGGAGCGCTTACGACCCGGGCGCCGGTGGTGAGATGACCGCTCACCCTGGACGAGCGACAGCAGCGCCGCGGTTGCCCACGCACTTGGCCCGGGCGCGCCCAGCGATATATGCCGGCTCGGGGAGCAGCGGAGTTCGCCGCGCCCGGCAATCAATTCCTGACGAACGAGAACCAGTCGTCTCGTCACTGGCGCGTGACAGCCGCGTCCGCCCGAGGACCCAGGACTCTGCCGCCGTTCGCAGCGCCGCCTCACGAGCTCGGCTCAACACGGCCAACCGCCGGGACGCGCCTTCCGCGCATACCGAGACCGACGTCACTTCGACGCAGATGCCCGGCGAACGAGCAAGAGCAGGGCCGCATCGCTGCTAAATCCGGCCAAGAGGAGAAGTCTGCTCGCCCCCGAGTCGGAGCGGCCGAGAGTTCTGCGTGTTCGTGAGTGCGGAAGCCTCAAGCGCGGGACCGTGACGGCACGGGTAGCGCTAGGGCGCGCGGTTTGTCAGGCGTTGTTCGTCTAGTACCGGCGGTTGCGGCGGCGATGGCCGAGCAGGCCGCCGAGCGGCAGCAGGAAGAACAACGGGAGGAACAGAACGTGGCCGCCTGTGATCAGGAAGACCGCGGTGGCGATGAGGAGGCCGTAGACGGCGAATCGCATAGGGTCAAACTCCGCGAGTAGAGAGATGGGCGGTGAGAGTTGACGCCGTCACCGGCGAAGCAGACGCTCCGCCGGGACAGCGCTCAGGAAGGGCTCGGTTAGCCGTTCTTGCGTTCAGCCTTCGCGCGGTTGGCTGCTTCATTGAGGCGCTTGGCTTCGTCGCGAGCGGTGAGTTCCTTCTCCTTTTCGCGCACGGCGTCGGTTTTGGCGTCCAGGGTCTCCAGGCGCTCTTTGGCGGCCCGGTTGTCGAGGACCTTCTCTCCGCGCTTGGCGGTCCTGTGGCTGGCGTCCAGACGCGCGGTCTGGGCCTTCGCGGCGCGACGCTTCTCCTTCTCCTTTTCGCGGGCGGCTTCCTCACGCTTGGCCTTGGCCTGCTGATCTGCCTGCTGGCGCTGACTGCTGGCCTGCTGATGGCGCTCCTGGAGGCGAGTGTGGGCGTGCTCGGTCTTGCGTTCAGCTGCGGCGCGCAGGTCTAGCGCCCGCTCGCGCTCCTGGGCGGCGGCTCGCCGCCGTCGAGCATCTTCGCGCAGGACAGGATCGGCGAGGAGGGTACCGAGCACCGCTCGCACGGCGGCGTCGGCGCGATCCAGCACCAGCCCCGCTGCGGGCTGAGCCCCGGTTCCGTTTCCGGGAAGCAAGCCGATCGCACCATCCAACGGCACGCGGACCAGCTTCAGATAACTATCGACTGCGGCTCTAGGGATCTCTCGTATGGTCACTGGTTCTCCTTGGGGTCAATGGCGTTCGCTTTACTCTCGGCTGCGCGGGCTTGTTGCTCGAGCCGGACTGCTTCCTTGGCCGCATCTATGCGCTCACGCTCAGCGCGCTGCTCAGCGCTGTCGGCGGCGGCCTGCTGCCCCTGGCGCTGACGCTCGGCGTTGGCCTGCTTGCGCTGAGCCTTGGCTTGCGCTTCGCGCTCCGCGTGTCGGCGGTCGCGCTCGATTCGCTGCTCTCGCTCATGCGCCGCGACTTCGTTCTGCAGGCGCTGGCGCTCGAGCTCGATCTCGGTCTTCTGCTCGGTCAGCTCCGCCTCGTGCTCGCGCTGCTTGGCTTCGCTGGCCTGGCGGGCCGCCTCGGTCTCGGCGTCCACCTGGGCCTGCTGCAAGCGGCCCTCACGGGCCAGATCTCTATTTCCGACCAGCGAGCCGGCTACTTCCTTGGCTTTACCAGACAGCGCGCCGACGATCCCGCCGGTCGTCCGCTCTGAGCTCTCTTGATCACTCAATTCGTTTCAGTGCTCCTTCCAGAAGCTTCTGTCTAATTACCGCGGCCTCTAAGAACACATACACCAACCTCCGCTAAAGGGAACACCTGTTCGACTCTGTGAGCAGCGTCACCTAACTCGAACAGGGGCTCTGTAGGGGCTAGGCAAACTTGTCCGCCTTGGCCGTCGACGTCGCTGTCGGCGCGGGCACTGAGTTCGCGCGGTGATCGCGGCAGGGTGTTGCGACCTGTTCTTAAAGCTGTGTTCTCGTTCGAGCTAGGCGGCGCGAGGACGCGGAACCGGGTGAGCGTTTCGCACCCCGGGCGGTGTCGGCGTTTCGCACCCGCGCTTGGTCACGAGGACAGGTCTGTCTTTTCGAAGCTCACGTGCTCCCGATCCGCGAGTCGCATAGACGCGCCCGGTCGCCAGTGGGTGGCTGGCGACGAGTCGGTCTAGCCCTGCCAGACGACGGTTGGAGTTCCAGCACTTCCACCCGACGCTTGCCTTAGGGAGAACGAAATCCCAGCGGCTCGGCGTCAGGCAGCGAGGGGTAGCTCGCCTGGGTTGCGGGTGATGTCGTGGGTGGTGACTGGGGCCGGGGCGATTCGCATTCCGGTGGCGAAATCGCCGAATGTTGTCGGGGTTTGTGAGCTCCGGATTCCGGTGGCGAAATCGCCGGTTACTGTCCGCGTGCTTGTGGTACGCATTCCGGTGGCGAAATCGCCATAGATGTGCCCGCGGTCGCGGTCGTGTCGTTGACCACGCGCGAAGTCGCCCTGGGCGGCGGTGCGAATCGCACCGGCGTTCGCGTCGAGATTGCTGCCCAGATCGGGCTGGCGGGAGTCAATGGTGGTTGATTGTGACATGAGTCATCTTTCGGTTTCAGCGTGGGTATGGACGTGCGTTGAGAGTTCCTTCGGACGTGCCGGCGGTGGATCACTGGTCGGAGCGCGACATGCTCTCGGACGGTGGAGCCCGGCCGCTCCGACGTGGGTACGCGGTGACAGGCGGTGGTCAGCGGCACGCTGGTCTCCCTGGGGCAAGGCCAACGCCGACAGACAATCCGATTAAGAAGCCGCTATCGCATCCGACATCGGATAGTACCCGCTTGACGACTCAGAGGGATTCTTGTCCGCTTAACGATCCCGTTGCCGATATCGGATACTCTCTGTGTTGTGCCCCATGGCCCGGCGAACAGCAGGGCTCCGCTTGCGAACGGGCCGAGACGCGGACTGAGAGCAAGGAGGGTGTGCGTTGGCCGTAGCTCCGGTCAGCCGCTCCGCGCTACGAAGGGAGGGCGGCGCGAACTCGCCGTCCGGCTTCTACTCGGGTTCAGTTGGGCAGTATCGCTGGACGCGAATCGGAGGCCTGA
>JALYZY010000093.1 GCA_030948665.1 Actinomycetota bacterium | reverse complement strand
TGCCTGCGTCGCACAGCGAGCGCGCGCCTGACGGAGGCTCTGTTGGCGAAAGGGAAAGTCCCGGTACAGGCAAAGCTGGTCAGGCGGCGATTCGGTCGGGATGCCCGTCGCGCACCACAAGCAGGTCCCGGCACTGCGCTTGTCTCCGGCGTTGAGTGACGCGAGCTGAGCCTCGCGCCAACGCCATCTCAGTCGGCCAACGCAATGCGAACGGCCCGGGCCGTGAGGACTGCAGATCCCACCGCGCCCGTCGCTCGCCGGGAGCTCTCGCCGTGACTGCGCGGCTGCCATGGCGGTCGAGCACAGTGCCTTCCAGCTCAAGTCGTCGCACTCACTCAGACGGTCGCCAGCCTTTCGGCATAACTCGCGGCTCGTCATAAGACGATTTATCCGGATCTCCGGATAAATCGGCGTACCAGCGGACGGCTTCGCTCTGGGAGCCGTCGCTCCAGCGAACCACCGCGCGCCGCGATGCCAGCGAGCCTGTAGGAAGGTCCTCGAAGCTCAGTACCTCCTCGACCGTCGGTGTGGGCGCCGACTGAAAACTGTCCCACCTGCGCCGACTGAAAAGTGACCCACTTGGCGCGGGGTCGGGTTTGTCCGGCCGGGTCCGGACCCTCGTTCGATCGATCGCGATCGGCGAGGAGGAAGGATTGGTCGGAGTGGAGCAGTGGGCGGAGATCAGGAGGCTGCATCGGGTTGACGGGGTGTCGATTCGGGAGATCAGCCGGCGGACGGGGCTGCATCGAAAGACGATCCGGCGGGCGTTGGCGGCCGGGGAGCCACCGCGGTATTCGCGGACGGCGGCTGGGTCGAAGGTGGATCCGTTTAGGGACTGGATCTGTGAGCAGCTCGCCGTGGATCCCAAGCTCCCGTCGCAGCGGTTGCGGGAGCTCGCGAGTGAGCTGGGGTATGCGGGCGGGAGGTCGATCTTTGATGACTTCGTGCGGGAGGTCCGCCCTCGGTTCCTCGCGCCGAGGACGTTCCAGCGGACGATCTATCGGCCTGGGGAGCTGATTCAGTGCGACTTGTGGGAGCCCGCTGAGCACATTCCGGTCGGGCACGGGCAGCGGCGTCGCGGGTGGGTGGTGACCTGTGAGGTGTGCTGGTCGCGCGCGATCGCTGGCACGTTGATCTTCAGCAAGGAAGCACCGGACATCTTGTGGGGCGTGGCCCGGAACCTCGGACGGCTGGGGGCGCTGCCAGAGAAGCTGGTGTGGGACCGGGAGTCCGCGATCGCCGCCGGTGGCCGCCCGACCGTGCCGTTCGCCTCCTTCTGCGGGCAGCTTGAGCTCGGCTGGGTGATCCTGGAGGCTCGCGATCCGCAGGCCAAGGGGGCGCTGGAGCGCTCGCATCGGTTCATGCGCTCGAACTTCGAGCCGGGACGGGTGTTCGCGAACCATCTCGATTTTCAGGACCGCCTCGATGCCTGGACCGACAAGGCCAACGGCCGGGTCCACCGAACTGTCCGGGCGGTTCCGGCCGAGCGGCTGGTCGAGGAGCGCCAAAGGATGCGAGCGCTGCCCGCAAGGATGCCCGATAGCGATCGCCGCCATGTCATGCGGGTGCCGGCACAACCACTGGTGCGGATTGACCGCAACGACTATTCGATCGCCCCCGCGTTCGCCGGCCGTCGCGTCGAGGTCCGCATCTCACAGAGCGAGATCACCGCGGTCGTGCTCGACACCGGCGAGCTCGCCGCCCGCCACCGCCGGGCGTTCGCGGGTGGGCTGACCCTGATCGATCCGGCGCATCAGACCCAGCTCGAGCAGCTCCGGTCCCGGCGCCGGCAGCGGCACGAGGTCGACGTCGAGATCCGGCCCTTGTCGCGTTATGACCGGCTGATCCCAGCATGAGCAAGACCGCCGAGCTCGCGCACCTGTTCCGTGCCTTGAAGGCGCCCGCGGCGGCCCGCTCGTTCCCCGCGTTGGCTGACCGGGCCCGCGAAGAGTCCTGGAGCTATGAGCGCTTCGCCGAGCTCCTGCTCGGCACCGAAGTGAGCGCCCGCGAGAGCCACGGCGGCGAGGGCCGCATCAAAACGGCCCGGTTCCCGGCGCGCAAGACGCTGGAAGAGTTCGACTTCACCTTCCAGCGCTCGGTCAAAAAGCAGGTCGTCGAGCACCTCGGCCAGCTCGACTTCCTGCACGGCAAACAGAACGTGATCCTCCTCGGGCCGCCCGGCACCGGCAAAACCCACCTCGCGATCGCGCTGTCGATCCGGGCGTGCCTGGCCGGCCAACGCGTGCAGTTCGCGACCGCGACCGAATGGGTCGCCAGGCTCTCTGAGGCCAAACGCCAGGACACCCTCGAAGCCGAACTGCGCAGGCTGTCGTTCATCCCGCTACTGGTGATCGACGAGGTCGGCTACATACCGTTCGATCCCGAAGCCGCCAGCCTCATGTTCAGCCTGGTGTCCAACCGCTACGAACGCGCCTCAATGATCGTCACGTCCAACAAGCCATTCAGCAAGTGGGGCGAGATCTTCGGCGACGACATGGCCGCCACCGCCATGATCGACCGGCTAATCCACCACTCCGAGATCCTCAGCCTCAAGGGCGACAGTTACCGCCTACGCGGCAAAGAGCTCGACGCGCCAGCGCGCCGCCCCGGCTGACGCTTAAGCCAACTAAGCAACAGCCAGGGCCACGGCTGCCCCATATTCCGCTGCTCTAACCGACAGAGCTCCACCGGACACCCCCACCCGCGGCGGCGCACGGCGGCAATTTCGCTCCGCTCGCCTACGGCTCGCTGCGCAAACGCCGCCGGTCCCTCAACCCTCAAGTGGCCTAGTTTTCGATCGGCCTTGGCAACCCGCCGCCGACGCAGCCACCACCCAGGGGGGGACACTTTTCAATCGGCGAAAGCGGGCCACTTTTCGTTCGGCCTTGACAGTCGGGCTGTCTGGGCTGTGACTCATCTTTCGGTGAGCCTACTTCGCTGTCTCACGGTCTGGTGGGATGCTGCGGTGGCGGCTCGCAGCCGATGTCGAGCAGGTGCCGTGCGAAAGCTCCCCGGTCTCGCCGCGGGGAGAACGGCTGATCTCCGTCGCGGAGCAAGGCTGATAGGCGCTCGAGGTCGTAGAGGAGCATCAGCTTGCCTGGCGGGTCGTCCCAAGCCTGAGTGATACCGGGCGACCCAGGCGGCGAGCGCAGCAAGCGCCTCGACCTGCAGCTGATGCTCCCACCAGCCGCAGCGCACCGGAAGGCGGTAACGGTCGCGCAGCGTGCAGACATCAGCCTATAGCTGCTCGAACTACAGCCACCGCTCGCGCGGGTACTGGCCGTGCCAGTCAAGCGGCCAGCGAGCGCCGGCCTCGCCGCTGAGCTCGGTGTCGTACTGTCGTAGGAATCCTCGTGCGGTTCGTCGTAGCTCATCGGGTGATCCCTTCGCCTGCCAGCTCGGGTGTCGTTGTCGATGGCCGCTCCGACTGGTGTCCTGCGGCCGCCATTTCCATCCTGCTAGCGAGCCGGTCGATCAGACCAGCGGTCCGCTCAAGCACCTCCAGCTCACAGCACTCGGCCCATGAAGCGAGATACGGGATCGAGTTCTGATCGCTGCGGACCCCGAGCGCCCCAACGCACGTGTAGGCCACCGATTCGACGACCAGCTCCTCGCCGGCGTAGTCGAGCTCGGGATCCTGCGGCTGGCGCTCCAGCCGGATCAAAGCGTGGGCTAGCTCGTGACAGAGCGTCTTCACCTTCCCGTTGCCCGACAGCCGCGTATCGATCCCGATCCGCCAGCTCCCAGGATCCAGATAGCCGTGGCACTGGCCGCTCATCGCCTCCCAGCTGATGGTGCAGCCGATCTGATCGGCGAGCAGCGCGAGGTTCGGGATGATCGGGGCGAGCTGCTCGCCGTCGACGTCGTGGATCGGCTGCTGCAGCGGCACAGGCTGTGCAGGGGGTGGGAGCGGGTCGACCTGGTCGTCGCCGAACACCCGCACGATCTTGAAATAGGTGCGAGGACGCGTGTCCGGGTTGGCGCCTTCACGCTCCCAACGCTCGAGCTGTCTGCGGCTTGGTGGGCAAGGCGCCCAGATCCGGATCGCCCACGCCCCTTCCGGGACATCCTCCGGCCGGCGCCTGACCACATAGCCGAGCTCGAGCCATTTCCGGAACCCCGCTACCCGCGTAGCAGCCGGGCGGGCCATCGCGATCAGCAGCTGGTTGGAGAGCGAATAGCTGTGAAAGCGCCGGCGGCTTTGAAGCCAGGCCCGCCAGCCCTCGGAGCTGCGCAACTGCTCGACAGCCTGCCGGACGTGCTGGCGGTCAGCTTCACGACGCTCTGCGCGCTCCTGGTCGGTGAGCCTGCGGTTGGCGGTAGCGGACATTCCTGAAAGACCTCCTGGTCTCCGCGGCCCCGCGGGGTGCGGGGCCGATCCCCGACCAACCAGCGCGCGCAGCGCGCAACCATCAGGGAGGGGTCGGGCCCGCAGCCGGTGGGCGCGGGTGCAGCCAGCTACGCCTCGTCTGCAGCGGCACTACTGGGGAAGTGGGGCTCGCGTCCCATGTCGATCCCGGTCAGCCGCCGCAGCCCGATCGCGAGCTCACATACCGTCTCGACGCGGCGGCGGTCGGGATGCTCCTGGCACGAGCCGGTAGCGGGTCGCGCCGAGGAACGCGGCGGCTTGGCCTTGGTAGCGCGCGAGCATCATCTCCGTTTCTGCTCGAGCGCAACTCCCAGCAGACGGAGATCAGACCCTCGGGAGCGCCGCGTTCTGGACGATGACTCAGCTGCTGACCGTTTCTTCGTCGATCAAGAATCCGATCTCGGCCGGCGGACGGGTACTTGACTTGTTCATGGAGATCTACGCGATCACCGTGATCGCGACGCTCGCCGGCGCGATCGGCAGCTTCCTCCAAAAACGCGGTCAAGAGATCGAAGAGGAGCGCTGACGTGCCTCCTGAAAGGATCTGGTCTCGTGTTTCCTCAGCAACATTGGAGGCGTGGCGATGATTCGGATCGATGCGCATAGGCGGTTGACGACGACAATCGCGCTGGCTGTGTTCGCAGTGGTGCTCGGGCTGCGTATCGCGATCGACGATCCGTCTGAGCTGGTCGGGCTGTTCTTCGTGATCCCGATCGCCTTGATCGCGATCGAGTTCGGGCTGCTGGGCGGCTTGGCGATGGCTGTGACCGCGGCGCTGACGATCGCGATCTGGTCGGTTCTCAGCAGCACCAATCTGTCCGCGGTCGGATACATCACTCGGATAGTGACGTTCGTCGTTCTTGGCGGGGTGGTCGGGCGCTTGGCCGAGCAACGCGAGCACTTGAACGCAGAGGCTGACCGCTGGTTTGAGATGTCCAACGACATGTTGGCGACCGCCAGCCTGGACGGCCATTTCACCCGCCTGAACGCCAGCTGGGAGCGGTGCCTGGGCTACAGCATGACTGAGCTGATGAGCCGCCCTTACGTTGAGCTGATCCATCCCGATGACCTCCAGCCCACGATCGAAGCCGCGGCCTCGCTGGCCGCGGGGCCCTCGGACGTTGTCAACTTTGAGAACCGCTATCGGACCAAGGATGGTCAGTGGCGCTGGCTCCTGTGGAGCGCGCGCTCTGACGGCCGGCAGATCTACGCGGTCGCCAAGGACATCTCCGAGCGAAAGGCCGTTGAGAGCGAGCGCCAGGAGCTGCTTGAGCGCGCCGAGGCCGTGGCCCGCACCGATTCACTGACCGGTCTGGCGAATCGACGTGCCTGGGAGGAAGAGTTGCAGCGCGAGGTGGCACGCGCGCGACGCAACCAATACCGCCTCGCTGTCGTGATGCTCGACCTCGACCAATTCAAAGAGTTCAACGACAAACACGGCCACCAAGCCGGCGACGAGCTACTGAGAGAGGCCTCCGCGAACTGGCGCATCGCCTTGCGCGTCAGCGACTTCGTCGCCCGCTACGGCGGTGATGAGTGCGGAATGCTTCTGCCCGACTGCCCTCCCCACTACGCCGAGAGCGTCCTCGAGCGAATCCGAGCCGTGACCCCCGGTGGTTGTGGCTGCTCTGCCGGGATCGCCTATTGGGACGGAGCTGAAACAGCCGAGACGATGGTCTCGCGAGCCGACGCCGCGCTCTATGCCGCCAAACACGCCGGGCGCAACCAAGCCATCACCGCCAACGGAAGCTAAAGCCAGCGACGCAGGTCTGCGCCGCGGCCATCGAACCCCTCCACCTCGAAGGAAGCGATGTCGCCGTCGGGGGCGTAGTGGCTCATGACCTATCGAGCGCGCCGGCTGGGCGTCCTCACGAGCAACGGTACGGCTGGTCTTCCATCCGCCCTCTTCCTACGGTCACGTTCTTGTGGGTGACTCAAGCCGCAAGAGCAGCGGAATCCGCGCCGGATCGTGAACCACCTTGGTGAGTTAGTGGTCTGGCTCGGAAGTTCGCGCGCGTTGTTAGCTACTGCCTGCGAGACGAGCAGCGACGACATGATCACGTTCTTGACCGAAAACGTGACTAGTAAGGAAGGCGCTCGAACTTTCGTCCAGATTCCGGTGTTTGGGGGTGAGAGCGGGTATCACAGTAGGTGGGTTCGTTGCACGTCTCACTCGACGGCGAGCCCTGTCACGGATGACATGGCACGCGCTTGGATGCGCGTGCGGGGCGATAGGGAGGCTTTCGATGCTTTCGATTACGGCGAGATCAGGATGGTCTCGCGCGCTACATGTAACGGTCGTGCTTGCGAGCGCGGTCGCGGTGCTTGTGTTTGCGGCGGGTCCGGCGACGGCTGCCTCAGGAGACCATTTCAAGTGTCGTGCGAGCGCGTTGCGGGTGCTGGGCGCGGGTGTGCTGGATGTTGAGCCGGAGGTCGCGAACCAGTCGAATGATCCGTGTGCTAGCGGTCAGGCGGCTACCGCGAGCGTGAATCTGCCGTCGCTGTTGTCGGCTACGGCGGGTCCGGCTAGCACTACCGGAACCGTTTTTGGTGGGTCGGCTGCTTCGCAGGTGGCGAATGTGAACGTGCTGGCGCTTGGGGTGACGGCAGATGCCGCGAGCGCGCACGCCGGCTACGCCTGCTCTGCTGGCAGCCCGGTTCCGACGGCCGGCTCTAGCGTGGTGAATCTCAGTATCGGGGGTGGGGCACCGATCACGACCAGCGGGCCGGTAAGCCTGAAGGTCGGGGGGATCGCGGATGTGGAGCTCAACCGGACGATCACCTCGGCGAGCTCGATCACCCAGCGGGCGGTGGATATCACCGTGTTCGGCGGCCCATACAACGGCGCCGAGATCGTGCTGGGGGAGGCGAGTGCGGGCCTCTCGGGCAACCCTTGTGATGTTGGCACCACCGGCCTGCTGCCGCCTGGGGTTCAGGGCGGACCACCGAGCTCAACCCCGCCGACGTCGACGTTCGTATTCACCTTCCAGCCGGGAACGACGCTGCAGTGCAGCCTCGATAGCCGCCCGTTCACGACGTGTACCGCGACGACTACGTTCACAAACCTGTCCATCGGCTGGCACGTGCTGTCGGTGCGCGAGCTGCTAAACGGGGTCGCTGGTCCGGTGTTTACCTTCAGGTGGAAGGTGACCCGGGGCTCTGCGGCAGGCTGTCCGCGGGCCACCGGAGGGGTCAGCGGGCGGACACTCGGACGGGTGAGCTTGGGGATGACCCGTCTGCAAACGCGAAGGGCGTATCGGCTCAGCTCCAGCTGGTCGACGCCGAGCCAGGATTTCTTCTGCTTGAAGCCGATCGGCGTGCGTGTCGAGTACGCCTCAGGCGCGCTGCTGGGAGGACATCCGGCCGGCGAGCGCCGAGCGCTCCTAGGGCGAGTGGTGCTCGCCCTGACGGCGAACACCCACTACGCGCTTGACGGGATCAGGCACGGCGCCATGCTGAGGGCGGCCCGCCGGGCGCTAGGGACGGGGAACCTGTTCCACATCGGGATCAACTGGTGGTACTTCGTTCAGCACGGCTCCTGGACCGCCGTGCTGAAGCTCCACCACGGGATCGTTGCGGAGGTCGGGATCGCCGACCGGCGCCTGACTAACAGCCGCAGGGCGCAACTCGCGTTCATCCGCCGCTCGAGATAACACATGAACGAGCGCGGTCACTCGACACGCTGGGATCGCCGGCACCGAGACCGCCGACGGCCGGGCCGTGTGCCTGAAGCCTCCCGAGGGCGCACGGCCCGACGTTCTGACCCCGCACCGGGCGAGCTGCTCAAAGAGCTCGAGCAGACGCTCCTTCGCCTCCCTGAATGGACCGAGGCGCAATCCCGCCCCGTAGGGCCGCAAGACGCGGCACCAACCGCTGGCCGAGACGGCGACTGGGCAGCCAGCCCGCCGGTGTTCGTGCTGATCCACAGCCCGCTGCTGGGTCCGACCAGCTGGTCGCTGGTCGCCCAGGATCTAGCCCGCGGCGGCCACCAGACGCTCACCCCCTCGCTGCTTGGTATCGCCAACGCCCCCCAGCCGCACTGGCGCTATGTGCTCAGCGCGGTGCGAGCCGCCACCATGGGCATCGATGCCCCGGTGGTACTCGTCGG
>JALYZY010000070.1 GCA_030948665.1 Actinomycetota bacterium | reverse complement strand
GCCCGTGACTCGAGCGCCTCGGCAGCCCGATACAAGATCTGGCCATGGTTATAGGCGGTCCTCGCCGCCCACGGCCCGGCGGCCTTGCGGGCGGCGGCGACAGCGTCCCGGACATCCTTGCGGGAGGCCCGAGGAACGTTGACCGACTGCCCGCCCTGGGGAGCGTGGTCGTAGCGACCAGACTCCGAGCGCACGAATGCGCCGCCAATCCACAGTTTGTAGGTCTTGCGGACCGCCAATCGCGTCATCGAACGATCCGCAGATAGGGGCGAAGGCCTGCCGGGCCGCCCTCGCGACCGAAGCCGGACTCCTTGTAGCCGCCGAACGCGGCCGTGGGGTCGAAGTGGTTATAGGTGTTCTGCCAGACCACGCCGGCCCTGAGAGCGCTAGCGACCTCGAACGCCTTCGATCCCTTGTCGGTCCAGATTCCGGCGGCCAGTCCGTAGCGGGAGTTGTTCGCTTTCTCGATCGCCTCGGCCTGGGTGCGGAAGCTGAGCACGGAGACCACCGGCCCGAAGATCTCCTCGACGGCGATTTGGTGAGCGGGGGAGACATCCGTGAACAGTGTGGGTGCGAACCAGTAGCCGCGCTCGGGAAGGTCACAGGCCACCGTGCGGCGCAGCGCTCCCTCATCCTCGCCGGCGGCGACAAGTGTCTCGATCCGCTGTAGCTGCTCGGCGGAGTTGATCGCGCCGACGTCGGTGTTCTTGTCCAGCGGGTCGCCGACCCGCAGTCGAGCCATACGCCGCCACAGCTTCTCGATCACCTCGTCGAGCACGCTTTCCTGAATGAGCAGCCGAGACCCGGCGCAGCAGACATGCCCCTGGTTGAAAAAGATCCCGTTGACGATCCCCTCGACTGCCTGATCGATCGCGGCGTCCTCGAAGATGATGTTGGCCGACTTGCCGCCGAGTTCGAGGGTCAGTCCGACCGGCCTTCCGGCGAGCGCGATTTGGATGTCGCGGCCGACGGCCGTCGATCCCGTAAAGGCGACCTTGTCGATGCCTGGCGCGCGCACCAGCGTGGCGCCGAGCTCGCCGTCGCCGGGCAGGATCGAGACCACCCCAGGTGGAAGCTCAGCCTCCTGGCAGATCTCCGCCAGCAGCAACGCCGTTAGCGGCGTGGTCTCCGCCGGCTTCAGAATCGCGGCGTTTCCGCAGGCCAGCGCAGGCGCGAGCTTCCAGGCGGCCATCAGCAGCGGGAAGTTCCACGGGACGATCTGGGCGACCACGCCCACCGGCGCGACCTCGCGGGCGCCGACGCCGTGGCGGAGCTTGTCCGCCCAACCGGCGTAGTAGAAGAAATGCGCCGCGGCGAGCGGAACATCGACGTCGCGGGACTCGCGCAGCGGCTTGCCGCCGTCCATCGTCTCGACGACCGCCAGCTCGCGGGCGCGCTCCTGGATCAACCGGGCGATCCGGAACAGATACTTGGCTCGCTCCCGGTCGGGCAGGGCAGCCCACTTCGGCTGGGCGCCGCGCGCGATCTCGATCGCTCTTGACACGTCGGTCGGGCCGGCCCAGGAGATATCGGCGATCGGCTCCTCGGTGGCGGGGTTGATGGTGGCGACGTGGCGGGCATCGGCCGGCTCGCGGAACTCGCTGTCGATGAACAGCCCGTAGCGGTCCCTCAGTCGGACGTGGTCGGTCGACTCCGGTGCCGGCGCGTACTCCCAGACGATGCTCGTGCGTGTCTCGATGCTCATTCTTTAGAGAAGTCCTCCGAGCGTCCGTAGCGACCGGTCTGCGTCTTGCCGTACTGCATAAGGAGATCATTGAGCACGGACGAGGCGCCGATCCGCAGCCGCTCGGGAGTGAGCCACTCGTCCCCAAGGGTCTCTTTCACGAGCACCAGCCGGTGCAGTGCGGCCTTGCTGGTGGACACGCCCCCCGCGGCCTTGAAGCCCACGACGCGCCCGGTGCGTTCGGTGTAGTCACGTATCGCCTCGAGCATCACCAGGCTGACACCGGGAGTGGCGCCGCTGGCTGCCTTCCCGGTCGAGGTCTTGATGAAGTCAGCGCCCGCCTCCATCGCCAGCATCGAGGCGTGGCGGACATGGTCATATGACCCGAGCTCCGCGGTCTCGAGGATCACCTTCAGGTGAGCGTCGCCCGCGGCGTCCTTGATGCGGACGATCTCCTCCATCACTCGCGTGTCGTCGCCGGCCAGGAACGCCTCGCGCGAGATGACCATGTCGATCTCCTGCGCGCCCGCGGCGACGGCGTCCTCGGTATCGCGCAGCTTGGCCTCGAGCGACACCTGACCGGCGGGAAAGCCGGTGGCTACCGAAGCTACGCGGACGCCGGTTCCCTCGAGCGCTGAGTGCGCGACAGCGACCAGTGACGGGTACACGCACACTGCGGCGACCGAGGGGATCTCAGGCATCGTCGGCGCCGGGCAGACGGCCTTGGCGCAGAGGTGGCGGACCTTGCCGGCGGTGTCGGCACCCTCGAGCGTCGTCAGGTCGAGCATCGAGATCGCCAGACGGATTCCCTGCTCCTTGGCGGTCGTCTTGATCGAGCGTTTGCCGAGCTGTGAGGCCCGTTCCTCGACCCCCACTCTGTCCACATGCGGCAGGCGACGGATCACGCTCTGAGGCTAGCGCCCCGAGTCATGACTTCGCCAGCGAATTTCATGCTCGGGGCGCTTGCGCTCAACTGGCGGCGTGAGGGGTCGAATACCCTCGGTGAACGATGAAGCGCATTCTTGTCTTCTGCGGATCGAGTCCCGGCAGGCTCCCCGAGTACACCGAAAGTGGCGCCGAGCTTGGCCGCTTGATGGCGCAGCGCGGTCTCGGCGTCGTCTACGGAGGCGCGAGCGTGGGGGTGATGGGCGCTCTAGCCGATGGCGCGCTGGAGGCCGGGGGCGAGGTGATCGGCGTGATCCCCAGGCGCTTGACCGAGCTCGAGATCGCGCACGCGGGGCTCACGGATCTTCGGATCGTGGAGACCATGCACGAGCGGAAGGCGCTCATGCACGAGCTCTGCGACGCGGTGATCGCGCTGCCGGGCGGTGCCGGCACGCTCGACGAGCTGTTCGAGCTGTTCACCTGGAGCCAGCTGGGCCTTCACCGCAAGCCAATGGGTCTGCTCGACGTCGCCGACTACTGGCAGCCGCTACTGGCCTTCCTCAATCACGCCGTCTACGAGCGGTTCATCCGCGCCGCGCACCGCGACATGCTGCTGGTCGAGCGGGACGGTGGCGCCCTGATCGACCGCCTGGCCAGGTACGAGCATCCCGCTCAAGACAAATGGATCGAACGGACAGATTCCGGTCAGGTGGTGCCGAACACGCGATCGCCCGCGTCACCGAGGCCCGGGCGAATGTAGGCGTTGTCGTCGAGCTCGCGATCGACCGCCGCAGTCCAGATCAGAACATCCGAATGCTCCGACTGCACCGCTTCCACTCCCTCGGGAGCAGCGACCAGGCAGACCAGCTCGAGCTGCTTGGCGCCGGCCCTCTTTAGGTGGTGCAGGGCGCGAACCGCGCTACCGCCGGTGGCGAGCATCGGATCGAGCACGAACACCCGCGAATCGGGCAGTCCCGGGGGCAGCCGCTCGTAGTAGTCGACCGGCTTTTGGTCCTGGTGATCGCGATACATCCCCAGGTGCCCGACGCGAGCATCCGGAAGCAATCGCAGGAAGCCCTCCACCATCCCGAGACCCGCGCGGAGGACCGGTACGA
The DNA here is from genome assembly GCA_030948665.1 of Actinomycetota bacterium. Classification (GTDB taxonomy): domain Bacteria; phylum Actinomycetota; class Thermoleophilia; order Solirubrobacterales; family Solirubrobacteraceae; genus Palsa-465. Next base: position 9,152 of record JALYZY010000070.1, on the reverse strand, counting down.
CCGCGACCTCGTCGCGCAGGCGCATCCCGCGCGTGCTCTCGAGCGGCGTCTCGAGCGCGACCTCCTTGACGCGCAGTTCGCGCGCGGCCTCCACGGCCATGATCGCGGAGGCCTCGTACAGGGCTTGCCGGAACTCGGCGTGGGAGGTATCGCGTGAGCGCAGGACCGTGAGACGATCGGCGAGCACGGCGTGCTGGACCACGATCAGCCGTCTGGGCACGCCGCGATGCTAACCGGCCGGCGGGCCGCGATGCTGGCCGGCCAGCCACCCCGATAGGCTCGCCACGGCAGATGCTGCGCGTGAATGTCGAGCTGAAGGCGCGAGATCCCGACCCCGAGGCGACCGCCGCGCGCTGCCTTGCGCTCGGCGCCGAGGCCCACGGCATGCTGTTTCAGCGCGACACCTATTTCGCGCCCGCGGCGGGCAGGCTCAAGCTCCGCGACCAGGCCGAGAATGGCAGCGAGCTGATTGCCTATCGCCGGCCGGACGCGACCGAGCCAGAGGGGAGCTCGTACGTGATCGCGCCGGTCCTGGCGCCCGAAGAATTGGGCGAGGCGCTGGACGCAGCGCTCGGCACAACCGTGGTAGTCGTCAAGCACAGGCGGCTGTTGATCTGGGAGAACGTCCGAATCCACTTGGACCAGGTCGAGGGACTCGGCAGATTCATCGAGCTGGAGGCCCTCGTCGGGCCCGGACTGAACGACCCCGCTACCGCCCGGGAGAAGGTGAGCAGGCTGCGAGCCGAGCTGGCGATCGACGACGATGCGCTGGTAGCGGTCGGCTACTCCGATCTGCTGCTCGACGGCCCCCAGGCGCTGCTGCGCTCAGCCGACGACGCGATGCGAAACGCCTACGCGCCTTACTCCGGATTCAAGGTCGGCGCGGCAGTGCGAGGGCGAAGCGGCGCGATCTTCGCCGGCGCGAACATCGAGAATGCCGCCTACCCCCAGGGACAGTGCGCCGAAGCCTCGGCGCTCGGCGCGCTCGTTACGGCCGGAGAGTCAGCGATCACGGCTGTGGCGGTGGCCGCCGAGCGGCTCGAACATTGCCCGCCGTGCGGAGGGTGCCGTCAACGGCTGGCCGAGTTTGGTAGCCCTGACACACCGGTCCATCTCGGACGACCCGGGGGCACGCCACTAACGACGACGCTGGCCGACCTTTTGCCCTTGTCGTTCGGTCGCGAGGCACTGGACCGATGAACGCGGCCGCGTCCGTACTGGCAGATCGCGCGGGCGCGCCGCCGCGCGTCGGCGTGGTGCTCGGTTCCGGTCTTGGAGCCGTGGCCGACGCGGTCGAGGACCCCGTGACTGTCGGCTACGAGGAGCTGCCCGGGTTCCCGCTTCCGACCGTAGCGGGCCATGCCGGACAAGCGATTCTCGGCCGGATCGCCGGAGTGCAGGTGACCGTGCTCCAGGGCCGCGCGCACCTCTACGAAGGCGGGGACGTCGATGCGCTTCGCGCGCCGATCCGCGCCCTGAGGGAAGCAGGGGCCGAGATCCTGGTGCTGACCAACGCCGCCGGCTCACTGCGGCCCGATGTGGGGCCGGGCAGCCTGATGGCAATCGCCGACCACATCAACCTGACGGGCGTGAACGTGCTGACCGGGCCCAACAATCCGCAGCTGGGGCCGCGGTTTCCGTCGCTGCGTGACGCCTACGACCCCGAGCTGCGCGCCGAGCTGCTCGAGGCCGCGCGCGAGCTCGAGATCGCTCTCTCCGAGGGGGTCTACCTGGCCGTGAGCGGGCCGAGCTTCGAGACGCCGGCAGAGATCAGCGCGTTCCGCATACTCGGCGCAGACGCCGTGGGGATGTCGACCGTCCACGAGACGATCGTCGCGCGCCATTGCGGTCTGCGGGTGGCGGCGGTGTCGGTGATCACCAACCTTGCGGAGGGCCTGAGCGAAGAGCCGCTCAGCCACGAGCAGACCTTGCGCGACGCGGAGCGGGCGGCGGGGGACCTGTCGCGCCTGCTGCTGCGGTTTTTCGAGAGGATCGGGACCGTTGCTCGCAGCTGAGCTGATCAGGCGAAAGCGCGATGGGGAGGAGCTCTCGGAAGACGAGATCCAGGAGCTGGTGGCGGGGATCGCCGACGGGACCGTCACCGACGCTCAGGTGGGAGCGCTGGCGATGGCGATCGTCTGGAGGGGCATGGCCGCAACCGAGCGAGTCGCGCTGACGGGCGCGATGACCCACTCGGGTGACGTGCTCGATTGGAGCGATTCGGACCTGCCGGGTCCCGTGCTCGACAAGCACTCCACCGGGGGCGTCGGCGACAAGGTGAGCCTGCTGCTGGCGCCGATTGTCGCTGCCTGTGGCGGGGCGGTGCCGATGATCTCGGGCCGCGGGCTCGGGCACACTGGTGGCACGCTCGACAAGCTCGAGGCGATTCCAGGGTATGACGTTAGAGTCGAGCCGGATCGCCTGCGCGAGGTGGTGAGGCAGGTCGGTTGCGCAATCGTCGGCCAGACCGCGCGCCTGGCGCCGGCCGATCGCCGGCTCTACGCGATCCGCGACGCCACCGGAACCGTCGAGTCGCTTCCGCTGATCGTCGCCTCGATCCTGTCCAAGAAGCTCGCCGCAGGTCTGCAAGCACTCGTGATGGACGTGAAGGTGGGATCGGGTGCGATGTTCCGCGATCGCGACGACGCCCGCGAGCTCGCGAGGGCGCTGGTCGAGGTGGCGGGAGGAAATGGCTTGCCGACCGTGGCGCTACTCACCGACATGAATCAGGTGCTCGGACGCACCGCGGGCAACGCGGTGGAGGTCCGCGAGTCGATCGACCACCTCACCGGAGCGGCGAGCGACGAGCGCCTGCGGGAGGTGACGCTCGCCCTCAGCGGCGAGCTGCTGGTGCTGGGGGGCGTCGAATCGTCTTTGGACAGTGCACGCTCGGCAGTCGAGCGCGCGCTCGACAGCGGAGCTGCAGCCGAGCGCTTCAGCGCGATGGTGTCCGAGCTGGGAGGGCCCTCGGATCTCGTTGAGGACCCTGACAGTCACCTGCGGCGCGCTGCCGTGGTGCGAGAGGTGCCGCCGCCCGAGGCTGGAATCGTGACCGCGATCGACGGACGTGCGGTCGGTGTCGCGATCATCAGGCTCGGCGGCGGGCGAGCGAGGGAGACCGACGAGGTTGATCACAGCGTTGGCCTGACCGAGGTTGCGGCGCTTGGCGAGAACGTCGAAGCCGGTGAGCGGCCGCTCGCAGTCGTTCACGCGCGCGACGAGGATAGCTTCGAGAGCGCCGCCGAGGCGCTGTGCACCGCGTATCTGCTGGGTGAGTCGGCCCCCGAAGTCCCCGATCCGATACTCGAGTCGGTCCGCTAAGCGCTCGATTGCTCACGCAGACTTTGGCGTTTCGGTCCCGTGTACTGAGGCGCCATCGTTCGGACGCCCGCGCACGGTTAGCACCAGCGTACTCATGGCTCTGAGCACGAGCCGCTAGCGCACGGTGTAGACGCCGGTCGACTCGGCGTGGTAGCCCTTGGCTCCGATCTCACGAGCGAGCTGGCTCCGCGGGTCGGCGCCTTTACGCAGGCTCTCAACCGCGTGGGCGAAGTCATACCGCGGCGACCAGCCGAGCTCGCGACGCGCGCGTTCGTTGACGTACACCCGCTCGATCGAAGGGAACATCTTCCAGCCCCGCGCGTCGTAGACGTCCTCGTAGCTGGGATACAGGCGCCGCACCACGGCCGGCAGGTCAGTACGGATCGCGGCCAGGTCCTCTGCCGTGAACGGCGTAGTGGCGCTGATGACGTAACGGCCAAAGCCGATCTCCGGCGCTCGCTCTAACGCGAGCTGGTGCGCACTCACCACATCCTCGAGATCGACTCGGCGGTAGAGCAGCTCGTTGACCTTGAGGTTCAGGTCGTCGTAGGTGCTGCGCACTTCGTCGCGGTCGTCCGGCTCGGGGAAGAAGCGCGATGTGCGCAAGATCAAGCACGGCAGGCCGTGGTCGCGCCAGAGCAGCTCACACAGGTCTTCGGCGGCCGTCTTGGTGGCACCGTAAATGTTGCGTGGTACCGGTGCGACCTCCTCGGTGATCCAGGCGGCGGGCGCGCCGACGGCCGGCACGAGCGCCCGGCCGAAGGTACTGGTCGTACTGGTGTAGACGAAGCCCCCGACCCGGGCCGCGACTGCCTCCTCCAGCAGGTTCAGGGTGCCAACCACGTTCGTCTGCACGAAGTCGGCGCGCTCGTGCGACCCCACGTGCGGCTTGTGAAGCGTGGCGCAGTGCACGACCGCATCAGTGCCGGCCACGCAACTCCGCACGCAGGCCCGATCGACGATCGAGCCGACCACGTCGGTAGCTGCGGACTCGAGCACATCGAGGCCAATGACCTCATGGGAGTGCCCGCGTAGGCAGCGAACCAGGGCCTCGCCAAGGTGCCCCGAGCTGCCGGTGACCAAAATCCTCATGAGTCGAGGCATAGCAGAACGATTGCCGCTCGGGATCGAGTGCGAGACTGGCGGATCTGTGGTGGGCATGCTTGCACGCACCGCAATGGTCGTTTCGGCGACGTTCGGGGTGTTCGTGGTGCTCGTGTTTATGCCGGGGGTAGCGTCTGCGAAGACCGTCATCTACGGGACGCGGACCTACAAGCCGCCGCCTTTGTCGCTGCCGGGGGGAGCGTACGCGCCCGTCCTAGTTCGACCGTCCATGTCAGGCGCGGGGCGCGGAAGCTCGCTGGCGATCATCCGGGCGTCTACCGTGCGACAGCGCTGCCGCGCCCGAGGCTGCTTGGATCGGTGCTCGCGACCGCGAGTTCGGCGAGCTTATCCGTGGGACCCGGGTTCCCGGGGCCGGTCGATAACGGGTACTACCCGTCTGACGCCCAGATCGCCGCGGTCCTGCGGACATCGTCGAGATGACGAACACGATGGTCGCGATCTACGCGCGATCCGGGCTGAGGCTCGCGGTGTTTCCGATGACGCAGAGCCTGGGAATCAGCAGCAACGCGCCGCTGGGCGATCCACAGATCGCGTGGGATCAGACCAGCGGTCGGTGGATCGCCACCGCGATGGACCTCGGCGTGAACGCGACGGAAGCATCCATCTCGAACACCAGTGACCCGCGCGGTGGATGGTTTAACTCCAGCTTCCAGCTCCCGGGCGCTTGGGAGGAAGTTGTCGGGGTTAGCCGGGAAGACGCCGACGTCCTTAGCATCTGCGTTCACGTGCAAACACGGGTCTACTGCGACATCCCTCGACGAATGCTGATGTTCGGGACGACGCCGACGCCGAGTGACGCGTACCCGGGCGTCGTCCACACGTGGCCAGTGGTGAACAAGATGGACGGCGGCACGCGTTTCCGGACCCCGAGCGGCCCAGCCCGCCGAGGATCAACGTGCTTCGCATGCTGGCAGCCAGCGGTCAGCCGACGATCATTCGGCTGAACGCTATTGGCCTTCTTCTCGCGTGTAGCTTCCGCTCTGATGGATTAGGAGAACAAGCGGCCGCTCGCTCGGTAGCTTTGGCTGGAGCGAAAGGCGGTAGGCGCCGGTCACCGGATCCAGCCCTGGTGCTTCGCGAGCATCGATCGCATAGCCTCGATCGATGCAGATCGCGTGAATCGTGCGCGCCTGCGCCGCTGTCTGCTTGGTGTATCGTGGCCCCCGCATGCCCGTGTGCTGGGCAACGGCAGACAGCGCCCTTTTGCTTAGCGTCTCATCGTTCCCGTCGGCGGGTGTGCTGAGGCGGCCAATACGCTGCCGCCGATGTGCTGAGCGGATGATCTGCCTGGTTTCCCGGCAATTCGTTCGCCCTGGTTCTGGCTGGTGCGCGACGTTGCTCGGGTGCGTGCGGCGGGGGTCATCGTTTGTTGCTGTCGATCCCTGGAGGTTTCGAGATGTGCCACGAATGGTGGCTGCAACGTAGGTTTGAGGAGCGTGACGCGAGCCGTCGGCTGTGGGATGAGTTCGGGCGCACGCGGCCGCTGAGCGACTCCAAGGTGACCGAGGAGGAGGCCGAGTTCACGCTCGAGAAGCGAGCGCCGACGCCACTTCCCGCCAAGCCCTGAGCAGCATGCGGAGGCGGGCTCGCGGCTCCACGCTTCGGGCCCGCCGCCCCGCGCCCGCGGAGCACGCCGAGTCGCGTGCTCCGTTGTGCGCGGGAGAGGTCAAACCAGCGACTTGAGGAGCAAGAGTGGACGAAGACGCCTTTAACATCTCGGTGCGGAAGTTCCTCAAGAAGCTTGGTGTGAGCGCGCAGCGCGAGATCGAGCTCAGCGTGCGAGAGCAACTTGAAGCCGGCAAGCTGGGTGGCGATGAGACGCTCAAGGCAACAGCGACCGTCGTCGTGTCGGACCTCCCGCGCGACGAGGTCGTGACGGGAGCGATCGCGCTGACCTGATCCGCGCCGTCAGCCCTGTCTGCCGCGCGTTCACGCGATACCACCAGGGGCACGGTATCGCTGATCCGCTTGCAAATGCCGGCCGCATCGACCGAGAGCGAGCAGCTCAGCGACTCGCATGGCGCTTGCTATGAGCAGCGGCGGTGGCTAGCGCCGGAACGCGAAGCTCGTGCGGCCCAGGGATGCGCGCACCGTCTACGCCAGCACCCCTATGCCGGCAAGGCAGGTGAGATGGCCAACGCACTCCTCGGCATCGAAAGCAGGTCTGCCGTCCAAACATCCCGGCGCTGCTGCTGACGTCCAGGAAGGTCGCGTCTCTGCGATTGGAACGGCGTTCAGTGGCTCCTGCTTCTCGGCGCTGGGGCAGTCCGTCGAGTGCCACGTCGGCCACCTGCAGCCGTCCGGACCATTACTCCGCCCGCGGTCGGTGCACTTCTGTCGACCGCCGGAGTAAGCACTGAGCACGAAGCACGATCGCAGGGACAGGGCACGCTCGCACGGGACAGGGCTGACGCTCGCGCGCTCTGCTCGCGATCTCCAGGGGTTCGAGCCTAGGGCTTGGGGTCGTGGCTGACTCCCTCGTTCTCAGAGTCCGCGGCGCCCGGTTCGCGCGACCCCTCGACGTCCCGCCGCGTGTCCGGATGCTCGTCCGCGTGGGCACCCGTGTCAGCGCCGCGACCCTGCTCGCCGGCCCTTGCCACGCCGCCCTCTGCCGCACCGCCCTCTGCCGCACCGCCCTCTGCCGCACCGGCCCCTGCCGCACCGGCCCCTGCCGCACCGGCCCCTGCCGCACCGGCCCCTGCCGCACCGGCCCCTGCCGCTGGCCCGACTGCGCTACCTTGCCCCCGCCCGGCGCCGCCGGCATAGCCCGTCGCGACAGTCGTGCGACGGCGCGGAATCACCGTGTTGAACAGGAGGATCGCCGCGGCCACGCCCCAGGCGAGCTCGGTCCAGCCGTTGGCGGCAGCCAGCCCCAGCACGTCGCCAGATGCGAGCGCGATGATCGCCGCGGCAGCGAGCGCTACACCGACGATCAGGCTCATCGTCTTGGCGAGTAGATGCTGCGCGGCTCCGAACAGGAGCAGCCCGCCGGCGACCGCCGTAAGCATTCCGGTCCAGCCGTTGGCGCCGAAGATCCCAAAGACTTTGCCCTCTACCGGCGATTTACCGTCCGGGAAGTTCGAAAACTTGGGGAAGAAGTGCTGCTTGTACAGAAAGTAGAGGCCCGCGGCGAGCAGAATCGTTCCCAGGATCAGAGCTGGTCCGCGAGCCAGGCTGATGCCCTTCTCAGTCCGCGTTTCGGTCGCTTCAGGCATGTGTTCACCTCCATAAGGTCCAGTGCGCGGCCCCACTATCCCAGATCGTTGATCCGATAAGTGAAGCGCATCGGGAGCGATCTACGTCAGCCTGCGAGCCGCGTGGGGTGGGAACCTGCCCTCCGTCCGCTGGAAAGGTTTCGCCTAGGACTTCAGTAGTAGTGGCGGCGCCCGCCCACGGCACGTCCCATGGATCCAAGCACTATGAGGATCAGGCCGACAACCACGAGGATGATCCCAATGCTCCACAAAATGGCAATCTTTGCGATGAATCCGATTACCAGCAGGATGATGCCGAGGATGATCATTTACTTCTCCTGGCCGTCATTTGACGGCATGATGAGTTGATACGCGCGCAAGCGTCACTCTACTGGGCTGCCCGCTGGCTCTGAGCTGTATACCTACGGACCGGGACCTACGTGCCCAGACCGAGCCCCTGGGGACTTCTGGTCCGGACACCAGCCGCAACCCTGACGTCCGACAAACAAACCGCTGATTCCCGCAACCAATGCGGTAGTCACGGTGCGCTGTGCCGGCCTTGAGGAGAAGCGCGGCGTGCGACCGTCTTACGACACCTGCTTTGCGCCCAGCACGGCGGCGACCTGCTCCGAGTAGCGCGCCTGCTCCGCGCTCCTTGCGCTCTTGCCGTCAACTGCGGCGCACCTGCCTTTCGCGCCAGAGGCGGGTCCGTCCCTTCGCGCTCTTGTTAAGGCGCGGCGCATAGTCAGAGCTGCGCTCGGAGCCAGCTCAAAGGTCGGCGGTCCCGCACGATCGCAATGCGCGAAAAGCTTCGCGGCGTCGGGCCGAACGTCCGGCGACGGCCCTTGGATCATGGGTGGAGCGAGACGATGGTGAAGTCAACATCGTCCGAGGGAGGACGTCATGCAATCCACCACACTCGTGGATACGGCTGGCCGACGCCGATCGCCAGCAACCCTGCCTGGCTATCACCACGGCCGCCGACCGCGCAACACAGGGCCTGCGCTACCCGGCTGACCCCGCCGAGCGTCGAGGAGATCATCGCCGTCATGCGCGCCGCCGGCGACGATGCTGACGGCACCAGGCTGCGTGGTCTGATCGTCGTGCTGTGGCGCGCCGGGCTGCGGATCAGCGAGGCGCTCGCCCTGGCCGAGAGCGATCTGGACTCGGGTCGCGGCGTAGTCCTGGTCCGCCACGGCAAGGCGGCAAACGAAGAAAGGTCGGGATAGATCGCTGGGCCTGGGAGCAACTTGAGCCATGGCTGGAGTTGCGCTCCACGCTTCCGGTCGGGGGCACTGTTCTGCGTGCTGCGCGGCCCGACCCGCGGTCGGCCCTGGTCACCCGCGGGCGTCCGGGTGCAGTTGCACGACGCAGCCGCCCTGGCCGGCGTGCGACAGCGGTTCGCGCCGCATCAGCTGCGCCACGCGCACGCCGTTGAGATGTCGCGAGAGGGCGTGCCGTGGCTGCTCATCCAGCGTCACCTGGGGCATGCCGATCTCGAGATCACCTCTG
>JALYZY010000050.1 GCA_030948665.1 Actinomycetota bacterium | reverse complement strand
CCTGCCTGGGCCGCTCGTGGCGCTTGATGATGTTGAGCCCCTCGACGTACACGCGGTTCTTGGCCGGATCGACGCGAAGGACCCTGCCGCGCTTGCCACGGTCCTTTCCACCGATCACGATCACCTCGTCGTCCTTGCGGATGCGAGCGGCCATGACTACAGAACCTCCGGAGCCAGAGAGACGATCTTCATGAAGTTGCGCTCGCGTAGCTCGCGCGCGACGGGCCCGAAGATGCGGGTCCCGCGAGGATTGTTCTGAGCGTCGATTAGCACTGCCGCATTTTCGTCGAAAGCTATGTGGGTCCCGTCCTCGCGGCCGTAGGATTTCTTGGTCCGCACGACGACGGCGGTCACGACCTCGCCCTTCTTGACCGATCCCTGGGGCGTGGCCTGCTTGACGGTGGCCACGATCACGTCACCCACGCCGGCATACCGCCGGCGCGAGCCGCCACGGACCCTGATGACAAGGATCTCCCGCGCCCCCGTGTTGTCGGCGACGCGCAGACGAGTCTCGTTCTGGATCATTTCCTCGCACCGCCGCTCACTTGGCGCGCTCCAGGACCTGCACGAGCCGCCAGCGCTTAGTCCGTGAAAGGGGACGGCACTCGCGGATCACGACCGTATCCCCGATGTGGGCGTCTGCCGACTCGTCATGAGCGTGAAGCGTCGTCGACGTGCGCACGATCTTCGAGTACCGCGGGTGGCGGTGGGTCACGTCGATCCGCACGGTGATCGTCTTCTGCGCGCGATCGGAGACCACTACGCCCTGCCGGGTCTTCTGCTTGCCGGATCCGTGCTCGCGCGCAGGAGCGTCCTGGTGCTCCCCGCCCGCTGCACGCGCCTTCACCCGCGCGCGCTCGCGCTGCACGCGCCGCTGACCAGCCTTAACCCGCCGCTCCTGGACCCTCGCCTCCCGCTTCTGCTCAGGAGTGAGCGCGGCAGGCTGCTTGGCCGCCTTCGTCGGCGCTGAGCGCCGGCGCCGTGGAGCTGGGGTCCCGGATGTGTCGTCGGAGGCGGAAGCCCCTTCGGAGGCACTTGTGTCGGGCACGTCCGCCCCTGCTTCAGTCGGTCCCGAAACCGGGGACTCCGAAGGGGCTTCCGCCTCCGACGACGGCACCGTTGTGTCTTCAGTCTCTTCAGCCATCAGCCTGCCTCGTTGTCAAGTTCACGCTCGCGGGCAACAGTCAGCGCGCGAGCGACCTCGCGTTTGGCGTTGCGCAGGGTCGCGGTGTTATCTAGCTCCCGGGTGGCGTGCTGGAAGCGCAGACCGAACAGCTCGCGCCGAGCAGTGTTGAGATGCTCACGCAGCGCTGTGTCGGTCATGTCCCGAAGGTCGGACGGCTTCACCCTGCCACCTCATCACGAGTGACGAATTTGGTCCGCACGGGAAGCTTGTGACCCGCCAGGCGCAGCGCCTCACGCGCAAGCGGTTCCGGGACGCCCGCAAGCTCGAACATCACGCGGCCTGGCTTGACGACCGCAACCCAGCCCTCCGGCGAGCCTTTACCGGAACCCATTCGGGTCTCGGCGGGCTTCTTCGTGAACGGCTTGTCGGGATATACGTTGATCCAGACCTTCCCGCCACGGCGGATCTTGCGAGTCATCGCGATTCGTGCGGCCTCGATCTGGCGGTTGGTCAGCCAGCCGGCGTCGAGCGACTTCAGCCCGTAGTCGCCGAACTGCACCTTGACCTGCCCGCGAGAGAGCCCGGCACGGCGGCCGCGATGCTGCTTTCGGAACTTGACGCGCTTGGGAGAGAGCATCAGCGCTCAACCCTTGGACCGCTCGGCTGATCGCGAGAGGGTCCACCTCTCCCCGCACCACCCCGGCCGCCGGAACCAGAAGCGCCGCCGGGACCGCTCGGGCCGCCACCGCGACCACCGTATCCGCCGCCACGACCACCAGGACCGCCGCCACGACCACCGGGACCACCGCCACGACCACCGGGGCCGCCGGGACCACCGCCACGGCCGCCGGGACCACCGCCACGGCCACCCGGTCCGCCGGCGCCGCGTCCGCGTCCGTCGCGGCCACCACGTCCATCTCGCGCACCACGCTCGGGCGCTTGTGGTGACGGCTCGTCCATGCTCGTCAGATCGGCGCCGGTGTAGCCCTCGGGCATGATCTCGCCCTTGTTGATCCAGCACTTCACGCCGATCCGTCCGAACGTGGTGCGGGCCTCGTGAAAGCCGTAGTCGATATCCGCGCGCATCGTGTGCAGCGGGACACGCCCGTCCGAGTAACCCTCGGTGCGGGCCATCTCAGCGCCGCCGAGGCGGCCGGATACCTGGACCTTTACGCCCTTTGCCCCAGAGCGCATCGCGCTGGTGAGCGCCCGCTTCATCGCGCGGCGGAAAGCCACGCGGTTCTGAAGCTGCTCGGCGATCGACTGAGCCACCAGGCGCGCGTCTAGCTCGGGACGCTTGATCTCGAGAATGTTGACCTTCACCTGCTTGCCGGTGATGCGATGCAGGTCGCGGCGAAGCTGGTCGACCTCCGACCCTGACTTCCCGATGACGATCCCGGGACGGGCCGTGTTGATGTTGACTTCGACCTCGGTGGCGTTCTTACGGATCGTGATGTCGGACAGGCCGGCGTGCGAGAGCCGACGCAGGATGTGCTCGCGGATCTGGGTGTCCTCGTGCAGGTAGTCGGCGAAGTGGCGCTCGTTGAACCAGTTCGACTTCCAGTCGTGGATGTAACCCACGCGAAGTCCCTCTGGATGAACCTTTTGACCCATTATTGGCCTGCTATCTCTTCGGCGTCAGCAAGATCGTGAGGTGGCTGGTGCGTTTTCGAATCTGGTACGCGCGACCCATCGCGCGCGGCTGGATTCGCTTGACCGTCGGTCCCTCGTCGGCGTGAATCGCCTTGACGTAGAGGTCCTCGCCGACGAGCTCGTGGTTGTGCTCGGCGTTCGCGACGGCTGACTCGAGCAGCTTGCTCCAGTCGCGCGCGACCGCACGCGGCGTGAGAGCCAGGATAGCTCGCGCTTCCTCCACCGTCTTTCCGCGGATGTTGTCGCACACCAGGCGCGCCTTGCGGGCCGACGTGCGCACGTACTTGGCCCGTGCGCGCACGACGGGCGGGGGACCCGTTGGCTCCTCGCGCCGGGCGCGCCGGCGGGTGGGAGCCGGCCGTGCGGGGGCCTTCCTTTCGGCGGCCGGCCCAGCCGCTGCCCTGCGGCGGCGACGCGCGGGCTTGGGCGCCTCAGAGGCTGGGCCAACCGGCGCCTCGGGATCCCCCGCGGGAACGGTGGGCTCAGGCGCGTCGAACTCCTCCTCGGGCTCCCCCTCCGCCTCATCATCCGCTTCGAGCATCACGTCCGAAGCCGCCTCAGCCGCCAGCTCATCCTCAGCGTGGGGGTCGATGGCGGAGGACTCCGCCGAAGCGTCGGCAACGCCACCGGTGCCCGAAGACTCCGATGTCGCGGCATCGGAGGCCGCAGCCTTGGACCGACGACGGCGAAGCTTCTTGGCAGGCTCTTCAGGTTCCATCTCGGGCGTCATCTTCTCTTGCCGGTTCCTGCATGGCCGCGGTACAGACGAGTCGGGGCGAACTCGCCGAGCTTGTGTCCGACCATCGACTCGCTGACGAACACGGGCACGTGCCTGCGGCCGTCATGTACCGCGATCGTATGGCCGACCATCTCGGGGAAGATCGTCGAGGTACGCGACCAGGTGCGGACCATGCGCTTCTCACCCGAGGCGTTCATTGCCTCGATCCGTGCCATCAACCGCTCCTCGACGAACGGTCCCTTCTTGCTCGAGCGGCTCATCGCTTCTTACCCCTCCTGCGTCCGCGGACGATGTACCGGTCCGATTGCTTGCGCTTCTTACGAGTGCGGTAGCCGAGCGTCGGGACGCCCCACGGGGTTACCGGGTGGCGCCCTGGCGTGGTCGAGCCCTCGCCTCCCCCGTGCGGGTGGTCGACGGGGTTCATCGCCGTGCCGCGGGTCTGGGGCCGCACGCCCATGTGCCGCTTGCGGCCGGCCTTGCCGACCTTAATGTTCTGGTGGTCGCTGTTGCCGATCGTGCCGACCGTGGCGCGGCACTCGCCGCGGACCATCCGCATCTCCCCCGAGGGCAGCCGCAAGGTCACATAGTCGCCCTCCTTGGCCAGCAACTGCACGCCGGTCCCCGCCGAGCGTGCCAGCTGTCCGCCGCGGCCGGGCGTCAGCTCGACGTTGTGAACGACGGTGCCGGAGGGCATGTTCGCTAGCGGAAGGCTGTTACCGACCCGAATGTCCGCGTCAGCTCCGGACTGCACGGTCATCCCGACTCGCAAGCGCTGCGGCGCAAGGATGTAGCGCTTCTCCCCATCGGCGTAATGCAGGAGCGCGATGTATGAGGAGCGGTTCGGGTCGTACTCGATGTGGGCGACCTTCGCGGGGATGCCGTCCTTACGACGCTTGAAGTCGATCTTGCGGTACAGGCGCTTGGCGCCGCCGCCGCGGTGCCGGGAGGTCTTGCGGCCGTTGGAGTTCCGGCCTCCGGACTTCTTGAGGCCCTCGGTCAGCGACTTCTCGGGCTCGGAGCGGGTGATCTCGGCGAAGTCCGGATACGTGACGAACCGGCGGCCGGGAGATGTGGGCTTGGGCTTGCGTAGCGGCATAGTTACTCCGTGGCCTCGAGGCCGCCGAAGATCGGGATGGTGTCACCAGCGCGGACCTGGACGATGGCCTTCTTCCATTGCCTGGTGCGCCCGGCGGTCCGGCCGCGGCGCTTTGGCTTGCTCTTGACCGTCGCGGTGCGGACCTCGACGACCTTAACGTCGGGGAACAGATGCTCAACGGCTTGGCGTATCTGAGTCTTGTGCGCGCGTTCGTGCACGCGGAAGGTGTACTTACCTGCTTCCGCAAGGGCGAAGCTCTTCTCCGAAATCACCGGATGCATGATCACCTGGGTCGGATCCATCAGTGGGCCATCCTGAAAATAAGTGCCCCATTCGCGAGCGAGAATCGAGCATCGCAAGGACGCAGGACCGAAGGTGTAGCAGCGCTACACCGAGGTCCGAGGACGCAGCGAGGCGAAGATTCGCAGCCGCGAAGGGGGCGCGGATTTGAAGGATGGTCCACTAGTCCTGCTCCCCCCGCGAGCGGCCGGCGGCGCGCGCGACGAGCTCGGGCATCGCCACTTCAGAGACCAGCAACGAGGCGGCTCCGATGAGCTCGGCGACGCCAACGTCTTGCACCGGGACCGCCACGACCCGGGCGATGTTCCTGAAGGACTTCCCCGCGGCACCCTCATCGGCCCCGAGGACCACCAATGCCGGCGACGGCGCGTCCCAATCAGCGAGCAGCACCGCCGCCTGACGGGTCGACGGTTCGGCAAATTCGGAGGCGTCGAACACCGCGAGCGAGCCTCGCTCGGCGTGCATCGAGAGCGCGCTGCGAAGCGCAGCTCGGCGGGCCTTGCGATTTACCTTGAACGTGTAGCTGCGGGGCGACGGGCCGAAGACGGTTCCGCCGCCGGTCCACAATGGCGAGCGCGAGGAGCCGGCCCGAGCCCGGCCGGTTCCCTTCTGGCGCCAGGGCTTGGCGCCGCCACCGGAAACCTCGCCCCGGGTCTTGGTCGACGCGGTGCCACGGCGGCGAGCGGCCAGCTCGGCGCGCACGCTCTCGTGCACGAGGGGCATGTTGAACCGGGCCTCGAATGCGGTGCCGTCGAGGTTCGCAGAGCCGCCGCCGAGCTTGGGCGCGATCCTAGGCATCGGTCCGTACCTCTACGGTGCCGCCCTTCGGGCCGGGGACCGCGCCGCGGACGAGTAGCAAGTTCTGGCCTGCGATCACCTCGACGACGGTCAGACCGCGCTGAGTGATCCGCCCGCCTCCCATCCGGCCCGGACCGCGTATTCCCTTGAACACCCGAGAAGGAGTCGCGGACGCACCAATCGAGCCAGGGGTCCGATAGCTGTGGGAGCCATGGGTCTTTGGCCCACGCTTGAAGTTGTGGCGCCGGATCGTTCCCTGGAAGCCCTTGCCCTTCGAGCGTCCGGAGATCTTCACCTTGTCGCCCGGCGCGAATGTCTCGGCCGTGACTGTCTGGCCGACGAGCAGCTCGCCCGCCTCGTCGCGAAACTCGACCACGTCTCGGTGCGCCGAGGCGTCGGCCTTCTTCAGGTGCCCGAGCTCTGCCTTCGTCAGAGATTTCTCCTTGCATGCGCCAAACGCGAGCTGGACCGCCTCGTAGCCGTCACGCTCGAATGTGCGGATCGCGGTTACCGGACACGGTCCTGCTTCCAGAACCGTGACGCGCTCGACCCGGCCGTCTTCCAGGAACCGCTGGGTCATTCCGAGCTTGCGGGCGAGAATCGCTGCCATGCCACTCACCT
>JALYZY010000047.1 GCA_030948665.1 Actinomycetota bacterium | reverse complement strand
TACGCGTGCAGGCAACAACCACCACGGCGGTGAGCTCGCTCTCGGGCCGGGCGCTGATCGCAGGCACCGCGTCGCTGCTGATCTGCCTGTTTCTCAGCCCCCGCTTCATCTTGTTCCTGCGCCGGCGGGAGTTCGGCCAGTACATCCGCGAGGAGGGCCCTGAGGGACATCACGCCAAGGCCGGAACCCCGACGATGGGCGGCGTCCTGGTGTTCATCGCGTTTGCGATCCCATTCCTGATCCTCTCCAAGCGCGACTGGCAATCACTCGGCGTGTTCGGCGCGACGCTGACGTGCGCGCTGTTGGGATTCGCCGACGACTACACGAAGATCGTCAAGCGCAGGTCCCTCGGACTGCGCGCCAGGACCAAGCTGGTGGTCACGATCGCGATCTCGGTGGGGCTTTGGTGGCTGGCCACGAAGAAGGCGCATCTTCCCTCGAGCGTCCCGCTGCGGTTCGTGGATGTGACACTCGAGCTCGGGCCGCTGTTTCCGGTCTTCATCTACCTGGTCGTCGCCGGCACCACCAGCGCCGTGAACCTGACCGACGGCCTCGACGGGCTTGCCGCGGGATGTGCGGCGATCGTGCTCCTCGCGTTCATGGCGATCACCTTCATCGCCGGCCAATCTGACCTGACGCTGCTTGCCGCGTGCCTGGTGGGCACGTGCATCGGCTTTCTGTGGTTCAACAGCTTTCCGGCGAGCATCTTCATGGGGGATACCGGATCGCTTGCGCTGGGTGGAGCGATCGCCGGACTAGCGGTCATGACCGAGAACGAGGTGCTGCTGATCCTGCTCGGCGGGGTCTTCGTGATCGAGGCGCTATCGGTCGTGATTCAGGTCCTCGTCTTCCAGACGCGGCGCAAGCGGGTTTTCCTGATGGCGCCGATCCACCATCACTTCGAGCTGCAGGGGTGGTCGGAGACGAAGATCATCCTGCGGTTCTGGATCGTCTCGGTCGCGTGTGCCGCGATCGCCTTCACGGTGTACCGCCTCAGCATCAAGTGAACCGGCCGGCGCCGATCGGCGACCGTCAGAAGAAGGCGACCTCGGTGCGGTCCCCGCCGCGTACGCGCAGCGCCCTCGGCAGCGAGAAGTCGCGGAAGATCCGCGAGTCGCGACCTACGACGCTGCCTTCCAACCGTCCGGCGAGGTGCATGACGCTCGCCCCTGCGGCAATGATCGAGCGCTCGATCTCCGCGCCATCGACGCGCGCTCGCGTCCCGATCGCGGTGTACGGACCAATGTAGGAATCGACGATGTGGGCATCCGCGCCGATCACGGTTGGCCCGATGATCACGCTCGATCGGACCAAGGCACTGGGATCGATCTGCACGCGTCCCTCGATTCGGTTGCCGTCGGTCTGCGGCCGTCTCGCGTCGGTCTCCAACCGGTCGAGGGCGATGCGGTTGAGCTGCAGTAGGTCCTCCGCGTCGCCGCGGAAGTGTCCCCAGGCAGTCACGAGCTGCACGTCGAGAGATCCTCCCGCCTCCCGTAGTCGCTTGCCCACCGACGTCAGGTCGACCTCTGCATCGGCGCGCAACTCTGCCCCGTGCACATGCTGCAACGCCCCCGGGCCGAACAGCCAAGCTCCGGCGACGCCGAGGCCCGCGCGCGCCGGATCGAGCTCGGCAAGGTGGAGCATCCGCTGCGTGGCGATGCTCAGGCGCTCGCCCGCGAGCGGGCACTGGTGCACCATCAGCACGAGATCGGGCGCGTTGCTCAAGCGATCGACGAACGGCGCGATCGATTCGTCGACGAGCCCGCTGGCAAGATGGACGATGCACGGCTCCGCCCCGACGATCGGTGCCGCCAGGGTCAGCGCATCCCGCAGGCGCAGCGGCGCTGGCTGCACGACATAACGAAGGTGCGAGCCGGCTGGGGGCTCGCACTGCTCGAGGCTGTCGCCGACCTGCTGGGCATGTTCGGTGGAACAGGCCACCACCAACTCCTCGACACCTGCTACGCGCAGGGCGTCGATGACGTGGTGAACGATCGGGCGGTTCGCCACATGCTCGAGCGCGGCCGGCCCGGCCAGGCAATCGGCGTCGCCACGGGCGTCGACGTCGTCGACGACAACCACTCCTTGCAAGGTCATACACAAGGAACGGCCTCTCACGGCCCGTACTCGCGCTCGTCCGCCAAGATCGTCCTCGGCCGGCGCGGGGGAGGGAAGTTCAGAGCGCCCGGCCGCGTTGTTCGGGTGTCATGGCCACTTTCGCACCCGCTGGACCGGACCTCCTTTGGGAGTGCCTCCAAGACACTCGCGATGAGGCTCTCTACCGCCGCATGCGACTCATCCGCCGCTTCGAGGAGCGGCTTCTCGAGCTGTTTTCGGACGGAGTGCTGAACGGGACCACGCACGCCTGCATCGGCCAGGAGGCCAACTGTGTCGCCGTGTTGGAGCTGCTCGATCCCGAAGACCATGTGTTCTCCAACCATCGCTGCCACGGGCACTACCTCGCTCGCACCGGAGACGCACGGGGTTTGCTCGCCGAGATCATGGGGCTGCCGGAGGGCGTGTGCGCCGGCATCGGGGGCAGCCAGCACCTGGCCGCCGACGGTTTTAAGTCAAACGGCGTTCAAGGCGGGATTGTCCCCGCCGCCGCCGGCATCGCGCTGTCCTATGAGCTGTCTGGAAGCGACGCGATCAGCGCCGTCTTCATCGGCGACGGCACGTTGGGAGAAGGGCTGGTGTACGAGTCGCTCAATCTGGCGTCGTTGTGGCAGCTTCCGCTGCTGATCGTCGTCGAGGACAACGGCTGGGCTCAGAGCACCCCATCCCGGCTGAACCTTGCGGGCAGCATGCGCGGCCGGTTCGAGGCGTTCGGGGTTACGGTGCGGGAGATCGACTCGACCGACGTGGTTGAGATCGCAGGCGTCGCCGAGCGCGCGGTTTCGCATGTGCGAGAGCAGCGGGCACCGTGCGCGCTGATCATCCACACCTACAGGCTCTGCCACCACTCCAAGAACGACGACAACCGGCCGCCTGAGGAGGTGCGGGCACGGTGGGCGCTTGACCCACTGCTCGTCCACGGAAGTCGGCTCGCTCCCGGCGTTAGCGCCAAGATCGACGCCGAGGTCGCAACGGCATTCGAGGAGCTCGTGTCGGAGCTGACTAACCCGTGATCTACGCCCGCGCGCTCGGACAGGCGCTGGACCGCTTGCTCGCCCATGACGACCGGGTGGTGATCCTCGGGGAGGACATCGCCGATCCTTACGGGGGGGCATTCAAGGTCACACGGGGGCTCAGCACCGCTTACCCCGAGCGCGTACGGACGACGCCGATCAGCGAGGCGGCGATCGCCGGGGTCGCCGCAGGCCTCGCGCTCGCCGGCTACCGGCCGATTGCGGAGGTGATGTTCGGCGACTTCTTATCGCTCTGCTTCGATCAGATTCTCAACCACATCACCAAGTACGAAGCGATGTACAACGGGAACGCCACCTGCCCGGTCGTCATCCGGGCGCCGTCGGGAGCCGGCCGAGGGTACGGCCCGACCCACAGCCAGAGCATCGAGAAGCACCTTTTCGGGATACCGCACCTGCGGGTGGCCAGCGCGTCGCTGCTCCACGATCCTGAGCTGGTGCTGGGATGTTTGATGGCGGACGAGTCGCCGACCGTACACGTCGAACACAAGCTGCTCTACCCGCTGGAGATGCAAACGGAAGACGGTCTGGCCGGCGCCACCGTTGAGCGCTGCCCCGAAGGCACGGGGTTGCCGACTTTCTCGGTTCGCTATGCGCCCCGCTCCGAGTGCCGGGCGACGGTGGTGGCTTACGGATATCAGGCCGAGCTCGCGCGGCGCGTGCAGACGCGGCTGGCGCTCGAGGAGGAGATCTTCGTCGAAGTGCTCGTGGCGGGGCAGCTCGCGCCGCTCGATCTGGAGCCGATGATCGTGTCCGCGCAGGTGACACGGAGCATGGTGACGCTGGAGGAGGGCACCTCGGGCTGGTCATGGGGAACGGAAGTGGCCGCGGCGGTGGGGGCGCGGCTGTTCGGTATGCTTCGGCGCCCGGTGGAGATAGTGGCGAGCCGCCCGGACGTGGTTCCCAGCTCAAGGGAGCGAGAGCGCGAGCTGATCGTCGGGGAGGATCAGATCGAGGCGGCCATCCGCTGCGCGGCGGAATGATCCCGGTAACGATTCCGACAACCGACGTCAACAGCGAGTCGGCGGCGATCCTCCGCTGGTATGTCGAGGACCGGGTCGAGGTGAAGGAAGGCCAGGCGCTCGTCGAGATCGAGACGAGCAAGGCGATTCTCGACGTGGAGGCACCGGACGCCGGCGTGCTGCTCCGGGTCGGGGAAGTAGGCGACCAGCTGAAGCTCGACCAGCCTCTCGGCTACCTGTTCGAGTCGCTCGAGTCGCTCGAGCGCTACGAGCGCCGGCGCATCGAGGAGCCGGCGCCGGAAAGCGCCGCGCACGCCGAGCGCGTCACTTCGCCGGCTCGGCGTCGCGCCGCCGAGCTAGGGGTGGACGTCGACGCGCTCGCGCGGAGCACCGATCAGCTGATCACTACCAAGCGCGTCGAGGCCGCCGCCGCGCAGAGCACTCCGGAGCGCAACGGCTTGCCCAGTCCGCTCGAGGCGCCGGGGGGGGTGCGCCGGCTGGTGGTCATCGGCGCCGGCCTCGGCGCAACGCAGGTCCTCGACATTCTCCGCCACGACCCAGAGCAGCAGGCGGTCGCGGTGGTCGACGACGACATGGCGCGGCTTGGCGAGCGCGTCGACGGCGTTCCGGTGCTGGGCAGCCTGGACCGGGCCTTGGAGCTGTTCGCGCAGCACGCGCTCGACGCCGCGGTGATCTCGATCTCGACATCGGTGCCGGCCCGGACGCGCCTGCGCGAGCGTTGCGAGCACGCGGGTCTTCCGCTCGCCAATGCGATCGACCCGACGGCGCGGATCGCCACCGACGTCCGCCTCGGTGTAGGCAACGTCATCTGCGCCAACTGTCACTTTGGCGCCGGCACCGTCGTCGGCGACAACAACTTCATCTCCGCCTATAACTCGTTCGATCACCACAGCGTGCTCGGTTCCGACATCTCGACCGGCCCCGGATGCATGACCTCGGGCCTGGTTCACATCGGTGACCGCTGCCGGCTGGGGACGGGCATCTTCGTCGAGCCGAAAGTGAGGCTTGGCGCCGGAGTGCAGGTGGCCTCCGGTTCGGTGATCGTCGCCTCGGTCCCGTCCGACCATGCGGTCAAGACCAAGGTTGTGAGCACCGCGGTCGTGCCCATTCGTCGCGGCTGAGCGGGGGTGTCCTGCGCCGTCGCCCTCCGACCCAGCTGTGCCCGCTACGCGACGGCCTGCAGGACGAGGTGCTCCGAGAGCCGCGCGATCACGTAGTCCTGCTGCTCGAAGGTGAGATCGGGGAACAGCGGCAGCATCAGCATCTCCCGGGCCGCGGCCTGACTGTGCAGGAGGTCCGCGCGATCTCGGGTGTCGGCTCCGGGATGGACGCACTCCCGGCCGTCCAACCCGACGCGCGACCCGGCGCGTGCCTCGGCCATGGCGTATGCCTCCTCGAGGTGTATCGCCATAACGCCGCGCCGGGTGACGATTCGGTCCGCCAGCAGGCGCTCCATCAGCTCGGTGCGGTCGACCAGCGATCCGGGAGCCACC
>JALYZY010000041.1 GCA_030948665.1 Actinomycetota bacterium | reverse complement strand
GAGGAATGGCAGGCGGCTCGCGATGAGCTTGCGAAGCTCGAGGCCGAGCACGCCAAACTGGGCCAGAAGGTGTCAGAGCAGCGGCGCCAGCTTCCCTGGGTTCCGGTGGAGAAGGAGTACCGATTCGACACCGAGGACGGGAAGAAGACGCTCGCCGAGCTCTTCGACGGACGCTCGCAACTGCTTGCCTACAACATCATGTTCGGGCCCGATTACGAGCGCGGCGCCTGCCCCGGGTGTTCGAACGTGGGGGATGAGCTCGACGCCACGCGGGTGCATCTGAACCACCGCGATGTGACACTGATCTGCTTCTCGCGGGCTCCGATCGAGCGACTCATCGCCTACAGGGAGCGGATGGGTTGGCAGTTCCCCTACGTCTCGACCTACGAGACGGAGTTTCCGTTCGACTTCGGGCTCGCCCTCACGCCCGAGCAGGCGCAGGAGATCCCCGAGATCAAGGCGATGACCGACAGCCCCCCCGAGTGGCTGCAGGAATGGGGGCGGCAGGTCGGCGCCAGGCTCGAGGACGGCCTACGCGAGGGCCCGAGCTTCATCGCCTTCGCGCGCGAGAACGGAAGCGTGTACCACGCCTACACGGTGACTGCGCCCGATCCATTCGTCGCGCCGTATCACTCGTTCCTGCTCAAGCGAACGCCGAAGGCCGAGTCCGGCGAGCCCCGCGCCTGGCGCAAGGACGAGTATCCGGACTGACCATCGAGAGAGCTCGTCTGCCGCCGGTCGTCATCGTGTGCAGGTCGGACGGGGAGTGAGCGCGTGGGCAACCAGCGGCGTCGCGTCAAGCGGCCCGTGCTGTGCCGGGTCATAGGGCTGCGCCGACATAACGGAACCATCGCCCATCCAGCCGCTCGAACGGCTGCAGCTCGGACTTCCCGCCAGACTTCCGGGAGCAGGAGCAGGCGCGTGCCGGGACCAGCGCCCCGGTCCGCGCACCGCCGCTCGGTGCAATGAGGTGTCATCGAGCCCGTGGATCACCAGACAATGCTCGGCAGCGCCGCGGTCCAGCTTTCGCCCTAAAACGGTCCGCTCGCCGGCCGATAACACCGGTAGGACAAAGTCCAGAGCCCGTTGGGCCACTAAAGGAGCCACCCTTGAAGCTGTTGCTGCACCGCATACCGGCGATCGTGTTTGGCGTCGTCGCACTCGGGATTGCCGTTGTTGGCGGTGCCTACGCCGCGAACGGTGGTGGCGCAGCGATTAGGGTATGCGTCCACCACAACGGCGGCGCTCTGTATAAGGCCAAGAAGTGCGCAAAGCACGACTCCGCGCTCCGCTGGAACGTGCAGGGAGTGAAGGGGCCTGCTGGACCTCAGGGCCTACCCGGCGCTCCCGGCGCTCCGGGCGCGAACGGAACCGCCGTCGCCTTTGCCCACGTGTTTTCCAACGGCACACTCGACACGGCTAACTCGAAGAACGTGGACGCGGCGTTCCACGCCGGGGTCGGGACTGTCTGTCTACGGCTCACCGTTCCCGTGAAAGCCGCCTCCGTGGCGATTGACGCCGGCAACTCACTCGGGAATGGTGGGTTCGCGAGCGTCACTCTAAGCGGAGAGGATCCGAGCAACGTTATCGGCGGGCTTTGTAGTCCCCTCGCCGGTGCCAACGCGCTCGTCGAGCCCTACAACGTCGCCGGCGCGGGTGCCGACAGGGCGTTCTGGATCACCCTCAACTGAGCGCGGGGGTGGGTCAGGCGGTTGTGAAGGTGAGCGTCGCGGGCGGGGAGGCCTTGCCTGCGAGGGTGGCCGTGATTTGGAGGGTGTAGCGGCCGGGCGGGAGCTTCTTGGTGCGGGTGATCCGCCCTTGGAAGGCAAGTCTGTTCTGTCCGGTATGGGCGGTGAAGGAGAGGGTGCCTTTGGTCACGCTGCGCTTGCAGCTCGGCTTGTGGCGGTAGCGCCTGGTTTGTGGGATGCAGTGGCCCTTGACTTTGCGGCCGCTGAGTCTCTGCTTGAACGTGAAGGTGACTTTCGCCGTTTCGTTGAGCGTGAAGAAGTAGGTGGTGCCGATCGGAGGCCGATGCGTTTTGGTGATCGTGGCGAGTTTGGTGCCCACGCGCCAGCGCGAGTGAGTCCGATCCCGCGATCCCCCACGCGCCGCAACTCCGCCTCAGGGAAAGCTTCGATCTGCTCGTAGCCACCAAACGACATCGCCAGCCAGGACGGGCATGCTCCCCCCGGCGGCGAAGCGCGCAACCAAGCCCGCGGCATCGTGCATGTTGTGCGCGACGAAGATGCCCTCAAGGATCCCCATACCAGCTCTAGCAACAAGCGGGCCGCAGCGCCTGGTGGTTCGTGAAATGGGTAACCGAGCGCCGCTGCCTGCCGCGCGAAAGCACGCGCTGAGCGACCGGGATGGAGAACGCGTAATTCATCGGGACCCCGCGTGATCGACCATCAGAGTCGACGCAGTCGGGCAGACGGGTTGACAGCACCGTCGAGATCACGCGAGGATGACTGCCGTGAGAGCTGCGAGCTAGGTTTGCGGGACCACATGCCGGTCATGCAACGACGCCAGTTGGTCACGGAGAAGGGGACGAAGTCCCCGTCGCGGGAGCTGACGTCCAGACCATGGCCGGGTCGATGAACGCGAGCGAGTGATTGGCGTGATCGAGCATCAGCTCCTCACCAGGGATGGTCGCGCGCTCCAGGTCCTGGAACGTGGCGACCGGAACGGACGTCCGGTGCTCGTGCACAACGGCACTCCCAATTCGCGTCTGCTCTTCGACGGTGACGTGGCGCGGGCCGAGCGCCAGGGAATTCGCCTTATCTGCTATGACCGTCCCGGCTACGGCGGCTCGACTCGGCAGCCGGGACGCACGGTGGCCGACTGCGCCGAGGACGTTCGTGCCATCGCAGCGGCGCTCGAGATCGAGCGACTTGCTGTATGGGGGATCTCCGGGGGCGGTCCACACGCGATCGCGTGCGCGGCACTGCTGCCCGGACTCGTGCCGGCCGTCGCGGTGCTGGCTTCTAGCGCGCCCTGGAACGCCGAGGGACTCGAGTACTTCGCCGGCATGGGCCAGATGAACGTTGACGACATCCGTTTGATGCTCGAGGATCCGGTCGCGGCGCGCGCCAAGTGTGAATCCGATCGGCAGGACACGCTTGCGCTCACCCCCGATGGCCTGGTCGAATACCTGAGCACGCTGCTCGCGCCTGTCGACGCCGCGGTGCTCACGGGCGAGCTGGCCCAGTACTTCGTCGACGGGTGGCAGTCAGGCCTCGCTCCGGGCTCCGACGGCTGGTGGGACGACGGCGTGGCCGAGCTCGGTCCGTGGGGCTTTGAGCTCGGTTCGATTCGGACGCCGGTGCTGCTGTGCCACGGCCGCCAAGACCGCTTCGTTCCTTTTGCCCACGGGGAGTGGCTCTCGCGCCACATCCCGGGTGTTCAAGCGGAGCTCACCGACGACGACGGACATCTCACCTTGACCGCGCGTCACCTCGACCATGTCCACGCCTGGTTGCTCGAACGTCTGGACTAGCCGACCGCAGAGACCAAACCGGGCCCTGCCAACGCGCTCGTATGTCACCAGAGACCAGCGCGACGAGTAGGAAGCCTTTCTGCTTTGCGCGAGACGTGGCGGTTTACGCCGGCTTCTGCGCCACGTAGACGAGACGCGAGAGGCGGCGCTCGCGCGCCAGCGTGGCAACGATCTCGAAGAATCGCTGGCGAGCTTCGAATGCCTCGTCTCCTTCAGTTTGCCTGAGGGCCCCTTCATGCTTTGCGCGCGCGTCAGCCCGGCGGCGTGCGACCTGGGCGAGTGCTCCGTCGTGTCCTCGACGGCAAGCACGCTGAGGCCGGCCTCGATCAGCAATCGCTCGTTCTCGCCCGGCGGCACGAATAGGAAGTATCCGATCGAGCTCCGGATCGCGATCTCGTCGCTGCCGAGGACGCCCGTCACCGTGACCGGGTCGGTGAAGAGAAGCCGCGCACCCGGGCGTAACAAGCGAGCCCAGTCGGCAAGAACGCCTGGGCGGCCGGGGAGATGGTTGATCGCGTCCACGCAGAGAATCGCATCAAAGGACTCGCGGTCAAACTGCAGCGGCCGGCTGGCGTCTGCTTGCACGAAGCTCGCTCGCATCTCGAGGCCTGCCTCGCGCGCCCTCTCGTGTCCGCTCATCACAGCCTCGCCGTAGAGCTCAACCCCGACGACCTTGCACTCCGTCAGTCGCGCGAGGTGTAGGGCCGGACCACCCGAGCCGCAGGC
>JALYZY010000026.1 GCA_030948665.1 Actinomycetota bacterium | reverse complement strand
GACGACTTTCCACTTTGATCGCGACCTGGCGCTGAGTGAGGGGCGGGCTCGATTCTTGGCGTCGTCGAGAACGACCCGGCCTGACTTCGCGCCCCGAGCTCACGTTCTGTGACGCCTGGCTGATCGGTCAGCCGGGTGGAAGGTCCAGCGTTCTTGATTCGGGGACGCCCTCGTCGAGTTCTTTCTGCCGTTCGATCTCGGCGTTGACTTCGGCGCCGAAGAGAAGCGCGACATTGGTGAGCCACAGCCAGATCAGGAGGATGATCGCGGCCGCGAACGAGCCGTAGGTCACGTTGAAGCTCGAGAAGTGAGCGAGGAACACGGAGAAGGCCGCGGAGGCGAGCAGCCAGAGCGTCACGCCGGCCACGGCGCCCGGGGTGATCCAACGGAACGCGCGCTGTTCCACGTCCGGGGTCACGAAATACAGAAACGAGAAGATGAGCAGCGCGGTGAGGAGGGCTGCCGGCCATCGGCCGATTCGCCAAACCAACGCGGCACCGGTGCCGAAGAGGTCACGAACGACGCCGCCACCCGCGAACATCAGAACTATGGTGGCAAGCACGAGCGCCAGCAGCACGACCGTCGACATGAGGTCGGTCAGCTTTCGGCGCACGAAGCTGCGTCCATGATGGGCCTCGAAGACGACGTTAAGCGCTCGGCGCGCGGCCTCGAGGTAGCCGGTCGCGCCGTAGAGCGCCGTGACAGTGCCGACCGCCAGAGCGGCAACGGCTGTGCCCTTGCTCTTCAGCGCGGCGCGTACCGCTGTGTCGAGCGGCGCCAAAGTGGTCGCGGGGACGACTCCGCGCAGGTAATGGATGATCGAGTTGTAGGTGCTTGGAAACTCTCCCAGCAACCCAAGTAACGACACCGCCAGCAGCAGCAGCGGGAATAGCGACATCAGCGCGTAGTAGGTGAGCGCGCCAGCGTGGTGGGTGGCCTGGTCGTCATAGAAGGACACCACTGTTCGCTTCGCGACAGACAAGACCCGACCCATGGCGAGAAGGTACCTCGCAAACCTCGGGTTCCCTGCCGTTGGCGCTCGGGCGACGAGCCGAGTCTGCTGGCCGTCCCAGGACTTATGGTCGACCCAACCAGCCAAACCGGCAGGCGGCAGTCTTGTCCAAGTCTCCATCAGACCGCTTGTCCAAGGTCTCCATCGGACCGCTCAGGCCGTCCGTCTTAAAACTCCACGAAGTGATCGAACGGCCGGTGATCAGGCGTGGAACTCGTGCGCAGCACAATCCAGTGACGGTCGAGCGTGCTGGTGGACGTGTCCTCGACGGTCCAGCCCAGATTCTTGATGAAGAAAGACGCGGCACCCGAAACAGACGGGAGCTGGTAGTCGTCGAGGAACACGATGGCGCCCGGACGGAGGAGTCGTCCGAGATAGAAGAGGTCCACGAACACGCCGTCGAAGCGGTGGTTGCCATCGATGAAAGCCAGGTCAAAGCGAGTTGGCGCAGAGAGCAAGGTTGGGAGCGCCAGCTCCGATCGCTCCGAGTGATGCACGACCATGGTTCGCAGCCCTGCGTCGTCGAGCAACTGCAAGCCGATGTCGGCAAATCGGCTGTGTTGATGTGGGTCGATCACGGCGTGGCGAACTGCAGCGTCACCAGCGCTCAGCAGCGCTTGGCAGATGAACAGGGTCGAGATCCGATAGCCGAACCCGATCTCGATCGTCCGGCGGGCGTCCTCGCGCTGCACCCATTCGCGAAGCGCTACGCCCTCATCCGGGTGGACGGAGACGGGAAAGAGCTGATGCACGCTGCCGTCTGGGCGGGCAACCACCTGGCCATCACGAACCAGCGCCATAAGGACGTCGGCTACGCGCTTAGCACCACCCGTGATCTCAGCCTTCCGCGTGACGATGCGCTCCAGCTTGACAGCCCAGGGCTGTCCGCTGCCCTCAACCAAGGAAGCGCTCTGGCTTGTCCTCGGCACACCCGCTGAGGCCGCCAACACGCTCCAGATGAGCCGGGAGCAGCTCACGCAGCTCTACTCCCGACGGGCCTAAAGCCCTGCCCGCCGAGCTCCTGTGAGCGGATACCCCGGCGAGCACCATCAAGCAGCTCGGGAGCCACAGGTCCCCGCCACCCAACTCGGCAGAAGCCGGCATCCAAGACTTCGCATCGTCGCCGGTCCAGCGTCCGAGCGGCCGACTGGTCCCCTTGAGTTTCCGGCGGTGCGGTCGATTACAGCACCAAGGCGGCCCAGCAGGTTTGCCACCGCAAGATGAGAGGAGCTCACCGATGTCGAACAGATTTGGGCGATGCCTGCGGGTTGGTCCGCTGGTCGCCGTGACGGCGCTCGTGTTGGCGGCAAGCGGCGCGTGGGCGATCGCTGCCTCCAAAGGGTCGGCCATCCATGCCTGCGCCAACAAGAAGTCAGGCGCGCTGCGAGTCGCTGGAAAGTGCCGCAAGCGCGAGCACGGCTTGACCTGGAACATCCGTGGCCCCGCGGGGTCTCGCGGGCTTCAGGGTGCCGCGGGCGCCATCGGGCCGCAGGGACCGGCGGGTTCCACGGGGCCGCAGGGACCGGGTGCCACAGGGCTCCAGTTCTCCAGCACACCGGTCCTGTTCGGTAAGACCTTTGGTCAAGCCGGCGCGTACACGTTCAAGGCGTTTTGCGTACCGAAGGGCGGCGGGATCATAGAGGAGATCGTGACGGCGGGAAACCAGAACGGATGGCAGGGCTACGGGACGGTTTCGACTGAGTCCGGCTCGGCCGGCTCGGTGACCACGACGCTCACCGCACCGTCCGGGTCGGGAGGTCTGGGCGGGGCGCTCTGGACCTTCGATGTGCCGAGCGGCCAGACCATGCGAGTGGGCGGCGATTTTCAGCTCCTGGACCCGACGCTGAAGACCGTGCTCCAGGTACATCTGAGCAGCAACATCGACGCAGTGGCGGAAACCTGTGACGGCATCGGCGACGCGATCCCGGCCAGCTGACCGCGACCGGTCAAGTCGGAGGCCCCAGCGCCGGCAGCTTTGCCTGAGCCGGCGCCGGGCGCCCCCGGCTACTCCCCTCGGGCCCGAGCCATCCGAGGGATCGCTTCGAAGAGATGCTTCGGATCGGGCAGCTGCCCGTGCTCCGACGAGTGCGCCTCGGGCTAGAGCGGCGCGCGGAGAGGATCCTGTTTCTCGAGGTGGCTCGGAAACGTTCGGTGGCCGCTCACATTTGGAACGTCAGTAATAGTGGCGTCTGCCACCCACGGCCCGCCCCATGGATCCAAGCACGATAAGGATCAGCCCGACAACCAACAGGATGATCCCAATGGTCCACAGAATCGCGATTTTCGCGACAAATCCGATGATCAGCAGAATGATGCCGAGGATGATCATGTGCTCCTCCGACCCGCAGTTGGCCCTATTGATGAGCTGACAGAATGGCACGCGTTTAGTTACCCTGCTCGGCGGCGCCCCATTCGCTTCGGCACAAATAGGACGTACGCACGCAGACCGAGGCCGTCGCGCCTCAACGGCCACACGGTGTGAGTAGTCGGAGCGATACCGCCGCGGCGATCAGCCGAAGCTGTCAGCGCTCGGGCACATCCGGCGCAGCGCGCACCCGGGGCAGTCGGGCCGCCGGGCATGGCAGGTCCGGCGCCCGTGGCGGAGGAGGTTCAGGTGTAGCTCGAGCTCCTCGCCTGGAGGAGTGATCTCGAGCATCGTGTCGTGGAGCTCCTCGAAAGGGGCGCCGCGCCTGAACAGGCCAAGGCGCGTGCCGACCCGGGAGACGTGGGTGTCGACGGGCACGTCGCGCATCCCCAGCGCAAACAGCAGGACGCAGGCGGCGGTCTTGCGACCCACTCCCGGCAGCGCGGTGAGGTACTGCTGTGCCTCGGGGACGCGACGCTCCGCCAGCCAGTCGAGCGACAGCTCGCCCCCAGGGGCGGTATCAGTTATCCCGCGCAGGATCGCCCGAATCCGCGCCGACTTGATTCTCGAGATTCCGCCCGGACGAATCGCCTCCTCGACCTCGTTGACGCCGGCATCGCGCACTGCCTCCCAGCCGGCCTGATCTACGAAGCGCTCGCGCAGGCGCAGGTACGCCACGTCGCGGTTGCGATCGTTGGTCGACTGCGAGAGGACCGTCAGGATCAGCTCGGCGATCGGATGCCCGTGCGGCTGTGCGATCGGAATCCCGTATATGAGACGGAGCCTGTCGCGGATCGCGCGGACTCGCCGAGCGGAGGGCTTGCGCCAGGGATCGGTCACCAGCGACCACGTTATCCTCGACGGACCAGCGTGCGCGTCGACGAGCACACGATCGAACTCGACTCATCGCCCGCCTTCTATCGCAGCGCCGACGCCCCAGGAGTTCCGGCCCTCTATCTCCACGGGATTCCGACGAGCTCGGACGACTGGGTCGGGCCACTGGCCGAGACGGGCGGCGTGGCGGTGGACCTGATCGGCTTCGGCCGTTCGAGCAAGGCTGGCGGACTCGACTACTCGCTCGGCGGGCTGGCGGAGTTCGTACAGCGGCTCCTGCACCGGCTGGAGGTTGACCGGGTCAAGCTTGTCGCCCACGACTGGGGGGTCCCGGTCGCGATGGAGCTGGCGCTGCGCGACCCCAGCCGAATCACGCGAATCGCGCTGTTCAGCCCGCCCGCGCTCGTCGCAGGCTTCACTTGGCCGCGCGTTGCCAGGGGCTGGCGGGCGCGTGGAGTTGGCGAGCTGATGATGGGGGCCACCAACCGTGCGCTTCTCGGTCGAGCTCTCCGCCGCGCCAGCACGAGTCCGAATTCATGGCCCGACGAGCGGATCTCGGCGATATGGGAGCAGTTCGACCAAGGCACCCAACGGGCGATCCTGCGCCTTCACCGCGATACCGATCCGCACTGGGTCAGCGCTCGTGCCGCGGAGCTCGGCCGCCTTCCCATGCCGGTGCTGCTGATGTGCGGTGAGCGCGACCCGTGGGTGGGAGAGGGTCTGGCCAGCGCGTATGCAGCGACACTGCCTCAGGCACGGCTACAGCCGATTGCGGACGCAGGTCACTGGCCGTGGCTCGACCGCCCAGAGGTGACTCACACGCTGCGTGAGTTCCTGGAGTCATCGCAGTGAACGAAGGCAGCCTCACCCTGCCTGCAAATAGGGGGTTGCTGCGCAGGTCATCGCGACAGCTCGTGCGACGGCGAGGGGCGGACCTGCGACATCTGGCCCCGACGCTGGTAGCCGCGACATTCGCCGTCGGCTACCTGATCGCCTCGCCCCCGAGCTTCGATCTGGCGGCACATCTGCTCCGGGCCAAGCTGTTCGCCACGGAGGGATTCGGGATCTGGAACCTGTGGTGGTACGGGGGCCACCACGTGCCCGGGTACAGCGTGCTGTTCCCGCCGGTCGCGGCGGCGATCGGGCCCCAGCTCGCCGCGTGCATCGCCGCCACCGCAACGGCTGCTCTGTTTGAGCCGCTCGCGCGGCGCCACTTCGGGGAACGGGCGTGGCTGGGATCGATTTGGTTCGCGGCGGCCGCGGCGACCAATTTGTTCACGGGTCGACTGACCTTCGCCTTCGGGCTCCTCCCGGCAATCGCGACAGCGCTGGCACTCCAGCGGCGGCGGCCGGGTTTCGCGTGCGCCGCGGCGTTCCTAACGGCCCTCTCGAGTCCGGTCGCAGCGCTGTTCGCCGCACTGGCGGGAGCGGCCTACGGGATCGCACACGAGCGCAGCCCTAAAAGGGCGGCCTGGGGGGTGGCTGTGGCGGCGGCAGCGCTCCTGCCCGTCCTTGCGCTCTCGGTGGCCTTTCCCGAGGGGGGAGTCGAGCCGTTCGCCCTGGGGACACTGTTGCCGATCGTGGCGATCGGGGCGGCGGCACTCGCCGCCCTCCCCCGACGCGAGCTTACGCTCCGCGCGGGGGTGGTGCTGTACGTCCTTGGGTGCCTGGCGGCGTACTTGCTGAGCACTCCCGTCGGCAGCAATGCGGCACGGCTCGCGCCGCTCGTCGCGGGACCGCTTGCGGCGCTTCTGTGGTGGCCACGACGCAAGGTGCTGCTGCTTGGCGCCGCGCTGCCGCTCCTCTATGTGCAGTGGCAAGCACCGGTGCGAGACGTGCGCACATCCGCGGCGGACCCTGCGATCTCGGCGGCTTACTACCGCCCGGTCATTTCATTCCTGGAGCACCAGACCGGTCCGCCGTTCCGGGTGGAGATCCCATTCACGAGCTTTCACTGGGAGGCCTATCAGGTTGCGCCGCTGTTTCCCCTCGCCCGCGGCTGGGAGCGCCAGCTCGACATCCGCTACAACCGGCTGTTCTACGACGGGTCGCTGACCGCTGCGACCTACCAGACGTGGCTGCATCAGCTGGCGGTCCGGTTCGTCGCGGTGTCCGACGCGGACCTCGACTATTCCGCCAGACGGGAGACCGCGCTGATCGATCGCGGCCTTCCATACCTGCGGCTCGTCTTCCGCTCTGCGCACTGGCGCGTCTACGCGGTGGCCCGCCCGGTGCCGATGGTGCAGGGGCCCGCCGTCGTCACGGGTCAGGGTCCGAATTGGCTGACGCTGTCGGTGACCCATCCCGGGTCGCTGCTGCTCCACGTTCACTTCACCCCTTACTGGGCGCTGGAGGGCCTTCCCGGGTGCGTAGCCCGAGACGGCGAGTTCACGAGGCTTCGAGTCGACCGACCGGGGCTCGCGAGGATCTCGATTGCGTTCGCGCTCGGCCGGATCGGCGCCGAGAACCCGCGCTGCACCGCGCGCTGAAGACTGCCCTCCCCGCTACGATGGCCGCTGGCATGCGGGCCCTCGAGCTGATTGAGAAACGCGTGTTGCCGCGCGGGTGGCGCGACCTGGTTCACCAGATCGTTCTCTTCACCGCAGCCTTCCTGCTCTACGACCTGGTGCGCGGAGTCGTGGCCAAGGGCAATCTCTACAAGCCGTTTGGCGACGCCATGAAGATCATCGACTTCGAACGCACGATCCATGTGTTCGTCGAGCCGAGCGTTCAGGCCTGGGCAGCGAACATCCACTGGCTGATCGACGCCGCCGACTGGATCTATCTGAACGGTCATTTCCTGGTGACGCTGCTCGCCCTGATCTACATCTACGTACGCCGTAACGACTCGTTCTACTTCGTGCGGAACATGTTCATGATCTCGATGGCGATCGCCCTGGTCGGGTTCTGGCTGTATCCGACCGCACCGCCTCGCCTGCTTCCCGAGTGGGGCTTCACCGATTCGATCTCGCAGTTCCTCCTGGGCAGCACGGGCCATGTCGACTGGGGCGGCCCGGGGCATGCATTCATGAACTTCTACGCCGCCGTCCCCTCGATGCACGTGTGCTTCGCGGTGATGATCGGCTGGCCGATGGCGAAGCTGGTGGCCTCGCGCCCGGCCAAGATCGCCTGGTCGGTGTATCCGCTGCTGGTCACTTTCGTGGTCGTCGCGACGGCAAATCACTACCTCACCGACGTGTTCCTCGGGGCCCTGACGGCCGGCATCTCGGCGCTTCTGGCCCAGCGGCTGCTGGCCCGCGCGCGACCCCAACAGTGGACCTTCGGCCGAACAGCCGGTCAGCGAGCCACCGCATGAGCTCTGGACGCGACCGGCAGAGCGAGGGACGCGTCCGCCGGGGAGCCCCGACCGGGGTTCAGGAGTCCGGCGGGCACCCTCGAGCGCGGCCACCGAGGCGGGGGCGCTCGCGCCCGCCCGGGCGCAGCACGCCGGAGCTGATGCGCGAGCGGCTGATCGAATCGCGGCTGACCCCGAACGCGATCTCGCTGACTGGATTCGCGCTGAACCTCACGGCGGCTGGGCTTGTCGTGGGGCGGCTGTTCTTCCTGGCGGGAGTTGCGTTCATCGTCGGGTCGGTGATGGACACACTTGACGGCCGCTACTCCCGGATGTCGGGCAAGGGGACGCCGTTTGGAGCGTTCCTGGACTCGACTCTCGACCGCCTCGAGGAAGGGATCGTGCTGACCGCGGTGGCGGCGTACTTTGCCTCGCTGCATAACGAGGTCGCCGTCGCGGCGGTGGTGGCCGCGGTGCTGGCGTCGCTGATGGTGTCCTACACGCGAGCGCGCGCGGAGGCCCTCGGGGTGGCCTGCCGGGTGGGCCTCGCGACCCGTCCGGTGCGCGTGGTGATCCTGTCCGCAGGCCTGGTGTTTGCCAAGGGCGCCTCGATTGGCCACTTTGCGCTGCTCGCCCCGGCCGTGTACGTTCTGGCCGGCCTCAGCATCGTGACGGTGGTCCAGCGGATCGTGTACGTGCGCCGTCAGCTTCGCGCGGTCGACCCGGACGCGGAGTCGCGTCCGGCGGCCGCCGTGTAACTAACCCCAGCGGACGGAATATCTACCCCTGGGGGGCGGTTCCATCCGAGAAGGGAAAGACCTCAAGTGAAATCTTCCAACGGTTCGACAAACGGCGCAGCGCGCTATCAGCGCGACAAGGTGCGCGTGGCGATCGTCGGCGTCGGCAACTGCGCGAGCTCGTTCGTCCAGGGCGTCAACTACTACCGCGACGCCGACGCGAGCCAGTCGGTTCCGGGGCTCATGCACGTCGACCTCGGCGGCTACCACGTACGCGACATCGAATTCACCGCCGCCTTTGACATCGACGCCGACAAGGTCGGCAAGGAGCTCTCCGAAGCCATCTTCTCCGGGGAGAACAACACGCTGCGGTTTGCCGGCGAGCTCCCCGAGACCGGCGTGCAGGTCAGTCGCGGTATGACCCACGACGGCCTCGGCAAGTATCTGAAGGAGAAGATCACCAAGGCGCCCGGACCGACGGCGGACATTGTCGGCATCCTCAAAGACACCCACACCGACGTGGTCGTCTCATATCTGCCGGTCGGCTCCGAGCAGGCTACCAAGTGGTATGTCGAGCAGATCCTGGAGGCCGGTTGCGGCTTCGTCAACTGCATCCCGGTGTTCATCGCCCGCGAGAACTACTGGAACGGGCGCTTCGAGAAGGCCGGACTGCCCGTCATCGGGGACGACATCAAGTCCCAGGTCGGCGCCACGATCGTGCACCGTGCCCTGGCGCGCCTGATGCACGACCGCGGGGTAAAGATGGTCCGGACCTCGCAGCTGAACGTGGGCGGCAACATGGACTTCTACAACATGCTCGAGCGCGAGCGCCTGCAGTCCAAGAAGATCTCCAAGACCAACGCCGTGACCTCGATCATGGGGCACGAGCTCCCGCAGGACTCGGTGCACGTGGGGCCGTCCGATTACGTGCCGTGGCTGACCGACCGCAAGTGGGCCCACATCCGCCTCGAGGGCCAGGCGTTCGGCGACGTCCCGCTGAACATGGAGCTGAAGCTCGAGGTATGGGACTCGCCCAACTCCGCGGGGATCGTGATCGACGCCGTACGCTGCTGCAAGCTTGCCTTGAACAACGGGCTGAGCGGACAGCTCGACGGCCCGAGCTCGTACCTGATGAAGTCGCCGATGCACCAGCGCCCGGACGATGAGGCGCGGGAGCTGACCGACAAGTTCATCGCCAAGTACGCCCGTGAGGCGCTCGGCTCTCCGGCCAAGGCCGAGAAGACCAAAGCCAAATAACCGGGCGGCGCAGCCGCCTCATAAACTGCCCCCGTGCCGCTTGGATCCCTCGCGATCGCGCAGGTGACCCCGTTCGCCTGGGAGGTTCAGGGCGAGGTCAATGACTACGTCTCGCGTGTGTCAGACGAGCTCGCGGCTCGTGGCCACCGGATCCTGATCGTCGCGCCGTCGCAGTCGCCGGAGCTCGTCCGCGAGAGCCGGCGCGCGATCCGCGATGAGGCTGACTCGCTGCTCGAGAGAGCGCACGGCACCCCGGTGGTCCTTGGCGTCGGCGAGGTGCTCCCGTTCTCGCCCACCCGGCGGCGAGCCGCCTCCCTGCCGGTCGACGTCGCCCGCACGATCGAGGAGGTGCTGGCCGAGCTGAGCCTTGACGTGGTGCACGTCCACGAACCGTTCGCCCCCAGCGCCTCAAGCGTCGCCCTGCGGCACTCCAGAGCGCTGAACGTCGGCAGCTTCCACGCTCCCACCGAGCGGATCCTCTCCACCCAGCTGGCCCGCCCGCTCTCGCGGCTGCTGTTCGGCCGCCTCGACGCCCGGACCGCCAGCTATCAGGCCACCCGGGAGCTGATCCGGCGCTATTTCCCTGGGGACTACCGGGTGATCCTGCCGGGCGCCGCGGTGTCGCCCCCGGCCGAGCATGATGGCCCGGTCCGGGTGTTGTTCAGCGCCTCGGAGGAGCGCGCCGCGCTGCGGATCTTCCTCAGGGCGCTGCGGCTGCTGCCCGATGCGCTCGAGTGGCGGGCGACCGTGTTCTCGCCTCGGCCACTTGCGGTGCCGGCGACGCTCGGCCGAGCTCTGAGGGATCGCGTTGAGTTCGTCGATGGGTCGGGCGTCAGCGAAACGGATCTATTGGCGAGCGTTGACGCGATCGTGCTCGCCTCCGAGGGCGTGAGACCCGTCCCGTGGACGCTGGTACGAGCGCTTGCGGGAGGTGTGACGCCCGTGGCTTCCCGGCTCCCGCCATACGAGGAGCTCCTGGCTGACGGAAAGTACGGGTACGTGTTCGAGCCCGGCGATGTGGAGACTCTCGCCGCGCACCTGACGCGTGTCACCTCGGACCCCAGGAGGCTGCGGCAGGAGCGGGGTGCGCGCGAGCGCGAGCTTGGCGCGAAGTTCTCATGGCCGCGGGTGGCGGACGAGCTCGAGGACGTCTACAGCGCTCTTGTGGCGCGCAGGCATGACGGGCGCGGAAGCTCCCGGGTCCGCACCGCGCTCCAGTCCCGAAGGCTGATCGATGTGGACCTGCACATGCACACCGACCATTCCTATGACTGCGCGACGCCTGTCGAAGTGCTGCTCGCGGAGGCGCGTGCGCGAGGCCTCGGGGCGATCGCGATCACCGACCACAACGAGGTCTCCGGGGCACACGAGGCGAGAGCCAAGGCCGACGGGGTGAAAGTGATCGTCGGCGAGGAGATCAAGACCGCCAGCCAGGGCGAGGTGATCGGCCTGTTCATCGAGGAGAAGATCCCTCGGGGAATGTCGATGCGCGAGACGATCGCCGAGATCAAGCGCCAGGGCGGCGTCGTTTATGTGCCACACCCATTCGACCGGCTGCATTCAGTGCCCGACTACGAGCACCTGCTCGACGTGCTCGACGCCGTCGATGCGATCGAGGTGTTCAACCCCAGGGTGGCGATCACCGAGTTCAACGACGAGGCGGTGCGATTTGCGGCCAAATACCGGATCCCTGCGGGAGCGGGCTCGGACGCCCACGTTCCCCAGGGGCTTGGGTCCGTTCGCATCAGGATGCGGGACTTCGACGGACCCGAGGAGTTCCTCGAGTCGCTGCGCGACGCGGACATCGTCCGTAATCCTGCGAGCCTCCTATACGTGCAGGCGCTCAAGTTCCTGCAGACCAAAGCGTTGCCCGG
>JALYZY010000001.1 GCA_030948665.1 Actinomycetota bacterium | reverse complement strand
CGCCGTCCCAGGGCCGAGCAGCGCACCGCTCGGGTCACCGAAGCCAATCTCGAGGTGCGGGCCGGTCGAGATTCCGACGATTCCGGGCCCCACCTCGCTGATCACTTGACCGGCGCCGACGTGCGTCCCGATTGGGACCGCGTTCGCCGGCCCCGCATGGCCGTAGTAGACGTAGCTGTAGCCGCCGACCGGGCTATCGCAGTGGATGACCGGAGCGTCCGGTCCGAAACCACCGAGCCCATGCAGGACGATCGTGCCCGAGCAAACTGCAAGCAGAGGCGTTCCGCCGGGTGCGGAGATGTCAACGCCGTTGTCGAGCGACCAGCTGCCAGGCGCAGAGGCGTCGGCCTTCGGCATCGGGAACACGAATCCGCCGCCGCTCGAAATTGGGCCGAACGTGACGGTCCCAGTTCCGGACGACGAGGACTGACCGCTGTTCGCCGATGTTGACACCGCTGCTTGCGCAGCTGCTTGCGCAGCTGCCTGCTGGGCCTGCTGAAGACCTGCAAGCTTCGAGCGGAGGCTCGAGAGATGATTTTTCGCACGGGCTAGTTGACCCGCCTTGTCCGCTTTCAACTGGGCCGCTGCGAGCTCCTGGGTGTAGAGGCCGACCTTGATCGCGGCGAGGCTGTCCCGCGCTTTGAGGATCTTCTTGGTCAGGTTCTGCTCTCGGACCTGGAGCGCGCCGAGGCGAATGGCCTCCGATGCGACAGCGCGCCGATCAGCTTTGACCTGTCTGATCACCGTCACGTCCTCGGTGCGGATTCGCTGCGCGAACGACAGCTTCTCCAGCAGATTCTGAAAGCCCGTCGCGTTGAGCACGACGCTGATCAGGTCGGGGCGGTCGCTCTCGTAGTTGCTAACCAGCAGCTGAGAAAGCACGCGCTCGGCGTACGCGTCTCGCGCCTCGAGCCTAGCGAGCCGGACTCTCGCGGCCGCAAGCTTCACCCTGACCCTCGCCAGCGCGGCGCGCTTGGCATCGAGGCCCGCCTGGACCCCCGCCAGCCGCTGCTCGAGCGCGGAGAGCGTTGAGTCGATCCTGTTGAGCTTCCCAGAGGCGCTGCCCAGCGCGCCCGACAGGCTCGAGACCGTGCCTTGTCCAGAGCCGATCTGCTGCTGAAGGCCGCTGATCGTCGCGGCGCGAGCAACGGGGGCGCCAGGGGCGATTTGCCCTGCGGCGAGGCAGCAGACGAGAGCCGCGAGGCCCGCGTAGACGGCGCGCTTGTATGACCTTGCGGAGCTCGGCATTTGCGGTAGACGGCCGCTGGGACGTGTGGCCGTCTGATGATCCCTCGTCCTGCGGCGGACGGAGGGCAGCGCCCACGCTAACAGGATGGCCCGCGGCGTGACGCCAGTAGGGAAGTGTGCACGGAAACATGCAGGGGCAGGAATCGCACGAATACCGCCGGCGGACGGCTGGGCCTACGACAGGCTCATAACCCGACCGTGGCAAC
The DNA here is from genome assembly GCA_030948665.1 of Actinomycetota bacterium. Classification (GTDB taxonomy): domain Bacteria; phylum Actinomycetota; class Thermoleophilia; order Solirubrobacterales; family Solirubrobacteraceae; genus Palsa-465. The sequence goes on along the minus strand of JALYZY010000001.1, from coordinate 4,251 downwards.
CTCGGGCCGAGCGATCCCGCTGTGCTCAGCGGCCTGCTTGACGGCTGCAGCGACCGCGTTGTGGACCCGCCGGTCGAGCACGTTGGGTACGAGCTCCCCTTCCTGCGTGAGCTCCGCAATCGCATACGCCGCAGCCAGCTTCATTTCGACGTTGATGCCGGCCGCTCCGGACTGTAAGGCTCCCCGGAAGATCCCGGGATACCCGAGCACATTGTTGACGCTCCGGCCGTCCGCGGCGAACGCCGCGCCAGCGGCCTGCGCCAGCTCAGGCTCTATCTCGGGATCGGGATTGGTGAGCGCCAGGATCACCTGGCCGCGTCGGATCATCGACGGCAGGATCAAGCCGGCCCGCCCCGTGGTGGCCACAACGACATCGGACTCGCGAAGCACGCCCTCCATCGACTCGAGCTCGATCCCACGCTCGAGCGCCCGGGCGTGGGAAGCCTCGAGCGGATCGAAGCCGAGCACGCGGCCCGCGCCCGCCTCGACCATCAGCGAAGCGATTCCGATGCCGGCGGCACCCAGGCCCAGCTGGCCGACGGTGGCGCCGGCCAAGTCGACTCCCGCGTACTTGCAGGCGGCGAGCACAGCCGCCAGGCCCACAACCGCAGTCCCGTGGACGTCGTCGTGCATCACCGGCTGCGACAGCGCTTCGATCAGCCGGCGCTCGATCTCGAAGCACTCGGGTGCGGAGATGTCCTCGAGGTGGATCCCGCCAAAGGTCGGAGCGATCCGGATCACGGTCTCGACGAACGCATCGACATCGCTCGCGTCGATCAGTATCGGCACGGCGGAGAGGTCCGCGAACTGGCGGTAGAACACCGCCTTGCCCTCCATCACGGGCATTGAGGCGACCGGCCCGATGTTGCCGAGCCCAAGGACCCTGGTCCCGTTCGTGCAGATCGCGACCGTGCTCGAGATTCCCGTATAGCGAGCCGCGAGCTCGGGCTTCTCGGCGATCGCGAGACACACTCGCGCGACCCCGGGGGTGTAGACATCGCGCATCTCCTGGACTGTCCGGACTGGATGCACCGCTTCGACCTGCAGCACGCCGCCCTCGTGGCTGAGGAGCGCCCTATCCTGATACCAGAGGACGCGCACGTCCTCGAGGGAGGCGATTGCCTCGGCCACGAGTCCGGCCTGTTCCAAGCTTCGGACCTCGACGGTCATCTCGCGCACCGAGTGCTCCCGTCCAACCGAGACGGTGACGACATCACCGATCAGCCCCTCGGCCCGAGCGATCGCGCTCGCCACGCTCGCGAGCTGACCGACGCGATGCGGAATCTGTACGCGGTAGGTGCAGTCGAGCATCGCGCATACGCTACGCCGCCGCGCGAGCGCACGTCAACGAGGTGCCGGATCAACGCCAGGGCAGGCAAACGTCCAGAACTGGACATCGAGGCATGCAGAAGTGAGTGGTGAACGCCGCCGCCAGGGATGACGCTATGCGCAGCTGCGATGAGGACATGGACCACCCAGACGACAGTTGCCGGCCTGCCCGACGAGGTGCTGGCCCTGCTCACCGAGCCCGAGGCCATCGCGCGATGGGCGCCCGTCCCCTTCGAGCTGCTCGAACTGAACACGGATCGGCTGCTCGCGGGCAGCCGGGCGCGCGTGATCGGTCGCCTGGCCGGACGTACGCTGGAGTTCGATGTCGAGGTGCTCGCGGCCAACGAGGAGCGGCTTGCGCTCGTGGCCGACGGCCCAATCTCAATGGACGTCGAGTATCGGTTCCGCCGCGTCGCCCGCGGTAGCGAGGTATGCGCCTCGGTCTCGGTGCGAGGGAGCGGCCTGATCGGGCGGATCCTCGTCCAGGCCACCGACGCGCTGCTCGCCGCCGGCGCTCTGCGCACCGCGGTGGGCCGGATCGGGCGCGAGTTCGAGCCTGCCGTCGTTGCCTGACCGCAGCGAGGCTCGATGTAGTCACGACGGGCGCCAATTACGCGGTCGTCTGCGTCGTCGTGCCCCGGCAGTTACATTTACATAGCCCGAGCGCCCCCATCATGGCCATCTGCGAGCGCTGCGCCACCGAGAGCCCGAGCGGCTTCCGCTTCTGCGGGGCGTGCGGCGCGCCCCTGTCGCAGACCGCGAAACGGGGTGATGCCCGAAAGGTCGTAACCGCGCTCTTCTGCGATGTCGTGGGCTCTACCGCACTCGGTGAGGAACTCGATCCCGAGGCACTTCGCGATTTACTGGGCCGATACTTCGACGCGATCACCGCAACCGTCGAGCGCCACGGGGGCATCGTTCAGAAGTTCGCCGGCGATGCCGTATTGGCGGTCTTTGGAATCCCGCGCGTTCACGAGGACGACGCCCTGCGCGCGGTTCGGGCTGCGGTGGAGATCAGGGACAGGTCGCGATCGGTCGCGGAGGACGCCGGAATCACGCTGCGCCTGCGCACCGGCCTGAACACCGGTCTCGTAGTAACCGACGAAGGCAGGACGCTCGCATTGGGTGACGCGGTCAACGTGGCGGCTCGACTGGAGCAAGCGGCGCAGCCAGGGGACATCCTGCTCGGCTCCGAGACTCTCCGTCATGTCCGTGATGCGGTCGAGGTGGAGCCACTGGAGCCATTCACCCTCAAAGGAAAATCCGAACCGGTTCCCGCGTTCCGTCTGCTCAGCGTCGATCCCGTCGCCCGGGGACTCGCTCGCGATCTGGATGTACCAATGGTCGACCGCGTGCGCGAACTGCGCCTTCTGCGGGAGGTGTGGGCTCGCACCGTCGCGCAGTCCGAGTGTCAGCTGTTCATGCTTGTCGGCGCTGCGGGCGTCGGTAAGTCACGACTGGTCGAGGAGTTGCTGGTCGAGCTCGAAGGCGCCGCAACCCCGCTACGCGGACGCTGCTTGCACTACGGCGAGGGCATCACGTTCTGGCCGATCTTCGAGGCGCTGACGGGTGCCGGCGAGGCCGCCGAAGCCACCCTCAAACACCTCTCGCGAGGCGGCGCGGGGATGCCGGAGGAGCTCTTTTGGGAGGTGCGACGACTGCTCGAGTCACTGGCATCTGAGCGCCCGGTGATCTTGCACGTGGACGACATGCAGTGGGCTGAGCCGATGCTCGTGGAGCTGCTCGACCACGTCGTAGAGCTCTCGCGCGGTGCGCCGATCTTGATCCTGTGCACGGCCCGTCCTGAGCTGCTCGAGGATCAGCCGGGTTGGCGGGTCGGGAAACTCGACTCCACCTCGATTCGCCTCGAGCCGCTGCGTGTCGTGGAGTGCGAGCAGCTGCTCGAGGGGCTCGGTGACGACCTCAGCCCAGATGCGCGAGCACGGGTCGTCCGCAGAAGCGAAGGCAACCCGCTGTTTCTGCGAGAGATGGTGGTGCTCGCGCGCGAGGGGGCCACGGTTGAGGTTCCGCCGACCATCCAGGCTCTGCTCGTTGCACGGCTTGAGCGCTTGACAGCGCAAGAGCGTGAGCTGCTGGAATGTGCGGCGATCGAAGGTCAGGTGTTTCACCGCTCCGCGGCTTGTGCACTGGCGCACAACGGCGAGGCAGTCGACACCGCGTCGCTGCTGTCAGGTCTCGTCGCCAAGGACCTGATACGGCCTCACGCGGCCAACGTCCCGGGAGACCGCGCGTTCAGCTTTCGTCATCTCCTGATCCGCGACGCCGCTTATGACCGCGTGCCGAAGGCCCGGCGTGCGGACCTCCACGAACGGTACGCAGGGTGGCTCGAGCACGCCGCGGTCAATTTCGTCGAGGTCGATGAGATCGCCGGCTGGCACCTCGAGCAGGCAGTTCGCTACAGGATGGAGCTCGGTCGCACGGTCGATTCCGCGCTTTCGCGCCGCGGTGCCGAGCATCTGTACTTCGCCGGCCGGCGCGCCGGCGATCGCAGCGACGTCGCCGCGGCAAGAAGCCTCATCGAGCGTGCGCTCTCGCTCGCGCCCGTCGGCGACACGCTGCACGTTCGAATCAGCGCCGCGCTGGCGGAGCGGCTGATCGAGGTTGGCGACCTCGTGCGGGCGGATGAGCTGCTGTCCTTAGCGGAGCGGGACAGCGACGAATCGGGAGCGGCCCACCTGACCCGGCTCGAGTGGCTGGTCTCTTCTCGGCCGCACGAGGCGAAGTGGAGGATCGAATCGAGCCTTCCTGGGATGCTCGATGGGCTCGCGCGGTCCTCAGACGACCGCGGCCTGGCCAAGGCGCACATGCTGGCGTTCTGGCTGCGGTGGACCGCCACCGAGGCGACCCTCGCGGGGGAGGAGGTACGCCTGGCCGCCGAGCACGCGCGCAGAGGCGGCGACG
>JALYZY010000250.1 GCA_030948665.1 Actinomycetota bacterium | reverse complement strand
TCATCGGGGAAGTCCAGGCGGAGGCGGCCAGAGATCTGCTCAGGGCTCCAGCACTGTCCCCAACGGCGATCCTTCCGCGGTCCCTGACGGCGCCCACGCCATGCGATATCTGGACCCGCGACGCTCCCATCAGGCCGCTGCACCGTCCCAGAAAGCCGATCCTGCACATAGCCCCGCAGCTGTGCATTCACCGCGAGCTTCGCCGGCTTGGGACGTTGAGCGCGACGCTCCGCATGCCTCTGAGCGGTCGAGGCTCGATACTCAACGCGGCCACGTCCGATCGCAGCGTTGCGCTGCAGCTCTCGAGAGATCGTCGACGGCGCACGACCGAGCCGACGTGAGATCTCTCGCACTCCGGAACCTCGGGCGAGCAGGACCGCGATCTCCTCTCGCTCGGTGAAGGACAGATAACGCCCGGACACCGGCACGAGGGTGAGAGGCGGCATACCGCCACCCTTGCGAAACCACCGGACACCAATGCTCGGCAACACACCCGCCTCGACCGCAGCCTTTTCGCTTGATGCCCCTCGAGCGATCGCTTCCCAGAACCGGACCCGATGCTCCCTTCGCCCCGCAGGTGGATGTCCGCCCCAACGCGCTCCGGCTGCAGCGGCACGATCCAACGCCCGGTTTCTCCTCGGCATGACAACTCCTCAACGTCAGGCGTTGCGACAACCGGTTGAATCCACCTGGTGAGCCTGCTGAGTTACGCGTATGCGACCGGGGAGTTCTCCTCGCGGGGGATTGAGCGTCACTGTCGCCAGGACATCGCCTACCGGGTGATGACTGCCAATGAGGTGCCAGATCACGCGACGATCGCCAGGTTCGTGCACCGTCACCAGGACGCGCTGGCCGGCCTGTTCACCGCGGTGCTCGAGTTGTGCGGCAAGGCCGGACTGGTCCGTGCCGGGATCGTCGTGTTCGACGGCACGAAGCTGTCAGGCAACGCTCACCGCGACCGGAACCTGGACTACGGACAGATCGCCCGCGAGATCATCGAGCAGGCGATCAAGACCGATGACGCCGAAGATGAGGAGCTCGGCGACGCGCGCGGCGATGAGCTTCCGGACGAGCTGTCGACCGATGAGGGCCGCCGGGCGTGGTTGGCACGGGAGCTCGCCGCCCGGTCTGAGACCGAGGATCCGTCCGACGAACGGACGTCAGAGGAGCGCTTTGATCCGGAGCTGATCGTCGCGCGCGGGCAGGGGCGCGACGGATGGATCCGCGAGTCGCGACGCCGTCTCGATGATGACCGCACCCGCGCACCGAGTGACGTTGCGCGCTCACGCGAGGACCGGTTATGGAATGCCGGTCAGCGGCTGACTGAGGATCTCGATGCCGTTCGCCGTGGCCAGGACGCTTGGGAGCGATGGCGCACGACCGCAACCGACAGCACCGGCCGGCGGCTTGCCAAGCGAGTGTTGCGTCAACCGCCGGCGACTCCGGACGGGGCGATCAACCTGACCGATCCCGACACGCAGATGATGATGGGCCACAAGCAGTTCGTGCAGGGCTACAACGCGCAAGCTGTCGTGACCGAAGACCAGATCGTGCTCGCTGCGGAGATCTCCACGCGACCCGGCGACTTCTCCCACCTCAGACCGATGCTCGTCGCCACCCACCAAGAGCTCGAGCACGCCGCGATCGGTGACCGGCCACAGATCGCGCTCGCGGACGCCGGGTTCTGGAATGAGGAGCACATGGACGACCTCGCCGCCCAAGGCATCACCGTGCTGATCCCACCTGACGCCGGGAACCGCAAAGGCGAACGGCCGGGCTGGACCGGCGGGCGCTACAGCTGGATGCGCCACGTCCTAAAGACCGAGACCGGCGCCGAGCTCTACCGAAAACGCCGGATCACGATCGAGCCGGTGTTCGGTCAGACCAAGCACAACCGCAAATTCACTCAGTTCCACCGACGCGGACGCGGCGCCGTGCGCACCGAATGGCGATTACTGATGATGACCCACAACCTGACCAAGCTCCACCGCCACCACCTCGCCACCGCGGGGGCCTGAAAGGGCCCCCATGGGGTCACTCGGCCGATTCTCGTCACCAACGCCGCAGACATCACCAGCCCTCGCCAATTCCAACCAACGGTTTTCGCGACAGCCTCGCGACGCAGGAGTCGCCCCGCACCGCGGGCTCGCCGGCAAGCGGGACGATGGGATTCACGCGAATGGGAGAGCGAGCGATTCGGTTGGCGCTGTGAACCTTCTGGTGGCCGAGTCGCGCTTTGGCGGTCATTGGTGTGCGCTATGTTGTCGGCGCAAGGCATCTTCAGATTAGGCGGAGATCGCCATCCCCTGGAAGAGGCATGTTCTCGCTGTGGCCAACGTGACCGCGAGCTCGAAGGAGCTGCTAAGCGCGCTTAGGGAACGCGCCGAGCGCGGACCGACGGCGATCCACCTTATCGTTCCCGCAACGTCGCTCGGGGGCGGACGGGCTGCCGCGTACCAGACGCTGGAGGACGCGCTGACGCGGCTTCGTGACGCGGGCCTCGAGGCCGACGGCTCCGTTGGGCACGCCGATCCCGTTGGCGCGGTCACGGACGTCTGGGATCCGAAGCGCCATGACGAGATCATCGTCTCGACGCTGCCGCTCGGCGTCTCCAAATGGCTGCACACGGGGCTGCCGCAGCGGATCGAGCGGCTCACCGGAGCGCCGGTTACGCATGTCGTCTCCCAACCCGCCGGACAAGCCCCCCAGGGGGGACCCGCCCCTGCACACGAGGACCGCGGCATGCTGATGGGGCCGCTTTCGGTGCTCGGCTGGGGGTCCGCTCGAAGAGAGAGCACGCGCCCGGCTCAGCGGGCCGGGGGCTCGCCCGAGCGCTCAAACACAGATCCGGACTAGCAGCACAGTCGGCTGACCCGCACCGCAGTGCTGCTTCGCGCGACGAGCGGCGCTCCAACACGGACCGCACCACTAACGAAACTCGCGTCTGCAAACAAGGGCGGATCGAGACCCAACAACCGCTCAAGCGACCTGCCCCACGACCCTCAGATACGTAGTTGGATGATCTAGCCCTGGTTCTTCTTGCGCATCCAGCGAGCCATCAGGCGCTGCAGACCCATTCCGATCTTCTCGCCGACACTGCCTTCCGGTGGCGCGGCGCCGAGCTGGCGGGCGAGGCCGAGGTTGTCCCACTCGGCCCAGGCCTCGACTACCTTGCCGTCCTTCCACCGGTCGATGCTTATACCAGTCACCGACCCACGGGCGCCGGTCGGCGCGAGGCCCGCGAGCTCGCCGCGGTGCGTTCCCTCGCTGTGCCACCGCAGCACGACCTTGTCGTCGGCTGCGATCACGTCATCGACGGTGATCCGCACATCGGGGAACGCCGCGCGGTACATGCTCACCGTACGCTTGAACACCTCGGGCCCGCGGAGCTCACGCATCTGAGCCGGAGTGGCGGAGTCGTGGCTGACCGCAGCCGAGGCGACAAGCTGGTCGATCAGCTCAAACTTGCCCTCGTTGAAGGTCTGCTCGAGCAGCCGCCGCGAGGCTTCGGAGAGGTCGCCCCCTCTCGTGGCCGCCGGGGCGGCGTCGTCAGCGCCGATCGTGACATCGCTGGACATGTCTGCCCACCTTCCTTTGTGTTGTTTGAGCGAGCCTACGCCCATCCTCGCGCCCGTCAAGGCCAACCGCCGCGCTTCCGCTTCGCGCGAATCCCGAGCGTCCCGGCTCCCCCGGTCCGCGCGATCGCTTTTGCTGTCCCGCCGCCTCGGGTCGGGCGACACAGGATTCATCCCGGGTCGCGCTGATCCGCGCCGAAACGAGCGCTCGCGGAGTCGAGGCGCAGGAGCCACTCCGTCGTGCGGCTATCGCTGGCCGTCGATCAGAGCAGCGGCCTTGTCGGCTATGCCGCGAACGCGCGCGATCATGTCCTCATACGTCGTCCTCGGGGCATCCAGCGGCCCAGTCGACAGTTTGATCTCCGCGTTAGGGTCGACGCGTAGGACACCTTGGGCTGGGCCTCGGATGCGGAACCGCGCCATTACCGTGCCATGCGAGATCGGCTGGCCGCTCAGCCACACGTTCTCCTGCGACAGCACCATCTTCCTATCGCGGACCTGAATCAGGTCCAGGGCGCGCTGGGCAGCCGGGTAGACGAAGCCATGGTGGAGCAATCGGTGCTTGTCGGTGTTATCTAAGGCGCTGAGGATCGCGATCGGGTCGTCTCGCCGCCGGTCCGCGTAGGCGACGTGCGGCTGTTCGCGGTAGATCAGCGTCCGCACCGAGCACGGCAGCCCGTCGAGCGGCCCAAGCTCGCGTTTGCCGTCGCGCCGCGGATAGATACGGCCTTTCCAATCGGCGTTCGACTCAGTGATCGGGAATGTCCCGCTGCGACTATCGCCGCCAAAATCGTCCTTCAGGCGCGCCAGAACGTGGTCCAGCGCAGTGCGCGCGTTGTGGACGAGGTCACCCGCGTGCAACGTGATTTCGATGGGCAACGGTTTCTCGGCGATGAACCTGGCGACCACGATGGAGGGGCGACGATTGTCGAACTCGATCCCGATTGGACGGTCATCGCCGCCTCCGGGACTGAGATGGTCCCGCGCCAATCTCATGAGTTCTGCGAGGTGCTTCTCCGCCCATGCCAACTTCGCATAAACGTCACTCATCGAGTCGCTGCCCTGGCTCACACCGGGGACGCTAAACGGTTCGCACTTAGGACTGCGTGCGAAACGGACGCCGCGTGGCATGCAACGAGAAGCGCGCGACGACCGCCGTGACGTTTTGCGACCGGACCGATCTCACGGGGCCCAGGCGTGGCGATCGCTTTCGTCTCCCGCCTCCCCCCGCGTCGCGCGATCGCTCATAGGACATCCTTTGGTTGCCTCGACCGCCGCGGGGAGAGGGCCACGATTGCTTGCCCTTGTGTGGAGGGCCTGCCAAAGACCAGCCCGTCCCGACGGTGGTGAGGTGCCGCGAGCGGCCACAGGACGTAGCCCGAACTGTGAGGGCCTTGTCTATGAGCATCCGCAACGGTACCTCCTGGTCGGGGCGTTGTGAAGGTGAGCCGATCGAGGGAGGTGCAGGATGGCAGGCCGGTACGCCGGGATCGACTGGGCGTCGGGAGAAGCACGACGTGCTCGTGGCCAACGAGACCGGCGAGACGCTGTTGGCGGCCACGTTCGCGCACGACGAGAAGGGTCTTGGTGCGTTGTGCCGGACGCTGGTGCGGATGGAGGTCGTGCTGGTCGCGATCGAACGGCCCGACGGGCTGTTGGTCGAGCGGCTGCTGGACGCGGGCCTGCGGGTGTTGCCGTTGCATCCCAACAAGGTCGCGGCTGCGCGGGATCGGTTTCGCGTCTCGGGCGGGAAGTCCGATCGGTTTGATGCGTTCGTGCTCTGCGAGCTCGCGCGCACCGACCATCATCGCTTCCGGGTGCTGGAGCCCGAGTCCGATCAGACCAAAGCGCTGCGGGCGCTCACGCGCGCGCGTGAGGACCTGGTCGGTGCGCGGACCGCGGTGGTCAACCAGCTCCGCGCAGAGCTGGAGCGGTTCTGGCCCGGACCCCTGCGGCTGTTCAGCCACATGGATAGCGAGATCCTGCTCGCGTTCCTCGAGCGCTACCCCAGCCCGGTGGAAGCGCGGGGTCTCGGAGTGGCGCGGATGCAGGCGTTTCTTGAGCGCGAGCGGTACTCCGGCCGGCAGCACCCGACCGCGCTGATGGCCAAACTCCGCAGCGCCCCGCACGGGCGGGTCGGCGAGCTCGAGCTCGCCGCCCGTCGTCAGCTCGTGCTCACCTTCGTCGCGACGATCCGAACACTGAACGCGCAGATCAGGATCTGGAGCGGCAGATCAGGACCCAGGTCCGCGCGCACCCGGACGGCCTGATCTTCCTCTCATTGTTCAAACAGCCCTGGAGCGTGATCACCGCCGCGGAGCTGCTGGCGGAGATCGGCGACTGCCGCGCGCGCTACCCCACCCGCGACGCGCTCGCCGCCGACGCCGGGCACGCCGCCGTGGCGAAGGAGTCCGGCAGACGCAAGACCGCCGCGTTTCGCTGGGGATGCAACAGACGGCTACGCGTCGCGTTCTGCCGGCTGGCGGACAGCACCCGTCACTGGCACCCCTGGGCCCACTCCCTCTACGCCCAAGCGCGACAACGCGGCCATGAGCACCCCCGCGCGATCCGCACCTCGGACGCGCCTGGAGCCGCATCGTGTGGCAATGCTGGCAACACCGCACCCCATACGACCCATCACGACACCGCACGCTGCAACGCCACATCACCGTCACCATCCCCACACCGTCGGGCCCCGTGCCCGACCTCCCCGCCACCCAGCGGATGGCCGGCGCCGCCGTCACCCAACGGGCGGCCCGCACAGGCCGAGCTCGCAGCGGTTGACAGCAAGCCGCCAACCGCTACCTCGCACCGGAGGTTGACACAGGACGTCTTCAGACACTATGGAGGACCGGCCCTCGGTGTGTCGAAGTGGTCGGCACTCCCCGCGCAGGCTGCGGGGTAAGTCTTCGCGCTGAGGATTGCGCCCTCGGCGCGGGGCCACAATCTACGAGAGTAGCGCCGATGCCTGACGGTATCCGTTGGGTCGGTCTCGACGTGCACGCGCGCGAGTCGACGATCGCGATCTTCGACCAGGGAACGGGCGAGCTGACGACCAGGCGGGTGGTCGGCCGTCCGCACGAGCTGCTGCCGTGGCTGCGCGCGGTGGCCAGGCCGGCGCGGATGGTGTACGAGGCGGGCCCGACCGGTTACGGGCTCGCGCGCCGTGCGCGGGGTGAGGGGATCGAGCTCGGGGTGTGCGCGCCGAGCAAGACCGAGCGCCCGCCGGCGGATCGCGTGAAGACCGATAAGCGCGACGCGATCCGCCTGGCCAGGTTGTTGGCGGCGGGGGAGCTCACGCTGGTCACGATCCCGTCTGTGGAGCGCGAGCAGCTGCGCGATCTGGTGCGCTGCCGGGAGGACATCCGCGTGGATCTGATGCGCGCCCGTCACCGGATCGGGGGGTTCCTGTTGCGCCGCGAGATCTACTGGGAGGGTCCCGGGGAGGCGTGGTCGCGAAAGCACCGCTCGTGGCTGACCTCGGTGCAGTTCGCCGATCAGGCGTCACAGGCGACGCTGGCTGACTACCTGCACGCCCACGACGTGCTGATCGCCCGCCGCGACCAGATCGAAGCCGATCTCGCGCAGCTCGCTGTGAGCGTGCCGTGTGCGCCCACAGTCGCGCGGCTGCGGTGTCTGCGCGGGATCGACACACTCTCCGCGCTCGGGCTGTGCTCAGAGATCGGCGAGTGGGAGCGCTTCGATCATCCCGACCAGCTCTCCTCCTACCTCGGGGTCGTCCCCTCAGAGCACACCACCGGCGCTCAGCGGCGGCTCGGGTCGATCACGAAGGCCGGCTCCACCCACGCCCGCCGGCTGCTGGTCGAGGCCGCCTACCACTACCGCCGCGGACCCGCCGTCGGTGAAGCGCTCGAGCGCCGCCAGCGCGGCCAAGCACCTGAGATCATCCATATCTCCTGGCGTGCGCAGCGTCGCCTCAACGCCCGCTGGCGCCAGCTCAAAGACACCCGCCGCAAACCCGGCGGGATCGTCGCTGTCGCGATCGCCCGCGAACTCGCCGGCTACTGCTGGGAGATCGCTACCTCCCCCACGGCGCTCGAACCGACACCCATACCGACCACTCGCAAGAGGCTTACCAACTCGCGCTAGCCCTTCCCCGAACACTCCCGGTTGCGGCTAGCGAGGCGGCCCGAGCATCCCGGCTCGCGCACAACAACTCCGCGATTTGTCGCCTGAGCAACGCCCCGGGCGCCGCGCTCGACTTTAGACAGCGGACGTGCGACGAACAAAGGTCTTGGGGTACCCAGCCCCCGAATATGAGCATGACCGAACGTCGCGAACCCCGCGAACGCCCGGGCCGCCCCGCGAACCGCAACCACAAATCACCCCCGGCAGCACCAACCACACACTGGCCCTCTACCCATGCC
>JALYZY010000249.1 GCA_030948665.1 Actinomycetota bacterium | reverse complement strand
GGACACGTCGAGCGCGAATGATCCGGCCGGCAACAGCCAGGCTGGTGGCTCGGACACGTCGAGCGCGAATGATCCAGCCGGGAACAGCCAGGCTGGCGGCCCGGACACGTCGAGCGCGAATGATGCGGCCGGCAACAGCCAGGCTGGCGGCCCGGACACGGGTGCCACGCCTGGCGAGTCGAGCGCCGACTCGGAGCAAGGCCAGCCGGGCGAGCCTGCGGTTGGACACGCCGATCCGGCCGGTGCAGCCGGCGGCGACTGCACGGGTAACTGCGTCCAATAGGAGGACGCGCCGCGGCGCGGCGCTCGCGCGGACGGACGCTTCGGCTCCGAGTTCCGCGTGTGCGCCGTCGCCGCGTCGGTGTCGGTTTCCTCGCGCCTCTTGTGAGGCTCTTACCTCGTCCCCCTAGCCTACGCCTTGAGTGATGGTTTCACGTCGCGCGACTCGCGTGTTGGTCGTCGAGGACGACGGTGATATCGCGAGCGCGGTCGCGCTCGAACTCGAGCACGCAGGCTATGAGGCCAGAGTCGAGCGCGATGCGCCCGGCGCATTGCTGGCCGCCGGAGAGTGGTCACCTCATCTGGTGGTGCTCGACCTTGGTCTGCCGAGCATGGATGGGATCGAGGTGTGCCGTCGGCTGCGGAGCGGCTCGCCGATCCCGATTCTCGTGTTGACGGCGCGCGCCGAGGTCAAGGATCGCATCGGCGGGTTGGACGCGGGCGCTGATGACTATGTGACCAAGCCGTTCTCGCTCGAGGAGTTGATGGCGCGGGTGAGATCCACGCTGCGGCGGGCGCGGCTGCGTGACGAGGGCGAGCGCCTCGAGCTCTCAGGCCTGGTTCTGGACGCTCGCGCCCGAACGGTCAGCTATGGAAGCCAGCCGGTTGAGCTGACGCTGCGCGAGTTCGACCTGTTGGAGCTGCTCATGCGCCATCCGGGACAAGCGCTGGCGCGCGAGACGATCCTGTCTGAGGTGTGGGGATATGACTTTCTCGGCGGGTCGAACGTGATCGACGTGTACGTGCGCTATCTGCGTCACAAGCTTGAAGCGGCCGGTCAACCGCGGGTGATCCACACGGTACGGGGCGTCGGCTACGCGGCGCGGGCCTCATGATGCGAAGCTCGCTCCGCGCACGCTTCGCGCTACTGGCGGCGGGGCTCGTACTCCTGGTGGGGACTGGGGTCGCGCTGGGCGGGTACCTAGCGATGCGCCACGCGCTGCTCGGGCGCGCCGAGCATGAGGCGCGCAATCAGGCCGAAGCGCTGGCTGCGATGGTCGAGACCTCCCCGGGACATGGCGCAGCGGCGAACGGCAATCTTGTCGACATCCGGGACACGGCGCTCACTCAGCAGCTGCTCGCGCCCGGATACGTCGTCGACGTCAACGGCGGCAACGGCGCGCTGATCCAGTCATCCCCCCCTCGAGCCTCTCGCGGCTCGATCCGGCTTCCGGTCGGGTTCGTCAGGGTTTGCCTGCGAACCGGCGGAGCGCGCACGAGACTGTCGGCGCCAGCACTGGCGATCGGTTGCGAGCGGATTGGGTCGCGGGCTCACCCCATCGGCGCGGTATCGGTGGGAGTGCCGCTAGCTGACTCACTCGGGGCCCTCGCGACGTTGCGGACCGCGCTGGTCTTCGGGGTGCTTGGTGGCGCGCTGCTGGCGGGAGTGCTCGCGCGGCTGCTCGCGCGGCGAGCGACGCGACCGATCGCTCAGATCGCCCGCACTGCCGAGGCGATCCGTTCCGGCGAACGACCATTTCAGCGAATCGGCTATCGCGGTCACGATGAACTCGGAGCGCTGGCAGCGGTGCTCGACGCGTGCTTTGCCGAGCTCGAAGAGACGCTCGACCGACAACGCCGCTTCGGCGCCGACGCCTCCCACGAGCTGCGCACTCCACTTGCGGCGATCCGCGCCAACGTCGAGCTGCTGCGCGGCTGGGCCGCGACCGAGCCCGCAGCCCGCGAAGCTGCCCTCGCCTCATTGGATCAAGCGAGCCGTCGCGCAGCGCGGCTGGTTGAAGATCTCCTGTATCTCGCGACCGTCGAGCGCGAGCCGTCACGAGCCCAACCGCCAGTCCGACTCGACGAACTGCTGGTGGCCGTCGTGCGCGAAGCGACAGGACTGCGCAACGACGTGGAGATCCGGATCGGTGAGCTCGACGAGGTGACCGTCAACGGCGACGCGTTCGCGCTCCAGCAGCTCCTGCTCAACCTGATCGACAACGCCCTGCGCGTCAGTCCCGCACACGCCGCGGTGACAATCGAGCTGCATGCACGGGACGCCCACGCGAGGCTCACCGTCAGCGACCAAGGCCCGGGAATCGAGCCTGACCAGCTCACTCGGATCTTCGAACGTTTCTACACGCATCGCCACGACGGAGCACACCGCGACGGAGCGGGACTCGGACTGGCGATCGCGCTGGCAATCGCCAACGACCACCAAGGCAAGCTGGACGCTCGAGACGAGGCCACCGGAGGCGCAACCTTCACGCTGACCCTTCCCACCCGTGCACGCGCCCCCGACGCGCTCGCCGTCAGGCGACCCGGGCCAGCGAGAGACCCATCCGATTGACCTCGCGGCGCTGATGCCTCACCGCAGCCGCTGAGCACCTAGACACGGCCGCTCATGAACCAGGGCGCCGGGCGCCTGCCGATAGCCTAGGCAGCGCCGTGTCGTTCTACGTCACCACGCCGATCTACTACGTCAACGCTCAGCCCCATTTGGGCCATGCGTACACGACGATCGCCGCAGACGTGCTCGCGCGACACATGCGCCAGCGCGGCGAGGACGTGTTTTTTCTGACGGGGACCGACGAGCACGGCGAGCCCGTCGCCGACGCTGCGCACGCGCTCGGAATCGAGCCTAAGGAGCTGGCCGACCGCAACGCTGAGCGCTTCAAGCTGCTGATGCCACGCCTCGACGCGTCAAACGACTTCTTCATCCGGACGTCGGACCAGCAGCACATGAAACGGGTCCAGGAAGTGCTCCAGCGCGTTCACGACAATGGACACGTCTACAAGGGCATCTACGAAGGCTGGTACTGCCCGCGCTGCGCCGACTTCAAGGTCGAGAACGAGATCCTCGAGGGGAATCGCTGCCCGATCCACGAGATCCCGCTGGTGCGCGAACGCGAGGAGAACTGGTTCTTTCGCCTCTCCACCTTTCAAGGGGCACTCGAGCAGCTGTACTCGGACCGTCCGGATTTCGTCATGCCCCAGCATCACTTCAATGAGGCGTCCGCGTTCATCGGCCAGGGGCTCCAGGACGTCTCGCTCTCACGCGCCCGCTTGCGCTGGGGAGTCAAGGTGCCATGGGATCCATCGCACGTCTTCTACGTGTGGTTCGACGCGCTGCTGAACTACTACACGGCGCTGGGCTACGCGCGCCCGGGCCAGGACCTGACCGACCGTTTCTGGCCTGCGACCTACCACATCATCGGCAAGGACATCCTCAAGTTCCACACCGTGTTCTGGCCGGCGATCCTGATGGCGGCGGACCTGCCGGTGCCCGACCACGTCTTCGTGCATGGGTTCCTGCTCGGCGCGGATGGCCGCAAGATGAGCAAGTCGCTGGGCAACGTGCTCGATCCGTTCGAGGTGATGAGCGAGCTCGGGACTGACGCGCTGCGCTTCTACCTGATGCGCGATGTCGCGTTCGGCGGCGATGGCGCGGTCGGCATGGATGCGGTCAGGAGTCGGTACGAGACCGAGCTGGCGAACGAGTATGGGAACCTCGCGAGCAGGACCGTGGCGATGCTCGTGCGCTACCGCGACGGG
Organism: Actinomycetota bacterium; assembly: GCA_030948665.1. Taxonomy (GTDB): domain Bacteria; phylum Actinomycetota; class Thermoleophilia; order Solirubrobacterales; family Solirubrobacteraceae; genus Palsa-465. The sequence continues at coordinate 14,016 of JALYZY010000249.1, read as the reverse complement.
GTGATTCCCGAGGCCGACACCGACCCGGAGCTCGCCGGCGCGTTTGCCGGGCTCGAGTCGGAGGTAGCCGGTCTGCTCGACCGGGCAGAGGCCACACAGGCGCTGGAGGCGATCTGGCGACTGGTCCGGCGGTGCAATCGCTACGTCGAAGAGCGCGCCCCGTGGGCACTCGCACGCGACCCGGCGCAGGCTGGGCGCCTGAATGAGACGCTCGCGTCCCTAGCTGTTGCGCTGCGGGTTCTGACCGTCCTCCTGCACCCATACATGCCCGCAAGCACCGCCCGGCTGCTCGAAGCAATCGGAGAGCCGTCAGTCGATTACTCCGCTGCCGCTTTTCCCTCGGCTTCCCTGGGAGGGCGGGTTTCGTCGCTCGAGCCGCTGTTTCCCAAGCGCGGATCGTGATCGACAGCCACACGCACCTCGACCTGTGCGAGCCACCGGACGCCGAGCTCGTGGCAGCGGCGAGCGACGCCGGTGTCAGAAGGATGCTGACCGTAGGGCGTGAGGGCATCTCCTGCCGCGCCGCGTTGGCTGCCGCCGAGCAGTTCCCGCAGGTCTATGCAGCGATCGGCCGGCACCCGGGCGAAGCAACCGGGTTCGACGACGCCGACCTGGCGGAGCTACAGGCGCTTGCGGCGCATCCGAAATGTGTGGCGATTGGCGAGACCGGGCTGGACTATTACCGCGACGGTGCGCCCCGGTCCGACCAGCAGCGCGCATTCGAGGCTCAGATCGAGCTGGCCCGCGAGACGCGCAAGCCACTCGTGATCCACACCCGCGCAGCTGAGGACGACACGTTGGCGCTCCTCGACGAGCGCGCCGCCGGCCTGCAAGTGATCCTGCACTGCTTCTCGATGCCCGACCGGATCGACGCCTGCCTCGACCACGATGACTGGTGGATCTCGTTTGCCGGGAACGTCACCTACCCGAAGTCTGAGGCGCTGCGGCTTGCCGCGCTCAAGGTCCCCGCGCACCGGTTGCTGGTGGAGACCGACGCCCCGTTCCTATCGCCACAGGCACTGCGCTCGAGGCGAAACCAGCCCTCGTACGTGGTGCGTACCGCCGAGGCGTTGGCGATCGAACGGCGCGTCTCCTATCGGGAGCTCGAGGCAGCCGTCGAAAGCAGCGCGGCGGGGCTATTGGGATGGTGAGGTCGCAGCGAGCCAGCGCCCGCACTCGGGCACTCGGACAGAACTTCCTAATCGACCGAAACATCCTCGGAGTGATCGAGCGCCAGGCAGAGCTCTCAGCGGATGATGTCGTGCTCGAGGTGGGTGGCGGGCTGGGTGTCCTGTCAGAGCGGCTCGCGGCCCGGGTCGCGCACCTCCACGTGATCGAGCTCGACGCCCGTCTCGAGTCCGGGTTGCGCGAGGCACTGGCGGCATTCGACAACGCGACCGTGGAGATCGCCGATGCGCTGGAGGTTGACCTCAACGCGCTTGCGCCGGCCCCCACCAAGGTGGTGGCGAACCTGCCCTACGGGATCGCCGCCACACTGATCCTTCGCACGATCGAGCAGCTGCCCGGCGTGAAGTCGTGGGTGGTAATGGTCCAACGTGAGGTCGGCGAGCGACTCGCGGCGCGGACCGGGAGTCCGGCATATGGGGCGTCGTCAGTTCTCGCGCAGCTCGCCTGCGAGGTGAGGGTGCTCCGTCAGATCTCCCGGGGGGTCTTCCGTCCCGTTCCCAACGTCGACTCGGTGCTCCTCGGCCTAACCCGTCGGGCGCCGGGCCCCGAGCCGGAGCTGCGCGAGCTGGTCCATGATGCTTTCGCCCACCGGCGAAAGGCGCTTGGGGGCTCGCTGGCACTCGCGGCAGGAGCTCCCGCGGGTATCCGTGACCGCGCGCGCGAAGCGCTTGTCGCGATCGGACATCCGGCTGACGAGCGCGCTCAGCGTCTGTCGCCCGAAGAGTTCCGGGCGCTCGCCGGGAGGCTTGCCGGGTGAAGGTCACGGCGCTCGCTCCCGGGAAGGTCAACGTCTGCCTGTTCCTGGGCCCTGTGCGCGCTGACGGGCGCCATCAGCTGATCACGCTAATGGAGTCGCTGTCGCTGGCTGACGAGCTGACGCTCGAAACCGCCGCCGGCGGCCCGGACACGGTGATTTGCCCGGGCGTCGAAGGGCGCAATCTGGTCAGCGATGCGCTTGCGGCGCTGCGCTCGCGAGGGTGGGATGGGCCGCCGGTTCGGGTCACGATCGTGAAGCGCATCCCGCTGGCGGCCGGAATGGGTGGAGGTTCTGCGGACGCCGCGGCAACGCTGCGGCTCGCCGGTGAAGTAGCCGCGGTGGCCGCCGACCTTCGGGCTGCAGTCGCGGCGTCGCTAGGATCGGATGTGCCTGGACTGCTCGATCCCGGTTTGATGTTCGCCACCGGGGCGGGAGAGGTGGTGCAACACGTTCCTGCGCTCGCGTCCCACGCCTTCGCGATCGTGCCCCAGCCTTTCGGATTGTCGACTGCCGAGGTGTACGCGGAGGCTGACCGGATGGACCTGGCGCGGTCGCCCGGGCGCCTCGCCCAGCTCCGGGTGGAGCTTGCCGCCGCGCTCGGCTCAGGGGCTGCGCTTCCCGCCGAGATGCTGGTCAACGACCTCCAGCCGGCTGCGTTGTCGCTCGCGCCCCAGATCGAACAGACGCTTCGAGCGGTTTTGGCAGCCGGCGCCGATCGCAGCTTCGTGTGCGGATCCGGACCGACCGTCGCCGGGCTGTTCTGGGGACCGCGGGGGCTCGGGCGTGCCGCGGCAGCGGCCGCCTCGCTTGCGCCCGAGTACCCAGGCGCTGTTGCAGCATCGCCTCTCCCGGGCCCGATCGACGGCAGCCTTCGCCCCCATCTGCGGGGTGGGGCACAATCTGTAGGCGTGCAATGAGTAACCAAGCCGTCACCTACCTGGTCGGTGCCTGCCTCGGAGTGTTCGGGATCGCTGTGTTCTTGGGGCTCGTTGTGATCCCGGCCGTCACGGCGTACCGCCGGCCGCTCGAGCGCGTAGCGGCAGTGGTCCTCTCCCTATACGTGCTCGCCGCGCTGGTTGGGATCGGTGTGGTGCTGGGCGCGCTTGTCGTGGTGGAGTGGCCTCGCGTATTCTGAGGCCACTGCGCGATTGAGCGCCGACAGCGGCCCGTATCGCGAGTCAGCGCAGGCTTCCGTGCCCGATCTCTCCTCGCTTGCGGCAGTCACCGATGCCGTGGAGGCAGGCGCTGGCCTGCCCGAGATCCTTCGGGCCGCTGCGCGGGCGCTGCAGGCAAGCCTGGTTCTGATCGACCGCTCGGGCGCGGTGCTTGCGGTCGCCGCGCGCTCTCCGGCGGACGAGGTATCGCTGATGCGAGATTCCGCCCACGTCACGACAATTGAGTTGAAGGTCGCCGAGACGGATGTCGGACAGCTGCGGATGCGCGCCCGCGAGCGTGCCCCAGATGCCGCGCTGCTGCGGCTGCTCAGCACCTTGATCGCCTCTGAGGTCGAGCGGGTGCGTGCTCCTGAGCTTGCCTCCGAGGCGGCGAGGGCAAGCTTCCAGAGAGCGATTCTGGAGGGCAAGATCGAGGGGCGCGACGAGCTGATCGCGCGCGGCAGGGAGCTCGGAATCGACCTCGGCGCCGGCGCCGCAATCATCGTCTTGCGCGCGCATCCACGGAACCCGACCGAGGAGGACTGGCGCCGGCGGCTCTTGGCACTGGCGCAACGGGGAGCGCGTTCGGTCTCGCCGGGCTCGATTGCGGCAGCAGCGTCGCAGGACTCCGCCGAGGTTGCGGTACTCGTCCCCGACCCGGACGGTGATCTCGCTCGCCGCGCGGGAGCGGCGATTCTGCGCGAGCTGGAGTCAGGCCTGCCGGGATTCGCGTTCGCGCTCGGGCGTAGCCGCAGAGCAGTCGATCCAGTGGATCTGCGCCGTGCAGGTCACGAAGCGCTGCTCGCTGCCAACGTCGTCGAGGGAGACCCGGACCGGTCCGAACTCGCGTTCGAGCAGACCGGCACCTATCAGCTGCTCCTCCCGCACATGAGCGACCCCGCAGAGCTGCGGCGCTTCTACGAGCAGACCGTGCGCCCGATCGCACTGTATGACGAGCAATACGAAACCGACCTTCTCGGCACGCTGTCCACGTTCCTCGAGTGCGACGCGAACGTGAACGCGACTGCCGCGCGCCTGTTCACCCACCGACACACTGTTAGGTACCGCTTCGAGCGCGTCCGGGAGCTGACCGGCCACGACGTCTCCTCGACCGATGGCCGAGAGAAGCTCTCGCTGGGCCTGAAGGCAATGCGGGTCCTCGGAATCGCCGCGCGGCGTGGTCCGGCCAGCGAACCAGGGGCCGAAGGGGGACGGGTTCCTCGCTAGGTCTGGTCCCCGCTAGGCCTCTCGAGTTCAGCGGCCACCGCCCCCGCCACGAGCTGGCCGGCGATTTCGAGCGGCTCCGTGCTGCGAAGCGCGCGCGAGAGCACGAACGCTCCTTCGAGCGCCGCCAGCAGGCCGATGGCCAAGCTCGCGGGCCCTGCCTTGGTCGAGGCCTGCATCGACGTGGCCTCCGCTCGCCCGGCGATCCAGCTCTCGAACACATCGGCGCAGGCGAGGCGCAGCGACTCGCTGGTGCTCGATGTCTCCAGTGCCACTGTCGCGATTGGGCAGGCCTCCGCGTAGTCCGTCTCGCGCCGGTGGTGGGCCGCGCCCGCGAAGAAGTCGCGAGCAGGTCGGGGGCGTGGTCAAAGACCGCCGGGATCAGCTGCTCGTACAGCGCGCCCGAGACCCTGATCGTCTTCTCTCACCGGAGGGCGAGACCGTGTACGAGAATCGCTTCGTGATCTGGGGCGGATGGCATGGGGCCGGCTCAAGGAGTACGAGGTTTACGAGGACACAGAGAAGGCCACGCGCCTGGACGACTACCTGGCGCGCGCCAGATGTGATCCGGCGCGGCAGTAGGATCGCGGGCCGATGGCGATCGGGATCATCACCGGCTCGGGAACCTATTCGCTGCCCGGCTGGCGCGACGCCCGCCCGCTCGTCACACAGACGCCGTTCGGAGAGGTCGCCGTCACGCAAGGGACCTACGGGGGAGTGGAGGCGCTTCACGTATCCCGTCACGGTGAAGGTCATCTCCGGCTGTCGAACCACGTTACCCATCGCGCCAACATCTGGGCGCTGCAGGAGCTCGGTGCAACGGCGGTGGTCGCATGCACCGTCTGCGGCGCAGTTGATCCAAGCCTCGAGCTTGGGTCGCTCGTGGTATTCGACGACTTGCACTTCCCGTCGAACCGGCTCCCCGACGGCTCGCTGTGCACTTTCTTCACCGACGCCGGGGACCGGGCTCGCGGCCACTGGATCTTGCACGGCAGCCCCTTCTCAAGCGAAGTCCGCGGTGTGTTGCTCGCGGTGGCTAGGGAGCTCGGCCACCCCGTCCGCGAACGGGGCACCTACGGCCACGTCGATGGCCCGCGCTTTAACACGCCGACAGAGATCGCCCAGCTCGCCGGCTGCGGTGTCACCGCCGTGAGCCAGACTGCTGGGCCGGAGACCGTGCTGTGCGGTGAACTCGAGCTCCCGTTTGGGCTCATCGGCTTCGTCACGGACTATGCCAACGAGGTGGCGCCGGGGGAGCCGACACCGATCACGACGCTTGTGGAGCTGATGGGTCGCAGCACGGGTGTCTTTGCCGGAGTGCTCGCGGCCGTGCTGCCCCGACTAGTCGCTGGGTCGGCTCACCCGGCCGGCACGGTCTTCCGCTTCTAGCGCCGAGGACATCTCTGGGGCTGGGCGGCGTCGATCATCCGTCCAGGACCTGCCCGTTCGCAGCGGACGTACGGCTGATTCTGCCGAGTTCATTCGCGGAACTGCGCGCGTGTGCGCGCTGGCATCCCGCGGCCCGGAGGTCGTTTGCTCGTGAACACCAACCGTCGGACCATCCTGCGAGGAGCTCGCCCGGCGGGCGAGGACGGCTTTCTCCTGATCGAGCTGGTCATCAGCGCGGCCCTGTTGATCATCATCATCGTGGGAGTGATGGTCGGGTTCGATACCTCCGGCCAGATCACCGGTTATGAACAGCAGCGCTCGGAGGCCAACGCGCTAGCTCAGCAGGACCAGAACCGCCTTCGTGCGCTGACGATCTTCGAACTGTCCGGGCTCAGTCAGACGAACAGCGTCACCGAAGGGACCACCCGATTCACGATCCAGTCGACCGGCCAGTTCGAGAACCAAGCGACCGGCAGCAGCAGCTGCGCCGCGAACGGAAGCGCCAGCTACGTCCTTGCGGCCTCGACGGTGACGTGGTTCCCGAGCGGCGCGCGCGGCCCCCACCGGCAGGTCGTCGCATCCACTCTGGTCACGCCGCAGCCTGGCGGCGCGCTGATCGTGCAGGTCGTCAACAGCCAGGGCACGGGTGTCCAGAGCATGAGCGTCAGCGCAACTGGACCGACGAGTTTCAGCTCGACCACAGGCGCCAATGGATGCGCCATCTTCGCCGGTCTTCTCGGGGGGACCTACAACGTGTCCGTCTCGCAGCCCGGTTACGTCGACAAGGACGGGAACACCACACCACCGCTCAACCAGCAGGCCCAGACCGTGATCGAGACCTCGAGCGCGGTCAAGGTGTTCCAGTTCGACCTCGCTGGCTCGATCAACGCGATGCTCACAACGATTCCCTATGGCGGGTCACAGCCGGCAGCGATCTCCGGCGATCAGGTGACGGTTTTCAACACGAACATGACCTATCCAGGATTCAGGTGGGCAGGCACGGTCGGGACCTACCAGTCGACTGTCACAGGCACGAGCATGTTCCCGTTCACCTCTGCCTACACGGTCTACGCCGGCTCGTGCACCGCCAATGAGCCTCGGACGTATCGCGCGCGCGACGCCACGGCCGTGGTGCCGCCGGGCGGAGCAGCGAGCGTTGCGCTCCAGGTGCCACCCCTATACCTGACGGTCTACAGCGGGACCGCGGCGGCGCCTGGCCCAGCCCTGATGAACGCCCACGTAATCGTGACCGACCAAGGGTGCGGGGGAAATCCTCCGACCGCGGGCGGGTCCCCAGCCATCAAGCGTACGTTCATGACCAACAGCTCGGGACAGCTGACGAACCCCGGCCTCCCGTACGGCAACTACACGGTGTGCGCCGACACGAACGCGGGCGTCCGCTCGGTTTACGCGTTGCAGACCAACGTCGCTAACACGGCGCTGAGCGGGACGACGGTGGCCCTGTATCTCGGGTCCGGCAGGTCTGGAGTCTGCACGTGAGGATGAGGCGCCGAGCTACCGCGCTGGTGGCCGCCGATGGCTTCACCTTGGTCGAGTTGCTGGTGAGCATGGTCGCCGGGACCATCTTGGTACTCGCGGTCCTGGGCGTATTCGACGCGTCTGTTCGTCAGTCCCAGGCCGCGACAGACCGCGTTGAGGCCACTCAGAACGGAAGGATCGCCCTGGAGAAGCTCTCGCAGGAGCTGAACTCGAGCTGCATATGGTCGAGCGTCCCGACGGTTCAGGCCGGAAGTGACGTATCCCACATCTGGTTCATCACGGCGTTCAGCTCGACGCCACTGCCAAACCCTGTCCTGCATGAGGTCTGGCTCGCGCCGGGAGGACTGCTCCAGGACGCCTCCTATGCGCTGACGAATTCCGCGACACCCCCCGCGGGGTGGATCCCGTCGGCGTTCAACTCGACGCCGAGCAGCACTCGGACGCTCGCGACCAACGTCTCGTACATCAGCGGTACCAGCTCGCTCTTTCAGTACTACCAGTACATCAGTGGCCACCTGGCAATTGACGCCACGCACCAGCTCGCGACCACGCTGCTCGCGTCTACCGCGTCGGCCGTGGGCGCGGTGACGATCGGCTTTGCCGTCGGACCCTCGGACAAGTCCCGGCAGGCCAACCGCACGATCAACCTGACCGATACGGCCACGCTCGTTCCCCCGCCGGGACCCGGGGGCGGGTGCCAGTGAGCATCCGGGCGCTGATCGACCGGGCCGGTCGCGAGCAGGGCTTCGCGATGGTGTTCGTACTCGTCACATTGATGGTGGCATCGCTGCTGGTCGCCGCGGCGTTGTCAGCCGCACAGCAGGATGCTCGGCTGACCGAAAACGACCTTGACCAGAAGCAGGCGTACCTGGCCGCGAAAGCAGGCATCGCGGACTACCAGTTCTTTCTTGGGCAAGATCCGAACTATTGGACGAGCTGTCCGGCACCGACTGGGTCGATCCCCGGAGATCCCAATGCGACCTACACCGTGACTCCCCTGCCGGCAACAGGACAGTCGTCGTGTAACGCGAACAGCCCGATTACATCGATGATCGAGAGCTCAGGACCTCCCAACGGCACTTTCCGCGTGCGGTCGAGCGGCTTCTCGAATGGGGTGAGGCGCTCGATTGTGGCAACGTTCCAGAACCGGAGCTTCCTCGACTACCTCTACTACACCGTCTACGAGACTCTAAGCCCGGCGGCGTATCCGTCTCAGTCGGATCAAGCGGCGGCTGCTACCCAATGCAACGTCTACTGGCGCAACGGCCGGCAACCCCCGAACGTGAACCGGAACTACTGCGTGCAGATCTTCTTCGCGACCGGGGACGCAATCAACGGGCCGCTCCACACCGAGGACGAGCTCGCGATCTGCGGATCACCGGTGTTCGGGCGACCCGGCCACAACGACGCAGTCGAGGTCGTGTCTCCCCCACCGGGATACTCGACACAGGGGAATTCCGGGTGCACGAATACTCCGACTTTCAATACCAGCACCGGGCAGCTGATGACACGTGCGGCAAGCATTCAGCCACCGCCCAATAACGCACAGCTGAAGTTGATCGCGGCGTCCAACTACCAATGGACAGGACAAACCGACATCGTCCTCAACGGCGGCACGATGACGGTCACAAACCGGAACCTGAACGGCGGCCAGCCGACCTCGATGCCGTTTCCGAGCAATGGGGTGGTGTTCGTCTCGAGCTCCTCGTGCAACACGGTCTACTCACCCTTTGGGCTGACCTACACGCAGTTCAACTCGAACTGGTCGTACTCCGGCTCGCGAAACTGCGGGACACTGACCGTGCATGGGTCCTATTCATCGTCGCTGACCATGGGCGCTGACAACGACATCGTGATCGACGGCTCCGTGACCCGTCCGAACGGAAGCTCCGCCTTGCTAGGCCTCCTGGCGCAGAACTTCGTCCGGATCTACCACCCTTGCTCGAATGGACAGAACCAGAGCGGCTCGCTCGCAAACCCGTCGATCCAGGCCGCGATCCTGTCACTCGCGGGCTCCTTCATCGTCGATAACTACAACTGCGGAGCGCAGCTCGGGTCGCTGAATGTCACGGGCGCGATCGCCCAGATCTACCGCGGTCCGGTCGGGATCATCGGCCAGGATGGCTACCTGAAGAACTACAACTACGACGACACGCTGCGGGCCGAGGAGCCTCCCCATTTCCTCGAGCCGGTCCAGGCCGCCTGGCACGTGGTCCGCGAGACCGAGTGCAACCCAGGCACCAGCGTCTGTTAGACCGGTCGGGTAACGTGAGTCGTGCGCCAACCGCCAATGCACTGGGGAGTGGTGTAATGGCAGCACTGGACGCTTTGGACGTCCCGGTTCAGGTTCAAATCCTGGCTCCCCAGCTCGGTGAACAGGCTGCAAACTACGCCTGTGCAATCCGCGCGCCGAAGCCCGTTACTGCGTAAGGTCGTCCCCCCCTTCCTACGAGCAGCTCGCCGCCGATGTCGCATCGATGAGCATGCTTGCGGTCGGGCGCAAGTACGGTGTGACGGACGGTGCGGTGCGCAAATGGCTCCGCTGGTATAAGAACGAAGCAGGCGCAGGGAGCGACGCCGCCTAGCCGAGCGACCGCCAGTGCCAGGCTGATTGCCGGGTACGATCCTCGTGTGGGCGCTCCTGTAGTCGTGATCCTCGCCGCCGGGGAGGGCACCAGGATGCTGTCGGCGACCCCGAAGCTCCTGCATACGATCTGCGGTCGGCCCATGATCGGCTGGCCCGTTCAGGCGGCGCGCGAAGCCCGTGCCGCACAGATCGTTGTGGTCGACGCGCCGGGCGGGCGACTGGAGGGCTCAGTCGCGGGAGTCGAGTTCGCGGTCCAGGAGCAAGCGCGGGGGACCGCCGATGCGGTGAAGTCCGCACGCCGGCTGATCCCACCGGACAGCACGGTGGTCGTGATGAACGGAGACCATCCGCTGATCACGGCCAGGACGATCGGTGACCTGATCGAGGCTCACGGACGCGTTCGAGCCGCAGCGACGGTCGCTACCGCCGTGCTCCGGGATCCAAGCGGCTACGGCCGGGTGGTCAGAGCACCGGATGGCACGGTCGAGCGGATCGTCGAGACCAAGGCTCCCGGGGACGCAAGCGACGTCGATCTTCAGATACGTGAGATCAGCACGGGCCTCTTCGCGTTCGAGGGCGAGGAGCTACTCGCCGCGCTTGAGGACGTGCGACCCGACAACGCCCAAGGCGAGATGTATCTGCCGGACGTTTTGTCGATCCTCCGGGCACAGGGGCGGACTGTCGCGGCGCACGTCATCTCAGACTCCGGCGAGCTCGGCATTAATGATCGCGCGCAGCTGGCGGTGGTGCGGGCTGTGGCTCAGCGGCGCATCCACGAGAGGCACATGCTCGCCGGCGTGACGATCGTGGATCCGTCTTGCGCGGTGATCGACGTGGCCGTCGAGATCGGCCAGGAATCGCTGATCGCACCGTTCACAAGCCTTCATGGCCGCACCTCGATTGGCTGCGGCACGACCATTGGCCCGCATTCGACGCTGATCGATGCGCGCGTCGGCGATGGGGCCACGATCGTGCACGCCTACGTGAAGGAAGCGACGATCGGCGACCGGGTCAGCGTCGGGCCATTCGCGTACCTGCGCCCCGGCACTCTCCTTCGGGAGGGCTCTAAGGCGGGCACGTTCGTCGAGATCAAGAACTCCGACGTCGGCGCCGGCAGCAAGATCCCGCACCTCTCCTACATCGGTGACGCACAGATCGGCGAGGGGACAAACCTCGGCGCGAGCACGATCACCGCGAACTACGACGGCTTCGAGAAGCATCGAACGACGATCGGCTCGGGCGTCAAGACGGCCGTCGACACGACCTTGGTCGCGCCGGTCGCGCTTGGCGATGGTGCCTTCACGGCGGCCGGATCGGTGATCGGGCAGGATGTGCCGCCAGGCGCCCTCGGTGGCTCCCCCGGTGTGGCCAGATCCCAGCAACGAAACGTCGAGGGGTACGCCGAGCGCCGCAGCGGTCGCGACGCTTCGGCTCCGCGCTCGGATGACGACCGCGACGCTTCGGCTCCGCGGTCGGATGACGACCGCGACGCTTCGGGTCCGCGGCCGGGATGACGACCGCAACCGAGTCGACGCCGGTGAATCCCGCTGGATTCACGTCGGCTCCCGGGCGTACACTCGCGGAAGCGATGAGCGTGGCCGAGACGAGTTACACGCCCGGCGGCTTGCAGCACGAGTACAACAAACGGCTGATGCTCGTGTCGGGCAGGGCGAACCCAGGCCTGGCCGCGAAGATCGCCGACAAGCTTGGAGTTGAGCTCGGCGGTGTCACGCTGAAGACCTTTGCCAACAGCGAGGTCTATTGCCGCTTCGAGGAGTCCGTGCGCGGCGCCGACGTCTTCATCGTGCAGCCGACCTGCGCGAACCCTGACACCGGTCTGAGCACCAACGATGCCCTGATGGAGCTGCTCGAGCTGGTCGATGCCGCAGTCGGCGGTTCCGCACACCGGGTGATCGCGGTCACTCCGTGGTATGGGTACCAGCGCCAGGACAAGAAGTCAGCGCCTCGCGAGCCGATCAGCGCGCGGCTCGTCGCGCGCATGCTCGAGGCTGCCGGAATCGACCGGATCCTGACGATGGATCTCCACTCCGGCCAGATCCAAGGCTTCTTCCAGAAGCCCTGCGACCACATGACTGCGCTGTTCATGCTGACCCAGTACTTCGCCGACCTGAGCCTCGAGGACCTGGTGGTGGTGGCTCCAGACGCGGGCCGGGTGAAGCTGAACAAGCAGTTCGCGTCGAAGATGGGAGCCGACCTGGCGATCCTCAACAAGGAGCGCCCCGCCCAACAGGTCGCGGAGATCGGCTACGTGATCGGCGAGGTAGCCGGGAGGACCGCGCTGATCGTCGACGACCTGATCGGCACGGCCGGCACACTCAAGGCGGCTGCCCAAGCAATCCACAGCGCCGGTGCGACCAAGGTCTATGCCGCGGCCACGCACGGCAACTTCTCTGGTAACGCCTGGCAGAATCTGGAAGAAGCGCAGCTCGAGCAGATCGTCGTCACCGACACGATCCCGCTCCCGTCCGGGGCGCCTGAAAACGTCCGGGTTCTCTCCTGCGCCGAGTTGCTCACCAACTCGATCCGTCAGATCTTCACCGATGGTTCCGTGAGCGAGGTCTTCGGCGGCGAGAACCAGCTGTTCTGAGCAGACGTCCCAGGTCAGCGTCTCGAGCTGACTGACGACGTTCATGCCTTGCTGTGTGTTATTCGGGCGAGGCCGAACAGAAGCCCGTGGTGACGCTCGTGCGTCTAGCCCTGCGGCGCAGTCCAGCCGCACATCTATGCTCGCCCCGTGAGCGGTGCAGGAAAGGCAGGGCAGCGCGCTGCGCGCGTGATGGATCTGCTGGGGCTGAGCGAAGACGAGCTGTGCACGGTGCTGGACGCCGATCCACTCACGCTGCTGTCAGGTCAACTCGAGCATCGCTCCGAGCTGCCGATTCTCGCCCAGCTGCTGGAGGAGGCCTCCGAGCAGGTTCAAAGCGGTGTCTTGAAGCGATGGGTCCGGGCCACTGGACCGGCTGGAAGGCCAATCGACCTCCTGATGCGCCGTGACTTCGCCGGATTCGAGGATGCGCTTGGGGAGCTGGCCAGGCGCGGATTCGTCCTGCGGGGCGGCTAGCGCTTCTCGCGCTTCTCGCCCGGCCAGATCCCGATCAGATGGTGAAACACCCGGGCGCTCGCGCGATCGACCGCCGCCGATACGCCCGCCCTGGTCGCGGCCTCGAGCGCGGCTGCTCCCACGACCTTCGGGAGGCTGGCATCGGCGGCCGTGGGTGCCGGCGGCTCGCCCGCGTCGATCTTCGACCAGAGGCTCTTGAAGACGCTCTTTCCGATGCGGGCAGCGATGAATCCAGCGATCAGCGCGAACGGTTTGTAGAGGAGCTTCATCTCGCCCGGAGGCTACCCGGCGAGCAGGCGTACAAGCCAGCGATCGCTCTCGCGGGGGGTAATTGCGCCTTCCGCCGCCGATTCGGGTAAATATTCCCCACCCGTTCGCCGAAACGTCTTACAGAGAGCGATGCCCGAAGAACACTCAGACGCCCCCAACGACTCCGCAGAAGACCTGCTGCGCCGTGCCCTGCTGGACGACTCCTCGTCCGTCGCAGTATCGCTGAAGGTCCATGGTCTGCCGCTCAGTGAGGCGGTCACGGTGATCTTCCACGGGAGGCGAGACCTGGGAACGCTGCAGACGTACATCGCTCCAGGGAGTCTCGGGGCGGGCGCGACGGTCGCCGCAAGCTCGCTGCTTCGAGTGCCCTGCGACCTCGACCTCGCCGACGCGGAGGACCGCGGGGAGGCCGAAGCGCTCTATCTAGAGCAGGCGTGCGCGCTGCGGGACGCGCTGATCTGCGCGGACATCGTCTTGGACGTGTGGCGTGAGCCCCTCGGCGAGCTGTTCGGGGACGACCTCAGAATCGATCACTCAGTCGAGCTATCCGTCCGCTTCCCGGCGCCGAGGCTGATGCCGACCGCGCTCGTGGCGCCCGAGCGGCAGCTCGTCGTCGCGCCGGTGTGCAGCGCCCGCACGCTCGCGGAGGGCAAGCCGCCGATCGGGATCGCCTGCGCACAGCAGGACGTGACCAGGGTGTATCCACTTGCTGACGATCCGGCGCGATGCGTAGAGGACTTCCTGACACTCGCCGCCGACCGGGCCCGGGAGCTGGCCGAGCGCCTGGACCATCAGGAGGCCTCGGTCGAGCGCTTCCTAGAACTGAGCGAGTAGGCGGTGACCTGCCTCGCGTGCGCTCAAATAC
>JALYZY010000235.1 GCA_030948665.1 Actinomycetota bacterium | reverse complement strand
ACGGCGACCCTCGTCGTCGAGCGCTTCCGGCAGAACGGGATGGAGCCCAGCCGCGCGGCGGCGGTGATGCTGCTCGGCGCAATCCTGTCGGACACAGTGATCCTGAACTCCCCGACCGCGACCGAGCGCGACCACTCCGTGGTCGAGTATCTGGAGCGCGTGCTCGCACTGAACGCGACCGAGCTCGGCCGTGAGATGTTCGAGGCCACGGCGGATGTCTCCGAGCTGAGCGCAGAGGAGATCATCTCCGGCGACGCTAAGCAGTACGAAGTCAGACGCGGCCAGACGATCTGCATCGCCCAGATTGAAGTCGTCGGCAAGGGGCTGCTCGAGCGCAAGTCCGAGCTGCTTGACGCGCTGCGCAGCGAGCGAGAGCGGAACGGGTGGCAGCTCTACGCGCTGATGATCACCGACGTGCTGACCAAGGGCACCGACTTGCTCGTCGCCGGCGACACGGCGACCGTGGCACGGAGCTTCGGCCTGCGCCCTGAGGACAGCATGATCGAGCTGCCCGGCGTGATGAGCCGCAAGAAGGAAGTCGCGCCGAAGCTGCTGGCGACGCTGTAGGGCCTGATTCGCCGCCACCCAGAGCCCCACGCCCACTGCCTCCACCGGCGCCACCCGAGCTGCGCGAGCCCGGGGTACTCGCGCGTGTTAATACGCGCCGGGCCAGAGCGACGACGCCGGGGTGGGTGGTTGTCCGCCGCTCGAGGACGCCCCTGGGCCGGCGTTGGCTGCGGTGAACATCGCCTGAATGCCGAACCTGGCGCCGGAACCCGCGCATCGATCGGTGTCCTCGACTCGCCAAGAACGGGAGTGGCTACAGCGATTCGGGTAACGGCGCGGTTCCTCGGAAACCGGAATGCGCCCCCTCCCGCTACCTCGTCATCCGCGGATCCACGTAGATGTCGTAGACCTGGTATTCGCTGCTTCTCCCGACTGGGACCAGCGCGAATCGTGCTAGTTGCCATCCGGGCGTGGCGCTCGGCTGAATATCAATGGGATCCGAGAGCGTCCAGTTGGTTCCCCGACCATGGACTGGAATGGCAGACTGCGGCAAGTTCCATCGGTTCGTCCCCGCGTATG
Source organism: Actinomycetota bacterium (assembly GCA_030948665.1). Taxonomy (GTDB): domain Bacteria; phylum Actinomycetota; class Thermoleophilia; order Solirubrobacterales; family Solirubrobacteraceae; genus Palsa-465. The sequence goes on along the minus strand of JALYZY010000235.1, from coordinate 2,456 downwards.
ACACCAAGAAGTCAACGCCCTGTGACCCGACCAGGCTTCGCACCTGCATACGAGCCATCGGGTAGTCGGTGGTCACGCAGATCGGCGGGGTGATGGCCACCGAGCCGGCGGGTAAGTCGAGGACCGTGCCGGAGCCACCGTTAGCCAGCTGGGTGGTCACGATCCGAGCCCCACCACTGAGCCCCCAGCCGGCAATCGTGAAGCTACCGGCGGTCTGGCCTGGCAGCGGCCCGTACCAGTTCAAATCTCCGGCGGAAAGGAACGGCTGTGTGAGCCTGGGGGCTGCACAGCCCACTGTGCTGGTAGGAGTTTGGAGAACAGACTGGACCAACCCTGCCGTGTTGGCAAATGCCGGACCTGCCTCGAGCCCAAGCAGCATCGCGGCTGTCCCCGCAAACGGCAGCATCCAGCGGCGTAGACATTTCATGCGCACCATCCTTGGCGTCGCCTGGCGGCCGAGCTATCTCGCCCTCGGTCGAGACCTCTAGCTTTGCGTCCCCGGCTCACGCCGGGTTTGCCCTGTTCAGTTAGGTTTGCGGAAGGATTATGACGCGATTGGCTCGGGTTCAGGGCATGAAGGGCCGGATCTGGACGAATGTTGGTTCTCGGATGCGAAATTCGACATCAGGCGCGGATCTCGCTAACGGCGCGGGTCGAGCGGGTCGATGACTGACGGGAGGTGTCTCTAAGCAAAAGCCTTGAGGAGCAGGAGCTGCTCGCCGAGACGTTCCAACGCGCGTCACAACGGATGACGGAGCGCGAGCGCGTCTCGGAGATAGCGACAGCTGGCGGCTTCATTGTGGTCGCCACCATCCTCTGGTGGCTGGAGCCGCCGCAGGCGTTTCCGCTGGTGCCGGCCGCGCTGTGTCTGCTGGTCATGATCCTGGCGGCGCGAGTGCGGTTCGAGCTGCCGTCCGGCTTCACAGTTCCCACCCAACTGGCGTTCGTACCCATGCTGTTCGTGATGCCGCTCGCGGTCGTCCCGGTGGCAGTCGTCGTCGCGCTGGCGTTGGGACGCCTCCCCGACGTGTTCACCGGGACGATCCGTCCCAGCCGCCTGCTGCAGGTCGTGGGGAACTCGTGGTTTGCTCTAGGCCCCGTAGCGGTCTTCGCGCTGGCGCGGACAGCGCCGGGCGATGCCGGGCCATTCCTACTGGTCGTTGCGTTGGGCGCTCAGTTTGTGACCGACTTCACCGCGTCGACGCTCCGCTACGTCGGAAGGGGGTCGACTTTCTCCGCGCAGCTGCGCGAAACGTGGGTCTACGGCGTGGATGCGGCCCTGTCGGGAATCGGCTTGGTGGTGGCGGGAGAAATCCATACTAATCCGTGGGCCGCGCTCGCGCCGTTGCCGCTACTCGTAGTACTGGCGGCACTTGGCCGGGAGCGTCACGAACGGCTGGAGAACCTACTCGAGCTGAGCCACGCCTACCGGGGGACCGCCCACGTGCTCACCGACGTCCTCGAGGCCGCCGATGGGTATACCGGGGAGCACAGCAAGAACGTCGTCGCATTAGCGCTGGAGCTTGGCGGAGCACTGGATCTCACCGCCGCGCAACGGAGGAACCTCGAGTTCGCCGCGCTACTTCACGACGTCGGCAAAATCGTCATCCCCAAAGCGATCATCAACAAGCCGGGCAAGCTCGATCCTCAAGAGTGGGAGATCATGAAGACCCACGTAATCGAGGGCCAGAAACTGCTCGACCGGGTCGGCGGATTCATGCACGAGGTCGGACTCATCGTCCGATCTCATCACGAGCATTGGGACGGCAGGGGGTACCCGGACGGTCTGGTCGGTGCGGCCATTCCCCTGGAGTCACGAATCATCGCGGTCTGCGACGCCTGGAATGCCATGCGAACCGACCGCTCGTACCGTAAGGCACTCGGTCGGGACGTCGCGCTGGACGAACTATTTTCCAATGCCGGGGTTCAATTCGATCCCCGGATCGTGGCCGCATTTCGGGATGTAATGCAAGTGAGGGAGCAGTGGCTCGGCCACGAGCGAGTCGGCTCGCCGGCCCCGTCTGTAGCGCGCGCCCGCGGTGCTCCCCGCACCATCGAGAACAAGGCCACCGAAGCCGCGGCGTCCTCGCAGCTCTGAGTCGGCCAGACTCGGACCTGCGGATCGGCCCGCGGTGGCTAGCCGGCAATTCCGGCGTACAAGCGCCGAAAGTCTCGGCGCGCCTCGGCGTTCAGCCGCAACGCCTCGGTCAATCGACCCTGGTCCAGCAAACGGTCGATCGTCCGGCAGACATCGCGATATCGGCTTATCTCGTCGCGATTCGCGTTCTCGGAACCGACTCGCCCGGACGGTGACAGTGGCCCGGGCAGATATTCATCTGCGATCAGTGTGGCCGTCGCCGGCAAGGTATTGGACGCCGGCGTTGGGTTACTCGAGTACGAGCAGTGCTGCCGGCGCCGGGCCGCACGCCGCGATCCGCGCTTGGAGCCGCACGCCG
>JALYZY010000176.1 GCA_030948665.1 Actinomycetota bacterium | reverse complement strand
CGGTCAGAGAAGTAGTCGGCGAGATTGGCGTTCCGCTGTGGCTCGAAGGGGACCCAAGAGCGTCAGATCGCGATCGTAACGATGATCGCGAACGCCGCGATCAGTAGCGTGGCCGCCGTCAACCGGCCGAGCGCAGCCGTCTGGTGAAGCGGAGGCATGGCGGGACCACTGCGGTCGCGGTAGAGCGCCTGCCCGTGGCGCCACGTCAGCACGGCGATGGTTGCCATCACGATGGCGCTTGCGAGCCCGAGCGTACCGAGGTGTGCCGTAAAGCCAGCGCGCGCGATCAGAGCGCCGCTCGCTGCCATGTTCAGGGCAGACCGCGTCCACGCGAGCGCGGTGCGGTCGCGCGCGAGGCCGGGACGGTTCAACTCGGGCGCGAGCGTTGCGGGCTTACCGGTCGAGGTCTGAGAGCGCCGCGGGCTCAATGCACTATTCGGTCGACCACGGCGAGGATCCCGCCGAGCAGGGCGATCAGCACGATGCCCCCGGTGAGCAGCCGCGGCATCCACGAGTAGCGCAGCGGCTGCCGCAGGCGCATTGCCCGCTCGCTGTCCTCCCAGTGCAAGTAGCTCGCGAGCGCGAGCGCCGCGCCGAGCACGATCAGCGGCACCGCGATGATCAGGCGCAGTCCGTGAACGTTGAACTTCAGAAACTGCGCCGCCGCTAGCCCGGCGGCGATCAGCGCGAGCGCGGTCCGGTTCCAGGCGAGGAAGGTGCGTTCGTTCGCGAACGTGAAGCGTGGATCAGGCTCGCTCCCCGTTTGCTCGAGCCGGCGCTCGCGCCTCGCGCTGGAGGTAAGCCACCGCCGCAGCGCGCGGCCGTGAGCCGTCGCGTCGTCGTCGGGCTCAGGTGCTGGCGAGCTAGCGATCGTGGGCCGATCGGATTGCTCGGTGTCGCTGTCAAACGAGTCCTGGTTCATCTCTGGAATTCTCCGCCACCGACCGGTTCGTCTTCATCCCCTCGCCCATAGCGTCACATACTGCGGGCCGATCGAGTTGTATCCAGGCGTCGATGTTTGCGACCTTCGCGTCCACCCATGCCGTCACGTGATGGTGCGTCCGTCGTGAGCAAGCGCTTCCCAGCCTGCTCCTCACTCGCCACGGCCCACGAATCCAAGCTCGTGTCCGGAGACCACGACGACGTGAGATCAACCGGAATTCCGGCATGGGGCCGAAGGCGTCCTGACGATTTGGTCTTGCCCGGCCGGAGAGTCACCGGCGGAACGCTCATGGGTGAGCATGAGGCGCTTCGTGGCTCCGAGCTCAGTGGAGGCGCGGAGTTCTGACGCCACCGGGCGCCCCGGCAGCAGGTCGCTCGGTCGCGCTCATGGTGTCGGACGCTCCCTGCGCGTCGGGATCTGGACCTCTTAAACGTCGGCCAGTAGCAGGGCGTGAAAGGGGCGCCATTGTGCTGCGCCACTCGATCGAGGAGGACAGCGCGTTCGAGATGCTGCGCGAACACTCGCGCACCGCCCGCGGGCGCCCTGCATAGGCGTCCGCGGCGTGCGATCGACGGCTCGGGGTTCAGCTCGCGACGAGCTCGCCGTTGGTCTGCGCCGTGCCGGCTGTCTGCTCCGGCTGGTCCCCAATCCGGGCGGGAATGACCTCAATCGGGGATGGGCTGGAGCCTGCAGCGGCCGCTTCGCGGCTGAGGAAGGTGCCGATCTCTCCGATCGTGCTCATCAGCGGCGCTGGGAACATGATCGTGGAGTTCTTATCCACTCCGATCTCGACCATCGTCTGGAGGTTGCGCAACTGCAGGGCCAGCGGGTGGGCCATCATCACATCAGAGGCCCGCCCCAACTCCCCGGCGGCCAGCGCTTCCCCCTCGGCGGCGATGATCTTCGCGCGCTTCTCGCGCTCGGCCTCAGCCTGGCGGGCCATCGCCCGCTGCATGCTGTCGGGCAACTGAATGTCCTTGAGCTCAACGACGGTCACCTTGACGCCCCACTCTTCGGTCTGGACATCGAGGATCTCGCGGATGTTCTTGTTGATCTTGTCCGTCTCCGAGAGCGTCTCATCGAGCGTGTGGCGCCCAACCACGGATCGGAGAGTCGTCTGCGCAATCTGGCTGATGGCCGAGGACACGTTCTCGATCGCCACGATCGAGCGGACCGCGTCCTCAACTCGGTAGTACGCGACGGCGGAGACGCCGACGCTGACGTTGTCGCGGGTGATGATGCCCTGCGACTGGATCGGCAGCGTGACGATCCGCATCGAAACCCGACGGACGCGATTGACCAGAGGCATGACGAAGATCAAGCCGGGCTCGCGGACGCCGTCGGTGACGCGACCCAGCCGGAATTGCACGCCGCGCTCGTACTGCTTGATTACATAGAAGCCAAACATGTCGGCCTTCCTCGCCGGGTTCTCCGGCGCGGAACTCCGCCTGTGCTGCCGTCCAGGATCGCCGCTTATAGGCGATGACCAGTCCGAAGCATGAAGCGTCGCTCCTGTCGGCCAGGTGCGGGCGGTCGGCATCCCCGTGCCGACCGGACTCTGGGGCCACTACGCCTCGGTTGGCCGGCACAACGATTGTACCGCGGCCCCTTCTTCGAGCTTCCGGGGCAAGGGTGGGGTGCGGGCGAGGCACGCCTGTAGCTCGGCCAGATATCTGCCCCTGGTCTCGTCGTCGAGGAACGACGCCTCGAAGCTGTTGCGCGCGAGCGTCATGAGCGCCTCGTCGCTCAGCGACAGAGCGCGCCGCACCGCCGCGAAGTTCTCGCCGACGTAGCCGCCGAAGTAGGCGGGGTCGTCGGAGTTGACGGTCACGCACAAGCCGTGCTCGAGCATTTCGGAGAGCGGATGCTGCTCGAGCGATTCGAACACGCGCAGCCTCACATTCGACAGGGGGCAGACGGTCAGTGGAATCCGCTCGGCCGCGAGCCTCGCCAGCAGGCGGGGATCCTCGACGCAGCGCACGCCGTGGTCGATCCGCTCGCATCCGAGCAGATCGAGCGCCTGCCAGATGTAGTCGGGTGGCCCCTCCTCGCCGGCGTGCGCCACGACGTGGAACCCGTGCTCACGCGCCCGCGCGTACACCCGGCGGAACTTCTCGGGCGGATTGCCGACCTCAGAGGAGTCCAGACCGACGCCGGTAATCAGCTCGCGGTACGGGAGCGCCTGCTCGAACGTCGCGATCGCGTCCTCCTCAGAGAGGTGGCGGAGGAAGCACATGATCAGCCGTGAGCTGATCCCGAGCTCGTGGCCCGCGGCCAGCCCGCATGTGATCCCGCTGATGACCGTGCCGAACTCCACCCCCCGAGCTGTGTGCGTCTGGGGATCGAAGAAGATCTCGGCGTGCCGGACCCCGTCGCGCTGCGCGCGCTTCAGGTATGCCAGCGTCAGCTCGTAGAAGTCGCGCTCGGCCACCAGCACCTCACACGCCGCGTAGTAGATGTTCAGAAACGACTGCAGGTCGCCGAACACGTACGCCTGCCGGACTGACTCGATGTCGGGATACGGAAGCTCCACACCGTTGCGCTGTGAGAGCTCGAACATCAGCTCCGGCTCGAGCGTCCCCTCGATGTGGAGATGCAGCTCGGCTTTCGGCAGCTTGGTCCAGTCGATCTCGATCACCTCCCCTGAAGGTCTACGTGTCGGGAACCCGCTCCACGGTCCCCTCGATCAGTCCGTAGGGCTCGGTCGTCGCGTGGAAGATCTCATTGTCGTTGGCGAGCCCGAAGCGCCCGAGGTCGAACAGCAGCTGGTGGCGGTTGGGCAGCGACAGGTGGATTCGCTCGATCTCGGCGCACGCCTCGAGCACCGCCTCGCCGATCCGCCGCAGGGTGAACTGCACCGACGGGCTGTAGTGGTCGCCGAAGGCTTCAAGCATCGTCGCGCGCACGCGGTGCCACACGGCCGTGTAGTCGAATGCGTCCACCGGCGAGTAGCGCCACGAGGCGGTGATGACCGTGGCGAGGATCCGGTCGTCGGTCTCGGGCAGCGTCGTGTACTGCTCGCGCAGGAAGCCGGACCATCCCGAGTCGGTGGTCTTCAGCACCAACAGATCATCGATCCCGGCCTCGATCGAGAACTCACGGCCGCCGCCGGCTACAACTGCGATCCGCTGGCCGCCGCTGCCGCGCTGGAAGGCGTGCGGGTGATCCCCGATCCGCTCCCAGGGATGCTCGGCGATCCGTACCCGAGCGCTGGAAACCGATGGCCCCGCTAGGACGAAGTGCTCGACTAGCCGACGCGCGAAGCTCTCGAGATGCTCAATCGGATCATCCTTGGCGAGCGCATACACGGTGTTTCGCATCGTGTCGGTGGCCAGCAGCCCGCCGTTGTCGCCTGTCAGGTGCGCGGCCGCAAACTCGCCGGTCAGCGCGACGTCGACCGTCAGATCTCGGAGCTCGTGGCGCTCCGGGCTGCGGACGACCTTGAGGACGCGGACCTCCGACTTCCCATAGATGTTGTGCCCGAGGACGATTGCCACGCGCGATCAGCTCCCGCGGTAGGTCGAGTAGCCGAACGGGCTGATCAGCAGTGGCACGTGGTAGTGCTCAGCGTCGCCAGCGACGACAAAGTCGATCGACAC
>JALYZY010000139.1 GCA_030948665.1 Actinomycetota bacterium | reverse complement strand
ACTGCTCTGCGCCGGAGCGCGGACCGGGCATCCGTTCAGCGAGGAGGACGACAAGCTCGCGCGGGCAACCGCTCTGCTGGCGGCGATCGCGATCAAGCGCGCTGAGCTGATCGAGGGGCTGACCAAGTCGAACATCGTCAAGGACCTGTTCGAGGCGCTTGCGGCGGGCGCGACCGGGTTCGCGGTTTCCAAGGCCGCCGAGCTCCGTTGCGATTTGTCAAGCCCTTACCTGATGGTGTGTGCCGAGCCCTCCGCTGGTCGCGAGCACCGGTCCGGCGAATGGCTGATCGCAGCAGAGGAGATTGCGCACGAGCTTGGAGCCCTGGCGTCGGATACGGCGATCGAAAGTGGACCCGGACCGGTGCGGGCGGTGCTTGGGTTCCGCGGCCGGGGGCAGCACCCGCTCGAGCGCGTCCTTCGTGCCTGCCGTGAGCTGGGGGAGCGCACCTGCGCGGCGATTGGGCTGAGCGAGTTCCACGACATGCCGGACGATGCCCCGCGGGCGTACCGAGAAGCCGTGGACGCAGCGACGGTCGGCCGCGCCCTACTCGAGGACGGAGGCGCGATCGCGTATTCGGAGGTCGGGGCCTACCGCTACCTCGTCCACATCACCGCCGAGGACGCCCCCCACGATCGCATGCGCGCCGCCGTCGACTTGCTGATCGCCTATGACCGCAAGCGGCGAACATCACTGCTCGACACGCTCGAGCGCTACCTCGCCGAGCGCCGCAGCGTGATCGAGAGCGCCAGGGCGCTGTTCATCCACCCGAACACGCTTCGGCAGCGGCTAGGGCGGATTCAGGAGCTCACCGGTCTGAACATCGAGCAGGATGATCTGCTGTCGCTCGAGCTGGCGATCAAGTTAGCGCGGCTGCACGGACGGTCACGCGCGGCCCTCACTCCGTGACCAGAAACACCGGTACCTTCGCCCGCCGGCGGACTCGCTGCGGCTCCTGAGTCCACAGCATGTCGCCGACGATCCGGTTGCGATCGGAGTCGGCAGCCATGACGATCGCCTCACACCGGTGCCGCGCAGCCTCGTCGCAGATTCCCTTCGTCGCCCTGCGAGTGCCGAGCACGTGACCTTGGGCGTCGAGGCCCTTGCGCTGCAGCCGCTTCACGGCCTTCTGCACGATCTCCCGCTGCTCGTCCCATTCCCGCTTGGTCGGCAGCAGGCCCGGGTTCGGCAAGCCGAACGCGACGCCGTGGACACGGGCAATCGAGAACACCTGCACGCTCGCGCCCGACGGCTGCGCCAGCTCGACTACCCGGTCGATGGCCGCTGCGGGGATGGCACGGCCCTCCGAGGCCAGCAGGATCCGCTCGAACTGCTGCTCTTCGGTCTGCTCCCGATCGCCCACCGGGGCCGTGGCGCTCAAGGACCGACGCCTCCGGGCGCCGGCACCGCTGCGGCCGGTGTCTCGGGCTGATTGCGCTTGTCTCCGCGCTTACGCCACAGATACATCGGAAGGTAGGCGGCCAGCACGCCGAAGCCAATGAAGTAGTACGGGAGCGTCGAGCGCGCAGCCTGTGAGCACGTGCAGGACGCGTAGACGGGACCACCATAGAAGTAGATGACCGCATACAGGGCAGCGAGGGCGAGCGCTACGTACTTCATCCACTCGGGCAGCTTGAACGGCCGCCGCAAGTTCGGCCGGTTCTTTCGCAGCAGGTAGTAGCCGATCAGCACCGGGATGAACGACGCGAGGTAGCCGACGTTCGAGAACGTGTAGATCTCAACCGCGCCGCCGAAGAACACTACGATGATCGAGCAGACCACGTTGAAGATCATCGAGCGGTCCGGGACGCCGTGCGAGTTGACGTGCTGGAAGAAGCGCGGGAATTGGCCATCTGTGGACATCTGGTGCAGCGACCGCGCCGTCCCGGTGATCGCGTTCAGCGCCGAGAGAATGAGCGCGAGGATCAGCATGATCCCGATCAGCCAGTTCAGGACGTTGCTGCCCTTACCGGCGCCGAACACCAACCCGGCGAAGTTGACGAAGATCGTCTTCGGGTCGACCAGGGCAGTGTTGCCGAGCGCGTGGACGCCGATCACGATGATGAACGCGACCGGAATCATCGTGTAGATGAAGACGCCGTAGGCGCCCTCGAGGTTCATGGCGATCTTCGCGTCGCGGTCAGGATCCCTCGTCTCTCCGATGTAGCACGCCGCCGCTTCCATCGCGATCACGTTCCACGTCAACAGGAACGAGAACGCGATCGAGATCGTCAGCCATCCGTGACCGAAGCTCGGGGCGAAGAAGCCGGTTCCGTTGGTGTGCTTGAAGTGGAACAGCTGGCCGAAATGCACCACGGAGGGGTTGAAGATCCACGAGATCGCCAGGAACGTCAGCGGGATCATCGACAGCAGCGCGAGCGTCGTCGCGAACACTGTGCCGAACCGAAGTCCCATGTAGGCGGGAATGAACAGCAGCAGGATCCCAACGACCGCGATCGCGACCGTCCACCACGCGATGAACGTGTGAATCGGTGTGAAGCCCGCGGTCGCGTTGAGCCCGAACAGGTCGACGATGTAGAACGACGCCAGGATCATGTTCAGCGGCGCGACCGGGAACCATCCCAGCCAGTACGCCCACGCCGTGAACCCATTGACGTGCTCGGCGAACCGCGGCCAGCGGTCCTTGTAGGCCGGGTAGGCGTACGCCGGCGACCCCCCGGAACGGTCGGGCATCATCGCCGAGAGCTCCGCCAGGAACAGGCACAGCAGGTATCCGCTCAGGGTGATCACGACGATCACCGGGACCGATGCCGCGCCGAGCGTCGTCACCATCGTCGGCGCGATTCCAGTGACCAGGATCGTCCCAGCGAGCCCAATCACGAACGCTCCCCACCAGTTGGTGGTCTTGGGCAGTCCGGCGGACTCGTAGACGAGTTCGTCGTGCTCGAACCCTTCGGGATGCGTCATGTGACCTCTCCTGAACCCGTTTTGGCTGCTGGCAGCGTTAGGCTGACACGTCCTCCGGGTGCGGCCCATGCGTGATCGCCACACAATTGCGGGACCCGACATGGAGAATTTGCACACATTTCTCACCCGCTACCCGCCGTTCGATGGGATTGATCCCGCGACGCTCGAAACGCTCGTGGCGGCCGCCGAGCAGCGCTCCTTCCAAGCTGGCGATGAGGTCCTTGTAGAAGACGGCCCTCCCAGCCCTGGGCTGTGGGTCGTGCTGACCGGATCGATGGGCTTGCTGCACGAGGGCGAAGTGATCCACGTGCTCGAGCCGGGAGAGTGCTTCGGTCACCCTTCGCTGCTCACCGGGATGCCGCCGGCGTACACCGTCTGCGCGCGCGAGCCATCGAGCTGCGCCCTAATCAGCGACGCGGTGGGACGCCGGCTGCTCAGCACCGAGGCGGGGGTCGCGTACGTGGCGCGCACGATGCGCACCCGACTGGTGCGTACCGGCTATACCGTTCACGGACTTCCGGAAGTCGCGACCACGCCCGTCTCGGCGATCATGCGCTCGCCGACGTTCTTTGACGGTGGCCTAGCGGTCAGAGAGGCCGCGCGGCGCCTGTCGCAGGACGGAGTCTCGGAACTGCTGATCGCGCTCGGCGGCGAGCGGCTCGGGATCGTGACCGACTCCGATATACGCGCGCACGTCGCGGGT
>JALYZY010000136.1 GCA_030948665.1 Actinomycetota bacterium | reverse complement strand
GGCTCGAGTTGCTCGACGCAACGCCCTTCAGCGATGCCAACGCAATCGCGGTCACCTCGAGCTTCTCGGCGCAGAACGGAGTCACGACGATTGCCGACCTGGGTCCGCTCGCCCCGACGCTGACATTTGGCGGGCCGGCAGAGTTTCAGCAGAGCCCTGATGGGCTCCCCGCGATTGAGCGAGCGTACGGCTTCCAGCCGGCGGTCTACAAGGCGCTTAGCGTGGGTGGCCAGTACCAGGCGCTCGATCACCAGCTCGTCCAGGCGGCCGATGTCAACACCACCGACGGACAGCTGGCTAACGGCAACTACACGCTGCTGACCGACCCTCATCACGTGTTCGGCTGGGGCAATGTCGCGCCGGTGGTCCCGCTCACGGTGCTCGAGCGGGAGGGACCCGCGTTCGCTGCCACCATAAACCGTGTCAGCGCGCTGCTGACGACAACCGTGATGCGGCGGCTGAATGCCGCCGTCGACATCTCTGGCCAGGACCCGAAAGTCGTCGCCGAGCAGTTCCTGACCTCACATGGCCTTCGGCCTGCGCCACCGGGCTCATGAGCCGCCCCGCCGTGACCTAAGGGCGACGCGGCGGCGAGCACCTAGGTCCCGCTCGAGCCGAATCCCCCGGCGCCACGCTCGGAGGCTGCGAGCTCCTCGAACTGCTCCAGCTGCGGAGTCTCCACCCGGATCACCAAAAGCTGCGCGATCCGATCGCCCGGCGATACCTCGAACGTGGCGTCTCCATCGGTGTTCAGCAGCAGAACGCGGATCTCACCGCGGTAGCCCGCGTCGATCAGGCCCGGGGCGTTGACGACGGTGATGCCGCGGCGCGCCGCGAGGCCAGATCGCGGCAGCACGAGCCCAGCATGGCCCACCGGGATCTCGAGTGCAATTCCCGTGCCGATCGACGTCCGCTCCCCTGGGGCCAGCGCGGCACTCTCCACCGCGTGCAGGTCAAAGCCGGCATCGCCCGGATAGGCGCGGGTCGGGATCAGGGCCCGCTCATCGAGACGCAGGACTCGCAGCCTCATGACAGCCCGGGCGACAGCGCGAAGCGCTCGTACCGCGCTGCAACCGCAGCGGGCAGGCGAGCCGTCACGTGCACTCCCTCGGGGCGCTCCTCGCGCTCGAGGTCACCCGCGATCTCGTACAGCTCCGCCAGTCGAGCTCCTTCGTCGTAGGGAATCAGCAGATCGACGCCGCGCAGCGTCCGGGCGAACTCCCCTTCGATCCGTGATCCGAGATCCGTGATCCCCTCCCCGGTCACCGCCGAGACCAGAACCGCATTGGGATGCCGGCGCGCCAACTCCGCGCGGCGCTCGGGCGCAACGAGATCTTCTTTCGAGAAAACGAGCATCTGAGGCGCCTGCGCGGCTCCGATCTCCTCGAGGACCTCCTGAACCGCGCACCTCATCGCAGCAAGCTCGTCCTCCTCTGCCGAGGCGTCGAGCACGTGAAGAATCAAATCCGCGCGCTTGGTTTCCTCGAGCGTCGCCCCGAACGCGTCGACAAGCTGGTGAGGAAGCTTGCGGATGAAGCCGACGGTGTCCGTCACGAGATAGTCGCGACCGCCTGCCCGCAGGACCCGCGTCGTCGGGTCAAGCGTCTGGAACAAGCGGTCGCCGACCCCGGCGCTAGCGCCGGTGAGAGCGTTCAAGAGCGTGGACTTGCCGGCGTTGGTGTATCCAGCAAGCGCGATCTGGGGCAGGTGGGCGCGTTCGCGTTCAGCGCGCATGACCGACCTACTCGAGCGGACGTCGACGAGCTTGCGTCGCAGCCCGGCGATCCGGTCACGCGCGAGGCGGCGGTCGGTCTCGATCTGAGTCTCCCCCGGTCCACGGGTCCCGATCCCGCCCCCCAGACGCTCGAGGTGCGACCACAGGCCGCGCATCCGCGCGAGGTTATATTCGAGCTGCGCGAGCTCGACCTGGAGCTTTCCCTCGGCGCTGTGAGCGTGCGAGGCGAAGATGTCGAGAATGATTGCGGTGCGATCGATCACCGGAATCCCCAGCGCGGCCTCGAGGTTGCGCTCCTGGCGCGGGGACAGCTCGTCGTCACAGGCGACGAGGTTGGCATCGGCCCGGGCGATCTCGGCGCCGAGCTCCTCCAGCTTGCCCGCACCGAGATAAGTATTCGGGTGGGGACGATCGCGTCGCTGGGTGAGCTCGCCGACCGCCGCCACGCGGGCCGTCAGCAGCAGCTCGCGCAGCTCGCTGAGGTGATCTTCGTCCCCGTCGCGCGGCGCCGCTACAAGGTAGGCACGCTGGCGGGCGCGCCCGTGCGGACGCTGTCCGTCGGGTGAGATTCGGGTGCGAGCGCTACCAGTCCTGGGCACCAGTTGATCGTAGCTGCGGCGGCTCAGGAGAACCTGACGTCGGCGACGTCGACGAGGGCTACTCCGGCTCGCTCGAGCTCCTGCTCGACGTTGCGCGTGATCTCGGCGGCGCTTCGCTCGTCGTCATAAGTCGCGTGGGCGCCTCGAACGAGCGAAACCGAATGCCCGCACCGTGTGGCGGCCAGAGCGGTATCCCGGACGCAGTACTCGCTCTGCATTCCGACCACGACGACTTCTGCCGGCGTAGGTATCAGGTCAGCGAGCACTGTCCCAGCGAACGAGTTCGCCTCGTGCTTGTCGACGATCTGCTCGCCCCCCAGCACCTCGGTGGCGAGCTCCCATCCAGGGGCGCCCGGAGCATCGGGGTCGTCGGGGCCGCCGTTGTTTCTGACGTGGATGACGCTGGCTCCCGCGCTGCGCGCACGGGCGAGAATCCGG
>JALYZY010000107.1 GCA_030948665.1 Actinomycetota bacterium | reverse complement strand
TGCCCCTGAGCATTCAGGCAACGAACGCCGCTGGAGTGACGTCGACGGTGTCGGAATCGTTGAGTGTCGATAACGCCCCGGTCACGGTTTCGATCTCGACGCCGAACGATGCGGATCCGAACGCGTGGGTCGGCCATGCGGTTACGGTCGCCTCGAGCGTGTCGACGGGCCCGTCCGGGGTCGGAGGCCACGACTGCAGCGTCGACGGCGTCAACCACGCGTATTCAGGAGCCTTCGCGGTAAACGGCACCGGCGTTCACACGATCACGTGCGTGGGCTGGAACAACGCATATGACCCGCAGTTCACGCCGAACAGCGGCCGGACGTCGATGTCGGTCCGAATCGACGAGACACCCCCATCGCTCAGTTTCGAGCCCCAAGATCCGAACGCCCCGACGAACGTGATCGTGGATACCGGCGACGGCCAGTCGGGTGTCTCTGGTGGGTCGATCGAGATGGCACCGGCCGGCACCCAGAACTGGGCGAGGATGCCGACCTCCTTCGACGGGCGGCACCTGATCGCGCGGGTTAACGACGCCGGCCTCACCGGGTCCTACGTCATCCGCGGCACATCGTGCGACAACGTTGGTAACTGTGCCGCGACCAGTGAGACGCTCACGATGCCTCTGCGAATCACGGCAGCGTCGCAGGTCAGCTTCACGAGGATCAGCGCACCAGCCATTGTCATCCGCAAGCGGGTGCTGGTGGGCTGGCACTGGCGGCGGCTGCGGATCAACGGGCACGTGGTGCGTGTTCGCCTGGGCGGTCACCTCGAGACTGTGCGGGTCGTAATAGGCCGGAACGCTCGGTGCGCTGAGAGGCGGGTACAAGTTGGTCCGCATCGGTGGCGGATCATCCGCGTGTGCCGCCGATTGACGGTCAGGCTGTCGACTCACGAGCGAGTCCCCTACGGCCAGGCGGTGACCATCAACGGCAGACTCGTAAGCTCGGACGGAGTCCCCATCGCAGGCGCCCACCTCCGGATCCTCACCTCTCCGGAGAATGGTCTCAACCAGTTCAGGCAGGCCGCAACCGTCACCACCGCGGGTGATGGCGCGTGGTCAGCAACGCTGCCGGCAGGGCCCTCGCGAACGATCGCCGCCGTATACGGGGGATCCGGAGCCGTATTGCCCGCCACTGGAGAGGTGACTGTCAGCGTCTCAGCACGGATCGCGCTCTCCGTCACGCCCCGCCGCACTTCCTGGGGCGGGACGATCACTCTGAGCGGCCGGGTGAAAGGGGGCTACGTCCCCGCCGCCGGGGAGCTCGTGCTCCTCTGGGTTGGGTGGCATGGCGGGAAGGCCGAGATCGGCCATCTCTACACCGGCCCCGATGGCAGCTTCCAGTCGCCTTATACGTTCCTTCGCGGCAACGGCAGGGAGGTTTACACGCTGTGGGCTGCAACGGCCCGCGAGAGTGACTATCCCTACACGCCTGCGGATTCACGTCGGATGGCTGTGACTGTCGGGTCAGGCTGAGACGTGTTGGGGCTGCTGCAGCTCGGACCGCCGTCCGCCTTCGGCGAGCCATTGAGTTAGGTCACAACTGGTCGGGACGAGCCGCTCTGCCGCGCTTTGCCCGATACTGGCCGTCCCGAACTCCGGGTACCGTGAAAGCATGACCGAAGATTCGGGACCGACCAGAGCGCCGGCAACGCTCGACGAGATTGCCGAGGAGCTTGCGGCCAGCCTGCAGGCGAAGTCCAAGCAGTGCGTTGACCTCTCCGAGCTGAGCGAAGCTGTCCAGGAGCATGACCTCGGCGACGAGCAGGGGCCAGCTCTGCAAGAGGCCATGGAAGACCGCGGATTCGAGGTGCGCGACGACTGCGGGCGCGAGAACGTCGAGCAGACCAGCTACGTGATTGGGGACCTCTCGCGCCGCACAACCGACGCGATGTCGCTGTTCCTCCAGGAGGTCCGCCGCTACCCACTGCTCAGCCGCGACGAGGAGGTCGAGCTATCCAAGCGGATCGAGCGGGGCGATCTCGAAGCCAAGGAGCGCCTCGTCAACTCGAACCTCCGGCTTGTGATCTCAAATGCCCGCAAGTACCAGGGGCAGGATCTTCCGCTCCTCGATCTGATCCAGGAAGGGATACTCGGCCTGATCCGGGCCGCCGAGAAGTTCGACTGGCGAAAGGGCTTCAAGTTCTCCACCTATGCGACGTTCTGGATCCGCCAGGCGATCCAGCGCGCGCTGGATAACCGTGCCCGCACGATTCGCCTCCCAGTCCACCTCGGTCAGCGCGAGCGCAAGATCGCCCGCGCTCAGGGCGAGCTGGCCGCGAAACTCGGCCGCGAGGCGACCGACGAGGAGATCGCCCAGGCGGCCGAGCTGAGCGTCGAGGAGGTGCAGGAGGCCCGCGACACGGCGCGAGTCGTCACCAGCCTCGACCGGCCGGTAGGTGAAGAGGAGGAGACCTCGTTCGGGGCACTGATGCCAAGTGGAGAGCTGAACCCCGCCGAGGAGGTCGAGATCGCCCTTGCCGGAGATGCCCTGCGACAGGCGCTGTCGCGGCTGCCAGATCGCGAGCAGGCTGTGGTGCGGCTGCGATATGGGATCGACGGCGAGCGGCCGGCGCCCCTGAGCGAGACTGGCCGGCGACTCGGGCTCTCGAGCGACGCGGTCCGCAAGCTCGAGCGCCAGGCGCTCACCGCGCTCGCCCAGAGCCGCGAGCTCGAGGCGATGAGACCCGCGGCATAGCCGCGCCCGGTTGTTGCTGTCGATGGACTCGGCAGGCCCTTGGAGTGCTGGAGCCGTCCGCGCCGGATTCGCGCGATGGCAGGCCGATCAGCCTGAGCGCTCACGGGTCCTCGATTCCGAGGCGATCACATATGTCGACTACCACGCCGAGCGCTACGCGCGGCTTCTGTCGCTGGTGGGGGAGCTGGCAGGGCACACCCGGGCGCCCGACCAGCTGCGGATCCTCGACATCGGGCCGAACATCCAGACCGAGCTGCTCCGGGAGGCTCACCCCAACGCGGTGGTCGACACTCTGGGATTCGCTCATCCCGCGATCCCGCCGCGCGCGCACGAGCGCCACGTCGAGTTTGACCTCAATCGCCTGAGCACGCCGGGCAGCGGACCGCAGCTGGCGGCCGTGTACGACATGGCGATCCTTGCAGAGGTAGTCGAGCACCTGCACGTCTCGGTGGCGACGGTCCTCAGATGCGTCGGGGGCTGGCTCCGGCCGCCCGGACACGTGGTGGTGCAGACACCGAACGGCGCGGCCCTGCACAAGCGGATCCGGCTGCTGCTCGGCCGCAGCCCGGTCGAGCCGCCTCGGGAGACCCCAGGCAACCCGGGGCATTTCCACGAGTACACGCTCACCGAGCTGCGCGACCAGGTGGCTGCCGCGGGGTTGGTGATCGAACGGCTCGAAGTGGCAAACCACTTCGGGGGCCAGAACGCTCGAAGCAGGCTCTATCGGACCGCCGGAGAGCTGCTGCCGCCGACGCTACGGCACGGGATCACCCTGTGCGCAAGTCCCGCGCCGTAGTGCTCACGGTCGCGCTGGCGATTCTGACCGGGATCGCCGTCGTGCTAGCCGTCAGTGGAGGCGGGGCACCGAAGCCTCGGACCTCCGTGCTCCCGACCCGTCGGGCCACAAGAGACTTCGGTGCCGACGTCAGCGCGATGTTCCTGAATCGCCCGGTCGGTGGTGCGTCGGTAGACCGGAGCCTGGGGGCCGTTGCAGCCGACGGACTCGGTCTGGTGCGCGCCGCACCGCTTTGGGAGTTCACCGAACCTCGGGCTCCCCGCTCCGGCCTGCACGCTTATGACTGGCGATTTGATGACTTGATCGCCGGCAGGCTCGCCGCGCACGGCCTGAAATGGATCGCGGTCCTCGCCTATGCACCGGGATGGGCATCGCTTACCCCCAGGCAGCTGCATGGCGCTCCACGCGTCCCCGCCGACTTCGCCGCTTACGCCGGCGCGCTGGCATCACGCTACCGAGGGCAGATCGTCGGCTATGAGATCTGGAACGAGGAGAACTCAGCGGTCTTTTGGCGACCCACACCGGACCCGGCTGCCTATGCACGTCTGTATCTCACAGCGCGCGCTGCCATCCACGCTGTCGATCCGGGGGTTCCGGTGCTTGTCGGCGGACTGGCCAACGGCACGCAGTTCCTGCCCAGGCTGATGTCAGTCCCTGGACTCTCCGGCCAGATCGACGGGATCGCCGTGCACCCATACGGCCCAAACCCGACCGACGTCGAGGCGCGGGTGCGTGGCTATCGTCTGGAGCTTCGCACGCTCGGCGGGGGGGAGATACCGCTGTATGTGACCGAGTACGGCTGGGCGACCCAGCCTGCTGCTAACCCGACATATGCAACAGCGGCGCAGCAAGGGCCGTACATCGGCGCGGTAGCGCAAACGCTGCTGCGCTCGGACTGCGACGTCCGCGAGGTGATCTTCTATGCCTGGAGCACCGCCGAGCGAACCCCCACGGACCGCGACCAGTGGTACGGGATCGCCGGGCCCGCTGGCGCGCCTACTGACGCCTCAGCGTCTGTCGCGAAGGCCGCGAGGTCCCTCATTGGTTCTCCGGGACCGACGGTTCAGCTGTGCGGCGCTTGACCGTAAAGCGCGACCAGGCTCGGGTCAGGGGCCGACCGGGACCGGCGGCGTGCGGTGCGCACGATGCAGCGGGACGGCGGAGAAGCCGTTGCAGTTTTCGAGGCCGCCATTGGCAAGCACTGAGAAGCTGGCCAGGAAATGACGGTGGAACGTCAGCTCGCCGCTGATGTGCCCTCGACGTCCGGAGTCGGTTTCGGTCCAGTTGATCCTCAGCGTTCCGTTCGCCGGGATCAACTCGCCCTGCGGCATCGCCGGGCCGGCGCTGAAGTTCACGTCGTAGTCCTGGCCGGTGCTGCTGTCATGGCAGGTCACGTTCATCGAGAAGCGCAGGTGATAGACGCGATGATGCTTGATATGGAAGAACGCGAGCTCGCTGGACCCCGGGACCATCCCGGCGTAGAACCCGTCTCTGACGATCCAGACGACGTGCCTTGCCTGCGCGCTCAGCGGCATCGTTGCCAGCAGTCCGATCGCGGCGATGATCGACAGCAGCTTGAACCGAGCTCTCGACATTGTCCGGCTATCGACGGTTGGACGGAGCACCTTGAACTTGACCCCTGCCCCTCGGCGGGAGGACTAGGAATGGGCGCGCCAGGGCGGACTAGTGCTGCCCGGGCCTAGGGCTCGGACTAGTGCTTCGCGAGCAGTTGCCTGAGAACGAAGTGCAGAATCCCACCGTGGCGGAAGTAGCGCTGCTCGTTAGGGGTGTCGATTCTGACCGTCACCTGAAAGTCGCGATCGCCCGTCTTGACCTGAACCTCACGGGGGAGTTCCTCGGTGTCGGCGAGGCCCTCGATCGTGAACAGCTCGTGACCGGTCAATCCGAGCGACTGGGCGGAGTCTCCCTCGGAGAACTGGAGCGGCAATACCCCCATGCCCACCAGATTCGAGCGGTGGATCCGCTCGAAGCTCTCAGCAATCACCGCGCGAACGCCCAGCAGCCGTGTGCCCTTGGCGGCCCAATCTCGCGACGAACCGGACCCGTATTCCTTTCCGGCGAGCACGATCAGGGGCGTGTCCTCTGACAGGTAGCGCATCGCTGCGTCATAGATCGACATCTGCTCGCCGTCGGGCAGATGCACCGTCACGCCCCCCTCGGTTCCCGGAGCCAGCTGGTTGCGCAGGCGGATATTGGCGAACGTGCCGCGCATCATCACCTCGTGATTGCCGCGACGCGACCCGTAAGAGTTGAAATCCTTGGGGTCCACTCCCTGCTCGATCAGGTACCTGCCCGCCGGGCTGTCGCGCTTGATCGAGCCCGCCGGCGAGATGTGATCGGTGGTGACGCTGTCGCCAAGGATCGCGAGCACCCGGGCGTCCTGGACGTCACTCACCCGTTCCGGGTCAGGTGAGAGCTCCTGGAAGAACGGAGGCAGGCGGACGTAGGTTGAATCGGGATCCCAGGCAAAGCGTTGCCCGGTCGGGACCTCGAGGGATCGCCACCGCTCGTCGCCGTCGAACACCTCGGCGTAGCTCCTGCGGAACATGTCCGACTGGACCGCCTCCTCGATCGTCCGCGCAACCTCGGCCGCGGTCGGCCAGATGTCCGCCAGGAACACCGGATCGCCTCGATCATCCTCGCCGAGGGGCTCGTCCAGCAGGTCGATGTCCATCGTCCCCGCCAGCGCATACGCCACGCACAGCGGCGGCGACGCAAGGTAATTCATCTTCACATCCGGGTTGATCCGGCCTTCGAAGTTGCGGTTACCGGACAGCACCGAGACCACTGCCAGGTCCTCCGCACCGACAACGTCCGAGATTTCCTGCGCAAGCGGTCCGCTATTGCCTATGCAGGTCGTGCACCCGTAGCCGACCAGGTGATAGCCGAGAGCCTCGAGGTACTCGGTCAGGCCGGCACGATCGAGGTACTCGGTGACGACCTTCGACCCCGGAGCTAGCGAGGTCTTGACCCAGGGCTTGACGGTCAGTCCCTTCTGGACGGCGTTCCGCGCCAGGAGCCCCGCCGCGAGCATCACGGACGGGTTGGACGTGTTGGTGCAGCTGGTGATCGCGGCGATCACCACGTGCCCATGGTCGATCTCCGTAGCGGTGCCGTCTTCAAGCGTCACCGCTACGGCGTGCCTGCGCCGCTCGGCCACCTGCACGCCTCCGGTCCCACCGGCGGGCTCGTGGCCCTCCCCGTTCAGCTGATGGCTCGCGACCGGATCGCTGGCCGGAAACGACTCGGCCACGGCCTCGTCCTCGGGGTCTTCGTCGGGCACGTAGCCCTCGAGCGCCATCCGGAAGGCTTGCTTGGCCTCGGTCAGCGCAACCCGATCCTGAGGGCGCTTGGGACCAGCCACGCTCGGGACGACGGTCGACAGATCGAGCTCGAGCTTGTCGCTGAAGGTCGGCTCCTCAGCGTCGGCGTCATGCCACAGGCCCTGCTCGCGCGCGTAGGCCTCGACCAGCTCGATCAGCTCGCGGGGACGTCCGGAGAACTCCAGGTATCGGAGCGTCTCGGCGTCGATCGGGAAGATCGCACAGGTCGACCCGAACTCCGGGGACATGTTCCCGATCGTTGCCCGGTCGGCCAACGGCAACCTCTCCAGGCCCTCGCCGTAGAACTCGACAAACTTGCCGACCACGCCGGTACGACGCAGCATCTCGGTGACGGTCAGCACGAGATCGGTCGCAGTCGCTCCCTCGCGAAGCTCGCCGATCAACCTGAAGCCCAGCACCTGGGGGATCAGCATCGAAAGCGGTTGGCCGAGCATCGCCGCCTCGGCCTCGATCCCGCCCACGCCCCAGCCGAGCACCCCGAGTCCGTTGACCATCGTGGTGTGTGAATCGGTTCCGACGAGCGTGTCCGGATAGGCCTGGCCGCGCTCCTCGTCGGTGAACACGACGCGCGAGAGGTACTCGAGGTTGACCTGATGGACGATGCCGGTGTCCGGGGGCACGACCTTGAAGTTCGCCAATGCCCCTTGACCCCAGCGCAGGAACGCGTAGCGCTCGACGTTTCGCTCGAACTCGAGCTCGGCGTTACGCGCGAATGCCGATCGCGAGCCAAACGCGTCGACCTGGACGGAATGGTCGATTACGAGCTCGGCCGGAACGAGTGGGTTGATCGCGCC
The DNA here is from genome assembly GCA_030948665.1 of Actinomycetota bacterium. Classification (GTDB taxonomy): domain Bacteria; phylum Actinomycetota; class Thermoleophilia; order Solirubrobacterales; family Solirubrobacteraceae; genus Palsa-465. The sequence continues at coordinate 9,626 of JALYZY010000107.1, read as the reverse complement.
TGGATCGCCTCCCATTTCGTGCATTGCGTCGCGCATCGCGGCGAGGTCGACCACCGCCGGGACTCCGGTGAAGTCCTGCATCACCACGCGCGCAGGCATGAACGCGATCTCGGCGCTTGGTTGTGCTCGCGCATCCCAGCTCGCCAACGCCTCGATGTCGCCCGCGCGAACCGACTCCCCGTCCTCGTGGCGGAGCAGGTTCTCGAGCAGGATCTTCAGCGAGAACGGCAGCCGGGCAACGTCGTAGCGCTCCTGAAGCGCATCGATCCGGAAAATCTCGTATTCGTGCTCGCCGACCTTGAGCGTCGATTGTGCGCTGAAGCTGTTGGCTGACAAGGGGTTCTCCTGGGCTCGGTCTCGGGTCGCAGCACTACTGTAGGCCGCTTCCTACGGCGGTCTTAGGAAAGTCTTCCGCCTCGCTTCGCCCGAGGGTGGATCGTTTCGCGCCACAGCGATGAGACTGCTTCTGCGAACCCTGACGGCGATCACGGCTCTCGGCGTGGGAGCGACTGTGCTCGCGGGGGCCTACGCCGAATCACACCGTGTCCCCGACCAGCCCTAAGGAATGAGCGCCAACTCGCTCACGGATCCAGCTAGGCAAGCGCCTGCTCCGGGTGTACTAGACGCTCTCAAGCAAACGCCCGCGGCGGCCGAAACCTAAGGTGTGCGCGCCAGCATTGTGACTGCCCTGGTTTCCGTGGCGGCGACGGCATTCGCCCCGTCCGCCTTGGCCGACACGACGTTCAGCTCGAACTGGGGCGGCTACGCCGCCCACGGCCCTGGCGTCAACTACCGGCAGGTTTCTGGCTCCTGGAAGCAGCCGGGCGTCTCCTGCGTGCCCGGCAAGCAGACGTACTCGGCCTACTGGGTCGGACTTGGCGGGTACAGCCCGACTTCGAACGCACTCGAGCAGATCGGTACCGAGGCGGACTGCACTTCACAGGGCAACGCAATCGTGAGCGCCTGGTACGAGCTGGTCCCCGCTGCGGCGGTGCCGATCGCGATGCCCGTGCACATGGGCGACACGATCCTGGCGACGGTCGTCGTATCCGGGCATCGCGTCGTACTGACGCTAGATGACGCCACCCGCGGTCGGGTCTTCACCAAGACGCTGAACGCGCCCGCGATCGACATCTCCTCGGCCGAGTGGATCGTCGAGGCCCCGTCGAATTGCCTTGGCGGGGGCGGCTGTAACGTGCTTCCGCTCGCGAACTTCGGATCCGCCGGATTCACGGGCGCCGTGGCGCGGCAGGTCAGCGGCCACAGCGGGTCGATCTCCGACTCCGCATGGGGAGCGACCCGCATCGCGCTGTCTCCGAGCGGCCGCCGGTTCGTCGTGCTCCAGAACGGGAGCGGGGGCCAAGCGGCGGCCGTGCCGTCCGCGCTTCGCTCCGGGGGCACAGGTTTCACGGTCGCGTACTCCCGAGTCCAGATCAGCTCCGCGCTGTTCGCCTCTCGCCGGCTCCTGGCGAGTGTTGCGGTCGGCCGCCGCCACTGAGCTCGTCTGAGCCGCTTGCCGCAGCGGCGCCATCGGCTTGCAATACTGCGCGCCATGAGACGGCTGGGGCTGCTGCTGACGTGCCTCGCGGTGATCGGTGCGCTTTCGCTCCTTACCGCCGGAGCCTCCCTCGCGGCTTCGAGCCCCGGCTGCTCGGGCTCTGCCGGCGACCAGCAGTACGTCGATCCGCTTGGCTGCCCGAAGACTTCGACCGGGGCGAGTTCGCCGCCGACTACCACCCCAGCTCAGCAGGCGCCCACGCCGTCGGCCACGATCGCCAACGCCACGACTACTACGCCCACCGCCGCAGACCCCAAGTCCTCGAAGCGGAGCCTGCCCCACACGGGTCTCGACATTTGGCCGGCGATTGCGCTTGGGATCGGCCTATTCGGTGCCGGGATCGTGCTCCGCCGCTCAGCGCTGGCCTCCTGAGCCCCCGCGCGGCGACTGATAGGTAGCGGCTTGGCCGAGCAGGTCGCAATCAACGCCCGCGCCGCGGTTCGGGAGCACATCGGCGGAGTCGAGCGCCTGGCGCGCGAGATGGCCATCCGGCTTCCGGCGCTACGGCCCGACCGATACCTCGTGATCAAGCCGCCCCCCGGCCTGGCGCATCGTGCCGGGCACCTATGGGAGCAGCTCGCGCTGCCCGCGCTTGCTGCGCGCTGCGCGCTTGTGTACTCGGCGGCGAACCTTGCCCCGGCTGTCTCCCGGCGCAACGTGGTGGTGATCCACGATGCGGCAGCCCTGAGGTATCCGCAGGCCTACTCCCCGGGGTACGTTGCCTACCAGCGGCGGCTGCTGCCGATGCTCGTCCGCCGAGCCCGGCTGATCATCACCGTCTCTGAGTTCTCTCGCGGGGAGCTCGTTGAGGTCCTCGGCGCGGCGCCCGAGCGCGTCACAGTCATACCGGAGGGTGTTGACGAGCGAATGTTCGCCGCTGCTTCGAGCCCGACGATATCCGAGCGATTCAGCCTCGACCGTCCTTACGTGCTGGCCCTCGGAACGTCCTCGGCCCGTAAGAACCTGTCTATCCTTGACATCGCAGCCCGTACGCTGATGGACCGGGGAATCGAGCTTGTGGTGGCCGGCTCGGAGCGCGGATATCTGCGAGGTGGCAGAGGTGAGGGACTCCGCCGCCTTGGATACATACCGGAAGCGGATCTCCCGTCGATCTACGCCGGCGCGAGGGCACTGGTGATGCCGTCGTTCTACGAGGGCTTCGGGCTGCCCTGCCTGGAGGCGATGGCATGCGGCGTTCCGGTCGTTGCGTCGAGGCGCGGAGCGCTCCCAGAGACGGTGGGAGATGCGGCATTACTGGTCGAGCCGGATGATGCCGAAACCTTCGCCGAAGCGCTGCTCGCAGCCGCCTGCGAGGAGACTGTCCGCTCCGAGCTGATCGCCTCCGGCCGGGCGCGCGCAGCGCTGTTCACGTGGCAGCGCACTGCCGGCGCGACCGATGCGACGATCGCAGAGTTGTTAGGTACCGGTCCGATCGCGCCCCTCCGCGGTTTAAGCTAGCGCGCTGCTCATGGTGCAACCCCTGGCCCTCAGACGAATTTCCACGATCGCTGCGCTCGCGGTGTTGGCCGCGCTTGCGCTCGCGCCTCGCACCGCTGCCGCCGGCAGTATCCCCACGGTGCCGACAGGGTTCGTCGGCGTCGTCGTGGGCGCGCCGCTGTTTCCGAACACCGATGTCTCGATCGATCTCGACTCCCAGCTCAACGCGATGATCTCGAGCGGTGTCCAGAGCCTGAGGGTCCCAATTGACTGGGCTTCCTGCCAGCCCTACAGCAAGTGGTCGAAGGTGCCGCTTGACCAGCGGGATCTGTTCACCGGGGTCGGTGGGATCCCCACGAACTTCACGCTGATCGATCAGGTGGTCGCCGAGTCGGCGCGGCGCGGGGTGACGCTGATGCCGATGATCCTCGATGCGCCGAAGTGGGATGCCGTGCACGCTAAGGGGGGTGTCGTCGCGATCCCCCGTCAGGCCGGGCCGTATGCCAGGTTCCTCGCAGCCCTCGCGACCCGTTACGGCCCGCACGGAACTTTCTGGCAGGGCTTCTCGGGGCCCGTGCTGCCCGTGCGGATGTGGCAGATCTGGAACGAGCCGAACATCGCGCCGTTCTGGCCGCTTCAGCCGTTCGCGCGCAGGTACGTGGCTCTGTTGAAGGCCGCTCACGACGCGCTCAAAAAGGTCGACCGGGGAGCGAAGGTGATCCTCGCCGGACTCCCCAACTACTCCTGGCGGTCGCTGCAGCGCATCTACGCGATCCCCGGAGCGCGGAGCCTGTTCGACGTGGTCGCCGTCCACCCGTACACCAAGACGCCCCAGGGTGTGCTCACGATCCTGAGCTTCGTGCGCCAGGTGATGAACAGCGCCGGCGACCCGAACAAACCGATGGTCGCGGACGAGGTCAGCTGGCCCTCGTCACTGGGCAAGACGATCCATAACACGGGCTACGACTTCGCGACGACCGAGGCCGGTCAGGCCCGCAACATCGCAACTCTGCTGCCACTGCTGGCCCAGAAGCGCAGGAGCCTCAAGCTGCAGGGCTTCTATTACTACACCTGGGTTAGTGTGGAGCGCCGGAACGGCCTCGCATTCGACTTCGCCGGCCTGCTGAAGGTGGTGGGCGGACAGTTGACCCCCAAGCCCGCCCTCCGTGCGTTCGCGCACGCGGCGGTGGCAATCGAAGGCTGCCAGCCCGTCCTGACCATCTGCTGACTAGGCTCGCGCGCGACGGCGAGCGCCAGCCAGCGCTCGCAGCTGCTCGCGCTCGCGGTCGGCGGCGCGGCACAGCGCCCGTTTAATCAGGAGCCTCGAGGCGAAGGTCACAGCTTGTGCGGCGTCGTCGAGTAGCGCGCGGCTTTTACCCAGGCGGCGTGCGACCACCTCGCGGCGGGCTGCGGCCAGGCGGTTGAACGGCTCGCCGCCGAAGGCTGCCGTGCTCGCATGCGCCCCGCGGTGAAGCACGCGCCCGGTTGGCCAGAACCAAGTCTCGACCCCGATCTCCGCGGCTCGAAGGCCCAAGTCAAGGTCCTCCCCGTAGAGGAAGATCCGCTCATCGAACGGACCAAGCCTCGCAAGCGTCTCGGTCCTGGCGACGATTGCGCAGCCGACTGCCCAACCGACCTGGCGAGGCGCTGGCGAGCGCCAGGGCGCCAGCGCCCTGCCGAAGCGCCCGGGCAGAGCAGCGGGGGGGAGGATCGAGCGAAGAAGGTCAGCCGCCGAGGTCGGCGCTGGATGCACTGTCTGCTGCCGGGAGCCGTCGGGCCAGATCACCAGCGGCGCCAGCAAGCGATCGCGCCGCCGCGCCTCGTCGACGAGCGTAAGCAGGGAGTCATCGAGCAGCTCGACGTCGGGGTTGACCAGGATCGTGACCGGAGTGCTCACTTCCGGGAGGCCGCGGTTGCAGGCCCGCCCGAACCCGACGTTCTCAGACAGCACGATCGTCCTCGTAGCGAGCCTCTGCGCGACCGCGACGCTTTCGTCGTCGGAGGCACAGTCGACCACGATCACCCGCACGCCGGGCAGGTGGCGCGACGCGGAGTCGAGAAGAGCCTCTAGATCGCGGGCCGAGTTGTGAGTGACGGTGAGAAGCGAGCACGCCGGCCGCTCATGGATCCTGGCGCGCCGCCGAGCGAGCAGTGGGGCCAGGGCCGCGGCATAGTCGCCGCGCGCGTGCTCCAGATCGAACTCGCGCCGGGCACGCTCGCGCCCGGCGGCACCCAGCTGCGCGGCGAGCTGCGGATCCTCCGCGAGCCGGACGATCGCATCGGCGGCGGCGACCGCGTCCCCCGGCGGATACAGCAATCCGCACGTGTGATCGACGATCTCGGGCGGGCCGCCCGAAGCGGGCACGACCACCGGGCGCCCCGCCGCGAGCGCCTCGGCCACGGCCAGTCCGAAGGGTTCGCGCTCGGCGCAGTGCAGCAGGCACGTGGCGTCTGCGAGCTCCGGCGCCGAGTCCGGGACCGAGCCGGGCATCTCCACTGCGCCGGCGAGGTCTGCCGCGCGGGCCCGCGATGCGAGCTCGACGGTGAGCGCCGCGCTGTCATCCGGCAGCGGCGCGCCGACCAGCCGGAGCGACAGATCCGGCACGCGCTCCCGAGCGAGTGCGCACGCCTCGAGGGCAAGGTCCGGGCGTTTCCAGGCGGTCAGCGCGCCGAGGACCAGAACCTTCGGTGGGCGTGGCGCAGGTGCGCTCGCATCGAACCGTCCGAGGTCGATCCCCGGGTGCACGACCGCCACTCGCTCGCCAAGCTTGCCCGCTGGGTCGAGGTCATTGGCGACCGCGCGCGAAGGTGCCACGACAAGCGCTGCGCGGGCCGCGGTCGCGCGCACAAGCGCGGCGATTGCCGGTGTGGCCGGCAGATCGTTGTGCTGGAAGGCAACAGGGCATCGGAGCGGCGGGCCGAGTGTCGCGGCGATCGCCGAGCGCATCCCCCAGGCCAGAAGAAGCTCCGGATCTAGGCGCTCAACCAGCCCGCGGATCTCGCGGCCGTGGGCTGCCAGCTTGGCGGCCGCCAGCACCGCTTCGCGCCCGCTTCCGCGGGCTCGCAGGCTGCGGGCGGGAAGCGAGAGCACGGTCAGGCCGGTGTCGCGCGCCGCGACGGCCAGGGGACCTTCCGGACAGGCGAGTATTCGGTTCCCGCCGAGCACAGGTGCGATGTCGATCAGCAGGCGCTCCGCGCCCCCAAACGCCCCGGAGTAGCTGACGATTAGGATCACGCCTGGAGGCTATCCGCCCGGGGCGCCTGCGCTCAGCGCCCCATACACTCACGCCGGGTGCGTGCTTCGGAGACCCATGCGATAACGCCAGAGGTGGCTTCCCCGGCGCGCCGCCGCACGGGCGCGCGAGTCGGCGTGCTTGCGCTCGCCACCGCCGTGCTTCTTGCCGGCCCGACTGCTCTCGCATTCTTCAGCGGCGGTTACTTCGAGGAGCCCCGCGTCTGGGCCGGGCTCGGGGCCTGGCTCCTCGTCGCCATCGGTCTAGTCGCCGGCGGGGAGCTGCCCCGAGGGCGGATCGCATGGCTCGCAATCGGTTCTATCGCGCTGCTGGCCGGCTGGACGCTTCTGTCGAGGACTTGGGCACCGATCGCCGGTAGCGCGTACCAGGCGGCCCAGATCGTCGTGCTGTACACGGGGGTACTCCTGGCCGCTGCGATCCTGCTGCGACACCGAGCTGCCCGCCGCGCTGTCGAGCCGGCGCTGGCCGCGGGAGCCCTGATCGTCGTCGGCTACGGGATCTCGGAGCGATTGCTCCCGGGGATCCTCCACTTTGCGCGGTCGCTCAGCGCCGAAGGCCGGCTCGAGCAGCCCCTTACTTACTGGAATGCGATGGGCGAGCTTGCCGCGATCGGTTTCGTGCTGTGCGCGAGGCTCGCAGGCGACCTGTCGCGAGCGGGGGCGATGCGGGCCCTGGCTGTGGCATCGACCGCACCGCTTGGGCTGGGCCTGTATCTGAGCATCTCGCGCGGCGCCTTGTTCGCGTGCGCCGCGGGACTCATCGCGCTCGTCGTGGCCGCACCCCGCCGCGAGCAGCTCCAAGCGGTGGTGCTGTGCGTGAGCGCCGGGACCGCGGCGGCGCTCGTCGCCGCCACGATGAGCGGCCTGAGCACGATATCGGGATCGCTTTCCAGCCGCGAGACGCAGGGAGCGATCATGCTCGTCGTTCTGGTCGCACTCGGAGGGGGTGCCGCGCTTGCACTGCGGATGCTCGAGCGCCGAAAGCCGTCAGCGGAGCTCAGGCTCCCACGCGGGGCCCCGCTGATCGCGGCGGCGCTCATCGGTGCGGGCCTGGCGCTGGCGATCGTGATTGGTGCCAAGGAAAGCTCGAAGGAGCCCGTCGTCACCGCCGGCGTGAGCCGCTACGCCACGCTCCAAAGCGATCGCTACGCATACTGGTCGGTGGCGCTCCACGACTTCGAGTCTCAGCCGCTGCATGGCGTAGGCGCCGGGGGTTGGGCAGTCGACTGGCTTCGCTACCGCAAGATCTCGACGTTTGCGCAGGACGCCCATTCACTGCCGCTGCAGACACTCGCGGAGCTCGGACTGGTTGGGCTAGCGCTCCTGATCGGATTCGTCGCAGGCATCGCTCTGGCTATGCGAGCCGTCTGGCGCGCTTCGGCTCCTCTCGCGGCAGGAGCGATCGCCGGCTTCGTCGTGTGGCTGGCCCATGCACCGCTCGATTGGGACTGGCAGATGCCGGCCGTGACCGTTCCTGCGCTGGTGCTCGCCGGTCTGATCCTGGCCGCTGCAGGCGATCGCACGCCGGACGGCGCTGCGCAAGCGTCAGCAAAAGTTGCGGCCAATGAACCGGGAGCGCAGCGCCGAGGCGCGCCCGCCGCCAGTTCGCCAGGAGCTCGGCACACGATTGCGAGGGACATTTCGCGATGATCGCGTTCGCCAGCGCAATCACGAATGCCGAGATCTATCGGCGCTCCGCGGAGGTGGGGTTCCGGCTTGCGGCAGAGCCTGACTCCGAGACCTGGGCGACACCCTCGATCGGCTCGCTGTTCAAGAGCTACAACGCGATCTTGGACCGCGCGGCAGGGCAGCCGGGTCTCGAGGCACTGGTGCTCGCGCACCAGGACACCCAGATCTTCGACCCGGACTTCCTCGCCCGGGTTCGCCGAGCATTCCGCGACCCGCAGGTGGGCGTCGTCGGCTGCGTCGGAGCGATCGGGGTCCGGAGCATCGCTTGGTGGGAGGGATCCGTGGCGCTCGCCTCGTTCATCCATCGCTACGAAGAGCACGGAGGCGGAGACCTGCCCGCGTTCTCGTGGGCATGGTCAGAGGCGCCACCCTATGCCAGGACCGGAGAGGTCGACACACTCGACGGGTTCCTGCTGGTGCTGTCCCCCTGGGTCGTCGAGAACATCCGCTTCGACGAATCGCTCGGCCAGCTGCACGGCTACGACTTCGATTTCTGCCTACAAGTACGAGCGGCAGGCCACAAGGTGGTGACCGAGGACTTCCGGGCGATTCACAGCCATGCGCTCCAGCCCTTCAGCGATCCCGAGTCGTGGATCCAGGCGCACATCCGCGTGGCGGAGAAATGGGATGGGCGGATGGCAGGCGTCGGGACGGCCGCGGGAAGCTGGGAGGACCGCGCGCTGCGGGCTGAGGCGGAGCGCGACGTGGCGCGGCTGACCGACTACTACAACTGCCTTCAGACCGAGGCCCGGATCCAGGAGCTGGAGTTCGCCCTGGGCGAGATCCGGAACAGCATCTCGTGGCGGATCACGGCACCCCTGCGCGCGGTGCGGCGAGGAGGGTCGATGCTGGCACGGTCGCGGAGTGCTCGCGAGCGATGATCGCATTCGGCTGCTCCATCGGCGAAGTCGAGCCGTACATGCGCTATGCGCGACCTGGGCTGCAGCGGGCCGCTGAACCGAGCTCACTGATCCTTCCGTTTGCGTCGGTCGGAACACTCGGCCGCAGCTATAACCTGCTGCTGGAAGCTGCGGCGGCGAGCGAGGACCTGGAGGCGCTCGTGATCGTGCATCCCCACACCGAGATCGTCGACGCCCGCTTCTGCGAGAAGCTCCGCGAAGAAATCAGAGACCCGCAGGTGGCTGTGGTTGGCTGTGCCGGGGCGACTGATGTTCGGAGCATTGCTTGGTGGGAGGGAACCGTGAGCAGCGGACCAGTCATCCACCGGTACCACGAGTACGGTGGCGGAGAGGTGCCTGCATACGCGTGGACGGCGCGGAATCCCGCACCGGCGGAGGTCGAGACCGTGGACGGGCGCCTGCTCATGGTTCTTTCCGCCTGGGCGGTGCGGAACATGCGGTTCGACGAGGGGCTGTTCTTCGGGCCAGGACATGACCTCGACTACTGCTTGCGCGCGCGCGCCGCTGGGCGATCCATTCGGGTTACCGATTTTCAGGTGATTGCTCACCGCACGATCAACATCGCCAGTGAGCCTGAGCTCTGGGTCGAGGCGCATATTGCGCTGGCCCGAAAGTGGAGCGGGCTGATCGGGGAGCCGGACGGCGCCGAGGTGGACTGGAAGTCACGCGCGAGACGCGCGGAAGCGGAGCGCGAGGCGGCCCGGGCGATCGCGTACTCGAGGAGACTCGCACTCGATGCGCGCATTCAAGCGCTCGAGCGGAGCCTCCA
>JALYZY010000106.1 GCA_030948665.1 Actinomycetota bacterium | reverse complement strand
CTGGTCAAGCCAGCCCTGGACCTCGATCACTCCCCCGCCGTGCTCGATCGCGTTCGCGATCAGGTTGCCGGTCGCCTGGGCGAGGCGCAGGCGGTCGCCCCATACGTGCGCAGCGCCACCCGTCCAGCCCAACCCGATGCTCACCCCGCGGGCCGCCGCTGCTGCCCGCCAGGCCTCGACCGAGGCAGCGAGCAGCTGCTCGAGATCGACTGCATCGACACGCCGGAGGTCGCAGTGAGGTCCCCGCCTGCGGGTGAGGTCCTCGAGCGCAAGCGCCGCGCGCGCGAGCTCGAGGTCGATCGCTGCGAGGCGCGCTGCGGACAGCTGACCGTCCCGCGTGCTCAGCTCGAGTCCCAGCCTGGCGGCCGTCAGTGGGCCCCGCAGCTCGTGACACGCGCGCGCGACCGCCTCCATCCGTCCGGAAAGGACGAGTCGCGCGACGGCGATTGCCAGCGCCGTCGCCGCCCACCCTGAGAGCGCCAGCGCTGGAGCGCTCATGCGGAACCTGACCTAGTCACTCGATGGCCCCGTCCATCAAGCGATACCCCACTCCCCATACATTGACCACGAAGCTGTCTCCGGCGGCGTTCAGCTTCTGGCGAAGCCGGAACGCGTGCGAGTCGATTGTGCGCGTCGCGCCGAGAGCCCTGAAGCCCCATACCCCCTTCAGGAGCTCGTCGCGGGTGAACACTCGCGTGGGCTCGGCGGCCAGCGCCCGCAGCAGGGCGAACTCCTTTGGCGAGAGCTCGATCGGCTCGCCGCGCAAACGGACCTGGCGGGCCAGCGGGTCGATCTCGAGGCCACCGACCCGGAGCCTTCCCGCCCCTGGCCGGCGTCTGGTCCGCCTGAGCAGGGCGAAGATCCGAGCGCGCAGCTCGTGATAGCTGAACGGCTTCGTGACGTAGTCGTCGCAGCCGCGGTCAAAGCCGCGCAAGCGGTCGAGCTCGGCCGTCCGGCCGGTAAGCACCAGCAGCGGAAGCTCAGGATCGATCGTTCCCGCCAAGCGATCGGCACTGCGGACCTCGCTCAGCAGCTCGAGGCCATCGGCATCGGGAAGTCCGAGGTCGACCAGCGCAAGGTCCGGAAACTCGGTCTCGATCAACCGGAGCGCATCGAGGACGGAGTCCGCCGCGAGCACCCTGAAGCCGTCGACCGCCAGGTTGTCGGCCAGGAACGCTCGGGTCGCAGGGTGGTCCTCGAGGAGCAGGATCGTCGCGCCGGCACCGTCCATGCTCCGACAGAGCCCCGGGGCCGCCCGATCCACCCCCTCGCGGCCATTCGCTCGCCACTGTGTGGTCGGCTAGGCCTTGCCGGGCTCGGCCTCAGCGCCGACCGGCGTCTCCGCGGAGACGGCTGCAGCCCGCCGACGCAGCGTAAGACCAACGAGCGGGAACACGGACGTGGAGACCATCCGGCTCCCACCAGCGCCGCGGCGGTCGAGGTTCGCATCCGGCCGTCCGCGGTCGCGAGCGCCGTGATCGCGACGACAAGCGGCAGCGCGGTCGCCGACAGGAAGCCCAGTGCGAGCCGGTCCAGCAGCGTCAGCTCCTTCCGATAGAGCACCAGCGCGGGCGCGCCGCGAACGACGAGGAACAGGACTACGAATAAGCCCAGCTTCCCGAGCGCGGCGCCGCTGCCCAGCGCGGGGAGATCGAAGCTCATGCCGCTGGCCACGAAGAAGAACGGGATCAGGAAGCCGAACCCAACGGCGGTCAGCTTCGACTCGAACACTTCCAGCTCCTGTCCACGGAGCGCGCCGCGGATGATCATCCCGGCGACAAAGCCGCCCAGGAGCACATCGAAGCCGAGGTGATCGGCCAGCACCGCAAGGCCAAAGGTCAGCACCACGGCGACCCGCACCGCCACCTGAGAGCTGCTCTCGAGCGTGCGTTCGAACACCGGCCAGCCGCGCCAGACGTAGCGGACCGAGAACAGTGCCAAAACCACCGACAGCGCGATGAACGCCACCAGCAGCTCTGCTTGCCTGAGCCGATCCTGGCTCGTCAGCACGAGCGTGATCAGCAGGATCGGACCCAGTTCCCCGATCGCCCCGGAGGCGAGCACGTACGTCCCGAACGGCGTTTCCAGCTCGCCGGCATCGCCGAGAATCGGCACGAGCGTGCCGAATGCCGTGGTGGCCAGCGCTGAGCCCGTGTACACCAGCGACAGCACCACCCCCGCCAGCGCCAGGCCACCGGCTAGCACGTACGCCAGGAGGATCGACAGGACCCACCCGATTGTCGCCAGCGACAGCGGCCTTCCCCGAGCGCGGTCGAAGTCGAGTTCGTACCCCGCGAAGAAGAACAGCATCCCCAGCCCCAGCTTCGAGAAGAAGCCGATCACCGGGGTAACGCTGGCGATCCCGAGGACGTGCGGCCCCATGACAATGCCCAGCAGGAGCTCGACAACGACGACCGACGGCGCGATCCGTCTCGGCAGCAGTGCGACGGACAACGCGGCGATCGCGGCGACGACCACGATCGCCAGGAACTGGTTATCGAATGTCACCACGCGGGCTCTTGCGGGGACGCCGTCACGGAGGTTGCGCCCCGGGCGGAGGCCTATCCGGAGCGCAAGCCGAGCATACTTTTGGGCCCAGTCGGATCGCCGCTGCAACATCGCTCTCATGCGGTGCAGGGATGAAGGAGTCCGGCATATGATCTCGACGGCCTATGTACCGACGCGGGAATTACAGCTCCGGCGAAGACTTCGTGCTGGAGTACGGCGAGCTGCGATTCACGTTCAACGAGCGCGATTTTCGCGAACGCTGCGAGCAGGCCGCCCGCAAGCTCGGCTTCCTGGGCGGCGCCGTGGAGGAGAACGAGGCTGAGGATCTGATCAACCTTGTGGTGAACGGCGAGGTCGCCGAACCCGCCTCTGCCCTGGGCGAGCACGTCAATGACTGCTGGCCGGATCTGGTCGGCCCCTCAGAGCGCTCGCTCGTGCACTGGCTTCGGCGTCTCATCTTCCGGGGGGCCTGGCTCGACCAGCGCGTCAAGGAAGGCGAGCTCGACGTCTGCTTCGACGAGGCCGCCCATACGTTCCTCTATATCCAGCCGGACCGCGGTGGTGAGCCGATCGAGCTTGCTCCCGAGCCAAGCTGGAACCGCGTCGCATATATCCGCCAATAGTGGCCTCGCGGGACCTCGCGCGAGAAATGGCGGGGTCAGCCACCGGTGCCGAGGATCGCGGAGATCTGCTGGTCCTGGGGCGCTGGGTTGTCGACCAAAAGCTGCGGCACCGTCACCAGCCGGTAGCCGCTCGATCTCAGGCGCGCGATGATCCTCGGCAGCGCGGCGACAGTCTCTGAGCGTTCGCCGCCGGCGTCGTGGAGCAAGATGATCGCGCCCGGCCTGGCGCCGTTGACCACGGCGTCGACGATCCCGGCCACCCCCGGCCGGCGATAGTCGGCAGTGTCGACCGTCCATAGGACCATCAGCATCCGGTAGCGCCGGAGCAGCGCCAGCGTCGTGGAGTTCCACATGCCGTACGGAGGTCTGAACAGCCTCGGGAACGGCGCCCCGTAAACGGACGTCGCCCGGGCCTGCTCGAGGATCTGGGCGCGCTGATCGGCGCGCGAGAGCCTCGACATCGGTGCGTGAAGCTGGGTGTGATCGCCGACCACGTAGCCGTCGGAGACGATCTGCGAGGTCGAAGCATGGAAGTAGCGCTCGAGCACCCCCACCTCGAAGAACGTCGCCGGTACGTTCTCGCGCTGGAGGATCGAGAGGATCGCCGGCGTGTACGGACCGGGCCCATCGTCGAACGTCAGCGCCAGCTCCCGGTGCTGGGAGCCGGCGATTCGAATGTAGGGCGTGTAGGCGAGCGTTCTGTCGATGGCGCCGGCGCGACTGACCCGCTCCACGTTGGCAAGCGACCTAGGGCCGGCCCCGCCGAGCGCGTTGATCTGACCGAAGAAGCCCTGCACCACCGCGGCAACTGGGCGAGAGGCGGGCGCCCCTCCGGACTGCGTCGAGACGATCACGACCAGCACCAGCGCGCACAGGCCAAGCAGCGCTAGTGCGCGGCGGCGGCGATGCTGAGCAGCCAGGCGCCGGCGGCGGCGCCGGCCCCCAGATAG
>JALYZY010000071.1 GCA_030948665.1 Actinomycetota bacterium | reverse complement strand
GGCAGGAGCCGGGCGCTCGCATCCCGCGCAGCTCAGGAGCGCGGCTCGGGACCGCGAGATTCGCGCGGCGCGACGAAACCAGGACCAGTAGCGTCAACGCTGGGACGCGCAGGCGGCCGCGCGCTCGAGCAGCGCGGCCCGCTGCCGCGAGTTAGCTGTGAGCAGCGCAGCCCGCTCGAACTCGCCCCGGGCCTCATCAACGCGGCCCAGGTTTTCGAGCAGTTCGCCGCGCACGCTTGGCAGCAGGTGGTAGCCGTCGAGGGCGGGTTCCTCGCGAAGGCGGTCCACGATCTCGAGCGCCGCCCGCGGGCCGCAGCCCATCCAGACGGCCACGGCGCGATTGAGCTCGACCACGGGCGAGGGCATCAGCTGGGCCAGCCCATCGTAGAGGGCCACGATCCGCTGCCAGTCGGTGTCCCCGGCCGTGCGAGCGCGAGCGTGGCAGGCGGCGATGCCGGCCTGCAGCGTGTATGACCCGATCGGGCCCCGGGTCGCGTACGCGCGCTCGAGCTCCGCCAGGCCCCGGCCCACGAGGAGCCAGTCCCAGCGCGACCGGTCCTGCTCGAGGAGCAGCACCTGATCACCCGCACGCGAGATCCGCGCCCGCGTGCGGGACGCCTGCAGCTCCATCAGCGCGACGAGCCCGTGGACTTCCGCCTCGCGCGGGAGAAGCTCGGCCAGAATCCGCCCGAGCCGCAGCGCCTCTTCCATCAGCTCGGGTCGGATCAACCGCTCGCCCGCGGTGGCCGAGTAGCCCTCGTTGAAGATCAGATAGACGACCTCGAGCACCGAGGCCAGCCGCTCGCGCAGCTCGTCCCGGCTCGGTACCGCGAACGGGACATGCGCGGCCGACAGCGTGCGCTTAGCTCGAACGATTCGCTGCGCCACGGCCGACTCCGATGCCAGGTAGGCCCGAGCGATCTCCCGCGTCGTCAGCCCGCAAAGCAGCCGCAGGGTCAGCGCCACCCGCGCATCGGGGGAGAGCACGGGATGGCAGGCGGTGAAGATGAGCCGCAGAAGGTCGTCATCGAACGGGTCGTCGGCCGCGGCCGCCAGGTCCTCCTCATCAGCGGACGAGCGCAGTTCCGCATCGCGGCCGAGCTCGTCGGTCTTACGCTGGTGGACCTCCGCGCGCCGCAGCCTGTCGACGCCGCGATGCTTGGCGGTGGCCATGAGCCAGGCGCCCGGGTTGTCCGGGACGCCCGACCCCGGCCACTGCTCCAAAGCGGCGACGAGCGCCTCCTGGGCAAGATCCTCGGCGAGCGCGACATCGCGCACCAAGCGGGCAATGCCCGCGATGAGGCGCGCAGACTCGATCCGCCACACGGCCTCGATCGTGCGCGTGACGGCGCGACCCGCCACGGCCTCAGCTACGCGCCCGCTTCCGTCTGCACGCGCAGCCGCACCTCCCTCTCACGCAGCTCGGGCGTGAACTCCTCTCCGAAGTCGTCGGCCTCGAACACCGGACGGATCTCCACCACGCCGTGCTCGCCCGTCGGGTTGGGGATCCGCCTCACCCACTCGATCGCCTCATCCATCGACTTGACCTGCCACAGCCAGTAGCCGGCAAGGAGCTCCTTGGTCTCGGCGAACGGGCCGTCGATCACCCTGCGCTCGCGGCCCGAGAACTCCACCCGCACGCCCACCGAGCTCGGGTGAAGGCCCTCCCCAGCGAGCATCACCCCCGCCCTCACGAGCTCCTCATTGAACGCCGTCATCTGCTCGAGCAGCTCCTGGCTCGGCATCTCGCCCGCTTCGCTCTGCTCCGTCGCCTTGATCAGCACCATGACTCGCATCCGCCATGCCTCCTATCGGTTGGACTGCCTCTACCTCTGCGTCGAGCGAGCGAAGCGAAAATCGACACCCACCATAAACCCGCTGCGGCGGTGGCTACGCGGCCGGCGCGCTTCGTGTGTCGCCACGGACGTCCGCAACTGCCGCGCCGACCTCATTGCAGGTCTCATGCCCGCAGGAACCGGATTCCCTGCAACTCGCCACGAGCGAGTCTCAGGACGACACGCATGTCCATGCAGCGCCGCCTATGCTACGCACCGGGGCTGAGCCGCCGACCCTTCTTGGCTGCGTGATCGGAGGCTGGACCGACGGTCAGGCGCCGGCTCCCTTCGGACGAGCTACGGCAGCGTTCGCCGCGACGACCCCGGCCCTCGTCTCGGGCTTACCGCGCGACGACGACCAGCTCGACGTTGTCGGTGCGAAACCTACCGACCGCTGCGCCAGGATGACCTCTTGTGAACGATTCGGTCACACAAGGAGGGTACGTATGCTCGCGTCTGACCCGAGCGGAGGTCAGCTCCACCTGCCCTTGAAGGTCCGATCGGGGGGTGAAGCTGCTCCCGAACCTGTCAGCGTGGCTCTGGGATGTTGAGCTGCTTGCAGATCGATGACGCGGTCCCGCGCCTGATCTCGCCATGTCGGGGAACGGAGGCTTTAGCCTCGCCATTGGCCCAGATGTCGTGTTTCGATCCGTGCCGCTCGAAGCGAGCGCCGTGCTTCTTCAGCCAGCGCTCGAACTCGCGGAGGCTCACTCAGCCAGCGTGCGGGCGACGACGGGAGGCGGTAAGCCAGATTCGCAGCCGGTCCAGAGGCTCGATGATCCTCGCCTGCACTGTGAAAGCGACCCGTTCCACAGGTGTGGGCTCGTGCGTCAGATCGCGTAGCGCCTCGAGCACATTGACCCAGGCTTCATGACGCGTGGATCCTTGGGAGATTGCCGCGGGAAACTCGACGATTTGAGCCGTGACCCAGCCGTCCTCGTTTTCGATGTACTCGATCGTCAGGTGCGCCGGGTCAGTCGAGCCGGCGGCTTGATCCGCGGTCATGCTCATCCCGTTGTCAACGTATCAAGACAGAGTCTCTGGCCACGTCAAGAGTCGCTCCACGGTGTTCTCATCGGCTGCCGAGACGCTGGGCAGTGCGCACGGGTCGATCTTTGCGGATGTAGCGTCCACATTGTTCCCGAGGCGCGACATGCCGTGCAAGGCCTTGACCCGGGGGGTCGGGGGAAACGCGAAGACGTTGTAACCGTTCAGTCGTCGGGCTCTGCGGCAGGGTTTCCTTGTTGGTGCAGCGAATCTTGCAGGTGTGGAGCGCGCGGAGGCGGAGGCGATCTATGACGCTGGCCGGAAGGTTTGTGTCGAGTTCATT
>JALYZY010000034.1 GCA_030948665.1 Actinomycetota bacterium | reverse complement strand
TCAGTTCGGTTGCGGCCGCGGACCACGTGCCACCGCCTCAGCAACTCACCATTCGCCCGCTGGGTCCAGCTGCTTCCTCCACCGTGAGCCGCGGACCCGGCACGCTCGAGGGCCTCCTCGGGGCGCTGGCAACGTTTCTGGTGATCTGCGCCGCCGGTCTAATCGGGACCATTCGCTCCCTGGTTGGCGGACTGGCCGCAGAGGAGTCACCCTCCGTCGATCGCCGAGAGCATCCGGCGCTACGCGAGCACGGTGAGCTCGAGTGGTGGGAGCTCCCCGAGCAGCGCAACGCGAGGCGGGAACATGTACCCGCGGCCGCCAACGGGACGCTCGAGACTGTGCACGCGGCCGCCGACGGGACGCCTGAGACTGTGCGCGCGACAGCCGACCGGACGCTCGAGCCTGTAGGGGCGGACGCCGACGAGACGCTCGAGAGCGAGCTGAGCGTTGCTCGACGGATGCTTGTTCAGTATGAGGCCCGTTACCGTTCGCCCGCCGACGCCTGATCAGCGATGAGGCTCGGGATTCACCTCTACGAGCTGTGGCGTCTGCGGGCGGGCCTTGTTGTCGCCGTGGTCCTGGCCACGATGGTGTCACTCGCCACGGCTTACAGGGTGACGATCGCGCCTCCGGGCCTGCATCCGCGAACGATCGGCATGGCCGCAGCATCGACTCATGTGCTCGTCGATAACCCCAAGAGCGTCTTGCTCGATCTGGGCCAGGGGGCATCTCAGCTTCAGAGCATCTCCCAGCGCGCGCTGCTCCTTGGCAATGTCATGGCGAGCCTGCCGGTGCGCGAGTACGTTGCGCGCAGCTCGGGCGTTCCGGCCGGGCTGATGCAGGTGACCTCGCCGCTGACGCCACAGTACCCGCGTCCGATCGCCGACGACCCCCAGAATCAGCGCGCCGTTACCGACCTCCTGAGCTCCAACGATCAGTACCGCATCAACATCAAGGCGAACCCGACCGTTCCGATCCTCGACATCTACACGGAGGCGAGCACGGTCAAGACCGCCAAGGCGCTCGCGAACGGTGCTGTGAGCGGTCTGCGCGACTATCTTGTCGGCGTTGAGCAAAACGAAGGTATCCCCGCGAGCAGCCAGGTGCGCTTGGTGCAGCTCGGCGCCGCGCAAGGCTCTGGCGTCACCGGTGCGGTAAACGTCGAGGTGGCGGTTCTGGCCTGGATGTTCACCTTCGTGCTGGCAGCGCTCGCCAACCTCATGATCGCCCGGACGATGCGCGGCTGGCGGCTCTCACAGGAGGTCGAGAGGCTGCTCGCCGGCCAGCCGACCGGCGCCGGGAACGGAGCGCCGGCAGGACACGCGTGAGTCGCCCGACTGTCAGCGAACGGATCCGCCAGACGGTGCGGCTGGTGGGCAAGGAAGGAAGCGCCTCCGTCGCTCGGCGGATTGCCGAACGAGGTCTGGAGCATCTGCCCGCAGCGGACTGCTACAGACAGCTGTCGATCGACCGTGACGACCTCATGCGGGTGGCGGAGATCGCCGCGGGCGGATGGTCGCCTCCGGAACGACTACCAGCCCTGCCGGGCGAGCCCCTGACCGTCGCGTGGGTGTGCTACGCGCCGGGCGAAGGCTCGGGCGGTCACACCACGCTCTTCCGCATGGTCAGTGCGCTGGAGCGCGCCGGCCACCGCTGCATCGTTTACCTGCGCGATGATCACGGCTGGTCGCTGGACCAGCATCGCCGCACGATTCGCCAGTGCTGGCCGATGGTGCAGGCGGAGATCCGGGATCTCGCCGACGGAATCGAGGACGCCCACGCGGTCTTTGCCACCTCGTGGCAGACCGCCTACCCCGTGTTGGCCTCTCCCGCCAAGGGAGCGCGGCTGTACTTCGTGCAGGACTTCGAACCTGCGTTCTACCCGGCAGGCAGCGAGGCGTTCCTCGCCGAGGCCACCCTTCGCTTCGGATTCCACGCGATCACAGCAGGGTCGTGGCTCTCCGAGCTGCTGCGCCGGCAATACGGAATGGCCGCCGAGCATTTCGACTTCGGCTGCGACATCGATTGCTACCGACTCGACCGCTCCGCCGGTGCCAGATCACGTCGCACTGGAGTCTGCTACTACTGCCGGCCCTCCACTCCCCGCCGCGGCCATGAGCTGGCGGTCATGGCGCTCGACCTGTTTGCCCGTCGCCACCCGGAGATCGAAATTCACCTCTACGGCGAGACCACTAAGAGCTTGCCCTTCGAGGCGATCGACCACGGGGTTCTCTCGCCTACCGCGCTCGTCGAGCTCTACAACCGATGCGCGGCGGGCCTGGTCCTCTCGGCCACGAACGTGTCGCTGGTGCCGTACGAGATGCTCGCCTGCGGCTGCATCCCGGTCGTCAACGACGCTGAACACAACCGGTTGGTGCTTGACAATCCCGAGGTCGTCTATGTCCAGCCAACGCCGTTCGAGCTCGCGCAAACCCTGTGTGCGCTGGTCGAGCGCTCGATCGACGAGCGGGCAGTCGACGCAGATCGGGCTGCCGCCAGCGTCCAGTCCCGGTCCTGGGAAGCGGCTGGGACCGTCGTGGAGCAAGCCGTACGCTCCGTCGTATGCGCCGGGGTCGAGGCCGATCTGATTCCGGCCTGAGCCGCGGCACGTTCTCGTCAATCGGCGGTGAGCTGCACCGAGCCGCTCGGGGGCTCGGGTACGGCCCATCGGGCGCGCGCCATCGAGGAGCTGTGCCGCACCAGCGCCGGGGCGAACGGAAGCGCAGCGACCGCCAGCCCAGCGATACCTCCCGCCGCACACGCGACGACGGGCTGGCCGATCGCGGTGGAGACCGCATACGCGACGGCGGCGGCAAGCAGCGCCCACAGCGTGGGGGCGCTCAACGCCCGAACGGCAGCCCGGACGCCGACGCCCACCCGCCGCAGCAGGACCGCGTAGATCGGTCCGACGAATGCCACGGCCACCAGCGCCTGCGCCGTGCCTACGCCACCGATCCCGTCAGTGGGCGCCACCAGCACCAGGACAGACGCGAGAACCACCAGCCACGGCAACTGCGTCGCGATCAGTGCGCGGTTTCGTCCGACCGCCACCAGGTAGTCGCCCGACAGCTCCAGCAGGATTCGGGCCGCGCCAAGCACCGACAGTCCGACGAGCGCGCTCGCGGCCTCGGACCATCGCCTCCCGTAGAGCACGATCACCATCGGGCCGGCGAGCGCGCCCAGAATGAAGCAGATCGGCATCGTCACTCCTGCGACGAAGCGCAACGCCCGCAGGAAGTGCTCGGGCATCGCTTCACCGCCCCGACGCAAGCGCGAGAAGCCCGGCAGCGACACGCTCCGAACCACCGCGCCGAAGACGTTGAGCGGCCAACCGGAGATGTTGAAGGCGAGCACGTACAGGCCGAGAGCTTCGGCGCCCAACAGGCGTCCCACGACGACGTAGTCGACGTTGAGAACGAGGAACGACAGAAGGCTTCCGCCCGCGAGCGGGATCCCGAAGGCGAGCAGCCGGCGCGCCTCCGACCGTCGCCATCCCGGCCAGTACCGCCCGGTGCGATATGACAGGAGGATCACAGTCATTACCAGCTGACCGGCGACCCATGACCACGCCAGAGCCAGGGCACCCCAGCCTGAGAGCGCGAGTAGCACCACGATGAGCCCGCTCGTCAGCATGTTGGCGAAGTTCGCCACGAAGATACGGTCCATCCGGAAGTCGCGCTTGAGGATCGCCGACGGCACCGCCGTCAGGCCGGCGAGCGGGAGCGTCAAGGCCATCACCGCGATCGGTCCCGCGGCTCGGGGCGAGCCGAGTGCAGCGGCGAGGACAGGCGAGAGCGCAGCCATCGCGATCGCCAGCACGACGCTGTTGGTCAGGCTGATGGTCGCGATGGTGGGCGCGCTGAGGGGGGTGTTTCGAGGATCGTCGCGGATCAGAGGAACGCTGACGCCGAGCTCGCTGATGTTGATGAGCACCGCGTGGACGACCAGCGCGACCGCGAACACCCCGAACTCCCGCGGCGCGACGATCCGTGCCACCACGATGCCCTGGACGAACTGGCCAAATCGCCCCAATGCAACGTCGAGCGTGCTCCACGCCGCGCCCTTGCCCACCAAGCGGCGCAGCGGGACCTCGCCGCCGCTCATGTCCCGGTCCAGCGCCATCGCCGCCAGCGGAGGTGGAGAATGATGCTCTCCTGGAGACGGCGGCTCCATGCCGCTGGGCTGTGGTGCAGAGCGCGTGCGTCTCGCTCGCCGCGACGTTCGAGCGCTCGCCACGCTCGGGTACGTTGTACGGCCGGCCACGCGCGCGCGGCGAAGTCCATGTACTGATCGATCGGTTCGATCTCAGCGCGTCCGTGATCACATGCTGACCGCGCGCACTCCAAACCTGCGCCGGCCAGAGCGCGTCGAGCCATCGCGAGCAGCTCCCGGCCGCGCGGGATCTGCGCGTCGGAACCCACCAGCGCCTTCTCGAACGCTGCTCGACGTCCCTCGAGATCGACTAGGTGCCCGACATATTGGGTGAGGTGCATGTTCTGGTCGTGCACCCGGTAGTACGCCTGCGCGGGCCCGTCGACGCGCCCCACGTCGCTTACCACGGCAGCTCGCAGCCACAACCCGAAGTCACCCGAATGCGGCAGGGCCGGATCGTAAAGGCCGATCTCGCGAAGCACCGAGGTGCGCATCACGACCTCGGGACTCAGGATGCAATTGCGGCCCGTGCGGCAGCGGCGCTCGATCCAGTCCGCACCCGACCACACGGTCCAACCTCGCACCCGTTGGCTCACCGGGGGCGGCTCATCCGCGAACTCCATGGGGTGTCCGTACACGAAGCCCACCGAAGGATGTGCTTCGAGCAACGCCGTGGCACGCTCCAGGGCCCCCGGCGTGAGCGCATCGTCTGCGGACATGAGGACGACGTAGTCGCCGCGTGCGTCGGCCAGCCCCTCGTTGTAGGTGCCGATGTGCCCGCGGTTGGACGCGTGCAAGATAGGACGGACCCGACGATCCCTGGCCGCAAGGTCCCGGACGACGCCGGCGGATCCATCGGGCGAGGCGTCGTCGATGAGGATCAGCTCGACGTCAACCCCGGGTTGCTCCAACACCGAACCGACAGCAGTCGGCAGGTAATGCCCGTAGTTGTAACAGGGCACGACGACCGTGACCGTGGGACGCCGCGCCAATCGTTGCGGTCGTGGATGACGGCTCACGGCGCGGCTGTCCGGTGCTCGACACAGGGCATCCGGTGGATCAACGTCGTGAGCGGGGGTGGACTTGCGAATCGCGTGAGCGCTCGAGGCGGAGTGGACTTGCGGATCGCCTGACCCGCAAACTTCCGGAGCGCGCCGCCGTTGCTCGGTCAGGTGAAAGTCTGGATCCTCAGCAGCGCCCGCCGTCGCCTGTGCCTTGGTGGCGCCTTCTGCGTGCTACTGGCGCTCCTGGCGGCATTGGCGAATCAGATGCGCGTGAGCGGGGCGCCATCCTCGGCGCGCCCGGGAGGGGTCGAGATCGCCGGAGCGGCGGCCCAGGCGGGCGTCGACCTGCCGCGTACGAGCATCGTCCAGGCGGGCGTGGTCGAGGACAAGGTCCAGTCGCTGACGCTCCGCGCGGTGCTGCTCGCCGAGCTGGCGAGCACCCCACCGGTGGTCACCCAGATCGCTGAGGAAGCTGGTGTGGCCCGACGCGAGCTGTCCATCTCCACCTCGTTCGTGCAGAACATCCCTGAGCAGTTGCTCGGTCCGGATCTCGAGGTGCGCGCAAACCAGATCATCGATTCGCGGGCGCCGTTCCAGATCAATATCCAGCCCGATCCCAACATCCCGCGCTTCGAGATCTATGCGCAGGCGCCTACGCTCGCGCAAGCGGCGCATCTGGCTGATTCGGTGGTGCCGGGAGTGCGCGCCTATCTGCGGTCATATGCGCTCTCTCACGGCGCCGACCCCGCCAACCAGGTTCGCGTGCAGCAGCTGGGGCCGGCGCTCGGGACGGTCCTGAACGGCAGCGCGCGGTTCGAGATCTTCGGTTTGACGTTCCTGATCGTGTTCGGCTTCAGCGCAGCGCTCCTGCTGCTGCTCGTCCGGACACGTCGAGGGTGGATGCTCGCTTCATCGACGAACAGCATGCCCCCTGTCGCGTTCGGCGTTCCGACCGACCGTCGGCGAGGCCCTCCTGAGCAGCCGGACAACTGGCCGCACACCAGGCGGGCGCTCCCGTGGCTGATCGCGGGGTTCATGGCGATCCTCTGGCTGGTCCCCTTCGACTCGGTTCAGCTCGGCGCATCGTTGCCGATTGATCTGAAGCTCGACCGCATCGTGCTGCCGGTCATCGTGCTGCTGTGGGTGCTCGCGCTGGCCGCCGGAGGACGGGACGCCCCGCGCGTACGGCTGAGCTGGATCCATGCGGGCATCTTCTTGTTTGCCGGGCTGGCGTGGCTGAGCACGGTGATCAACGTGGGGGAGATCAACCATGAGTTGCTGCTGGGTCAGGCGGTCAAGCGGCTGGCGCTGCTGATTGCCTACGTGACCTTCTTCGTGATGATCGCCAGCGTCGTGCGCCGCTCGGAGCTCGCCGCGTTCCTGCGCTACACGCTCGTTCTCGCGGTGGTTGCGGCGATCGGGACGATCGTCGAGTACCGTTTCAACGTCAACGTTTTCTATGCCGTCGCCCACGCGGTGCTCCCCGGGTTCCAGGTCGCCAGTCCGGTGGGAGGCGTCGATAACCTTGGTCGCCGTCTCGTGGCGGGGCCGGCCGCACTGCCACTGGAGGCGGTCGGCATGTTCACCATGGCGCTTCCGATCGCCTTGATTGGCGTCATAGATGCGACGCGATGGCGTGGTCGCATCCTGTACGGACTCGCCGCCGCGCTTCTGCTCGCGGGGGCGCTCACCACCGAGCGCAAGAGCGGAGTGCTCGGCCCGTTGGCGGTGATCCTGACGCTGGCGTTCTTCAAGCGGCAGAAACTACTTCGTCTCGCGCCGCTGGGGTTGGTTCTCCTGGTTTCGGTCAAGTTCCTGGCCCCGGGCGCGATCACCAACGTCCTCACCCAGCTGGCGCCGAGCCAGCTCGGTGTCTCCACCGTCGATGACCGGGTGCTCCGGTTCGACGCGATTCGGCCCGACGTCTGGCTGCACCCTCTGTTCGGTCAGGGCTTCGGCGCGTACGGCATTCGGATCCTCGACAACGAGCTGCTGCAACGACTGCTCGAGGGAGGGATGCTCGGTCTCGCTGCCTACATCGTCATGTTGCTGATCATCGTGTTCGTCGCCGCAGGCTTGGTTCGCCGCCGCGAGTGGGACTGCGCGACGGTAGCGCTGGTGGCCGCGGCGGCTGCG
The DNA here is from genome assembly GCA_030948665.1 of Actinomycetota bacterium. Classification (GTDB taxonomy): domain Bacteria; phylum Actinomycetota; class Thermoleophilia; order Solirubrobacterales; family Solirubrobacteraceae; genus Palsa-465. Next base: position 182,708 of record JALYZY010000034.1, on the reverse strand, counting down.
GCCTCGGTGCTCGTGATGTCTGCGCTCTACGACTGGATGGCCTACCCGCATGATCCTTACATCCTGCTGTCGCTCGCCGGTCTGCTGGTCGTGGCGGTCAAATCGCGACGCGAGGAGCCGTTCGCCGTCGAGCAGGGGGCCGCGGGCCAACCGCCGGGGATGCGCTCGTCGCCCGCTTCCGGGCGGCACCGTGCCAGCGATAAGACGCTGAGCGAGGAGTACGCATGGAGCTCCTGACTGTCGGTCGTGTGCTGCTGCGCCGACGCACCTCTTTGGCGGTCGGCCTGATCTTGGCTGCCGGGGTGGGCGCTGTCATCAGCGGCGTGCTACCGCTCAACCACTCGGCCTCGGCTCGCCGAGATTGGGAAGGGCTGGCGATCGTGTTGGTCGACACGAAGGCTCCGCTCGTAGCCACCGCGACGCCGTATGGAGCCGCCACCATCACCCAGCGCTCCGTCCTCCTCGCCGCCCAGATGGGCAGCAGAGGAGCGACCGCAATGATCGCTCGCCAGGCCAGAGTGCCGGTCGGGCAGTTGGCAGTCACCACGCCGACCTTCGCACCCGTCGACGTCAACGGCATCTTGCCGGCCGGCGAGCTTCCGCAGCAGGCCGCCCTGGCCGCCCAAGCCGGCGCGCTGCAGCCGTTCATCGTCAACCTCGTTGCGGACTACCAGAATCCCGTCATCGCGATCGGCACCGCGGCGCCGACTGCACGCGAGGCGAGGTCCCTGGTCGAGGCGACGATCGCGACGCTACAGTCCGCCACCGCCGGAAGCGCCCGGGAACCCGTGAACGTCGAATCGCAGGGCTCGGCGATCGTCGCCAGGTCACCGGGCTCGAGCCGATCCCATCACCTGCTCGGTCTGCTCGCGCTGATCGGCGTGGTCTGCCTCTGGTGCACCGGCATCGTCGTCTTCTCCGGACTAGCGCGAGCGTGGAAGGCGGCCGGCCTGCCGGCTGCGTCGACGGCCGGTTAGAGCACTCGAGAGCTGCGATCCCGCTCCCAGGTAGCGAAGTCGCCTCGCCGGACCTGGCGCCGGGAACGGGCCTCGGCGATCGTGCAGATCAGCAGATACGCCGGTACGCACGGTAACAACGAGGGGCGGCCGGCCACGATGCCCAGCCAGGCGGCACGACCGCCCGGCTGCGGGCTGCTGGTCCCGGTTCGCTCATCGAGCTGACGATTTCCGGTGTAGGACCGAGTCTTCAGGTGAACGAGGTCCCGGAGCGTGCGTGGTGCCTGGACGATGACCTCCGCGCTCTCGACCGAACACCGCTCCGGCTCCTCGAAGCGGCTGAGGATGAACTGATCGTCGGCGATCAGGGCAGGAAACTCGCCGAACCGGCTTCGAGCCGCCTGGGAGAGCCCATAGAAACCGGTCCCGCCCATTCCCCTCTGGACATACGGGATCTGCGTCCATAGGCGGTAGTACGACCGGATGTACCAGGGCCGGCCGGCGAGGTCCAACCGAAGCCGGGGGGCCGCGATCAGGGCTTCACCGCGCTCGAGCACGGCTGCCGTCTCACGCAGGGCGCGCGTATCAGCCCTGACGTCTGCATCGACGTAGAAGCGCGGGAAGCATGATGCCCGGGCATCGCCGGCCCGCAGCGCAAGATACTTGCTTGCGACGTCGAGCTCGACCACCGTCACCTCGGGGCCGAAGGAACGAGCGACGTCCGCGGTCCGGTCGCTGCAGCCGTTGCAGACAACGATCAGCTCGACCTCGCCCGGGTGGGCGTCGGCGAGGAGGCTCTCCAGGCAATGTCCAAGCGTCGCCTGTTCGTCGTGAGCGGGGATGACAACGCTGAACGTGGGTCTGCGAGGTCGTGTCATTAAGGTCGGTCTCAGTGATTTAACGGTCAGGCTCCGAGCAGACTTGCGGTGACCCCCCGGGCCACGCTCGGAGCGCGACGAACGGGTGCTCGGCGTGCCGAAAGATGAGCACTCCTCCGAACGTTGTGTCTCGCGATGCATGACCTCGCCGTGATCATCGTCTCCACGAACGAAGCGCACTGGCTGGCAGGCTGTCTCCCGACCGTGTTTGCCAACGTCGGCGATCTGGAGGTCGATGTCGTGGTCGTTGCCAACGGAGGCGGCGACGACACCCGGGCGGTGGTCGAGAGCGAGTGTCCGCGCGCCCGAGTGGTCGAGTGCGAGAACCATGGCTTTCCCCATGCGAACAACCGCGCGCTGATGACCATTGACGCCCGGTACGTCCTGTTCCTGAACCCGGACACCGAAATCGTGGAGGGCTCGCTGGCGGAGCTCGTGGCACGAATGGACGCCAGCCCGGAGGTCGGCTTGGCCGGCTGCCGGCAGCTCCAGCCCGACGGTGAGCTTCACCCCACGATGCGGCGTTTCCCCACCGCGATCCGTCTCCTGATGGAGGCGGTTGGCTCCGAGCGGTGGCCGTTTCGGGCGTCCTGGACGGGACAGCGGTTGCTGGACCTAGATCGCTACACGCGAGAGATCGACATCGACTGGACGTCGGGATCGTTCATGCTGGCGCGGCGCGAAGCGCTGGAGAGCGCCGGCTGGCTGGACGAGCGGCTGTTCCTCTACTGCGACGATCCGGACCTGGCGCGGCGAATCAAGAGCGCGGGCTGGACGGTTCGCCACCTGCCGCAGATGCTGATCGTCCACCACGCGGGCAAGATGGGGTGGAACGCGCGGGGCTACGCCCAGTACGCGTATGCCAACCGCGTCTACTTCACCAAGCACTTTGATGGCGCACATCGCCGCGCTGCAGTCCTGGCCGCGGCCACCGGATACGGCCTTCGCGCACTGCTATTCCCCCTGCTACGTCCCTCCGAGCCGGATGCTGTCCACGCGATGCGGGCGGCGTTCTTGACTGTGATCGGGCGCACGCAGCCGCCGTACGAGCCGCCGCCGCCGACCGCCGTCAGACCTCGGTGCATGGCTGGCGGCCGCGCTGGGCCCCGAAGCCTCGCGCGCGCAAGAAACGATCAACCTCGCCAGTTGATTGAGCAGTGAAGGCGTTACGTTCGGGGGTGTGCTGAGTGTCTGAGGAACCTATGTCCGGCAGCGAATTTGGGCCTTTCGTGCGGCGCGGCAACGGGCTGGCGCCCACGGCGCCCACACCCGATCAGCTCGTGCTCGTCACCGGTGGTGGCGGGTACATCGGGTGCGTCCTGGTGGAGCGATTGCTGCGCCGCGGTTATCAGGTCCGGGTTCTCGATCGTCTGTACTGGGGTCGCGCTCCGCTCGCGCAGTTTGCGGACGACATCGAGCTCGTCGAGGCGGACGTGCGAGAACTGCCGATCACCGCGTTGGACGGCGTCGACGGAGTGATTCATCTGGCCGGGCTATCCAACGATCCGACCGCGGAGTACGACCCTGAGGCAAATTGGCAGATGAACGCGATCGCGACCGAAACGCTGGCGCGCTGCTGTATCGATCGCGATGTCGAGCGGCTGGTCTTCGCTTCCTCCTGCTCGCTTTACGATGGCCTGCCCCCCGGGATGCACGACGAGACGGCGACGATTCGTCCCCGCGGCGCTTACGCGACGTCCAAGCGCTACGGGGAGGAGGCGCTGCTCGGTCTGGTGAGCGAAGGTCTGTGCCCGGTGATCCTTCGCAACGGGACGGTCTACGGATACAGCCCGCGGATGCGGTTCGACCTCGTCGTCAACACGTTCGTCAAGGACGCGCTGCTCCGGGGCGAACTGCAGCTGCATGGCGGTGGCTGGATGTGGCGGCCGCTGGTGGACGTCAACGACGTCTCGGACGCCATGATCGCCGCGCTGGAGGCGCCGGCCGAGCTGGTCCGCGGGGAGATCTTCAACGTCCTGCACTCGAACTACCAGATCCGTGAGCTGGCGATGCTGGTCGCCGGGTCGGTGCAGCTCATGGGTCGTGGCGTGGCCCTGCGCGAGGCGCCGGCGCCCAGTCTCACTCGTGACTACGAGTGCTCGAATACCAAGCTCGCCAGCAAGATCGCGTTCCAGCCCTCCCGCTCGGTGGTCGAGGCGATCAGCGAGATCCTGGCCCGGATCGACATCGAGGACAGGACGATGCTCTCGGACCCGCGCCACTACAACATCCGCTGGCTCGAGCTGCTCAGCGAGCTGACGCCCCAGATCGGCCAGTACAAGGCGGCGCTCTGATGTTCGAACGCGTGCTGATCACCGGGGGCGGCGGCCAGCTCGCGTCTGATCTCGAGACTCAGCTCGCCCCGCATGCTGAGGTGCTGGCGCCAACGCATGCGGTGCTCGACATCGCCGACGAGCACGCGCTCGCCGAGGTCATCTCTCGGCTTGAGCCGGATCTCGTGATCAATTGCGCGGCGTTTCACAACGTAGAGGACTGCGAGTGCGCGATCGACGAGGCGTTTGCCGTCAACGTGCGGGCCGTACTGCAGCTCGCTCGCCACTGCGTGCGGGCAAGCGCCAAGCTGGTGCACCTCAGCACCAACTACGTGTTCGACGGAGCCGCACCCGCGCCCTACACCGAGGAGGCGCCCGCGGCGCCCCTCAGCGTCTACGGGATCTCCAAGCTGGCGGGCGAGCAGGCTGCTCTTGCCTATGCCCCCGGCGCGTTGGTGGTGCGAACGGCCGGACTGTACGGCCTGCAGGGAAGCGCGTCGAAGGGCGGCAACTTCGTCGTGCGAATGATCGCCCGCGCACAGGAGCACGGCGCGTTGAGGGTGGTCGCCGACCAGATGTTGACGCCCACCTTCACGGCGGACCTGGCCTGCGGAATCGTCAGCGCCGTGGCCGCTGGGGTGACCGGACTCCTGCATCTGACCAACGCAGGAGCGACGAGCTGGCACGGCTTTACCGAGGAAATCTTGGAGCTCGCTGGGGTGGAGGTCCCTGTCGAGGCGGTGCAAACGGTTCTGTCCCCCGGCGGCGCCCCCCGGCCCCTCAACGGCGTGCTCCAGTCATCGGTCGCGTCGCATTGGCAACTGGCGCCACTGCGGCCATGGAACGACGCGCTGGCCGACTACTTGGATCGGGCCGGACTGCTGGCCCGAGGTGACTCGCGCCTGATCGCCGCGGCCCCTCTGACCCAACACGGACGGAGGCCCGCGTGCAGCTGATCGAGACGCGCCTGGACGGCCCGATACTGATCGAGCCCAGGAAGCTCGGAGACGAGCGCGGATTCTTCTGCGAGACGTACAGGCGCGAGCTGTTCGCCGACCTCGGGATTCCGGAGGAGATGATCCAGGACAACCACTCGCGGTCACGCCGCGGGGTGGTGCGAGGCATGCATTTCCAGATCGGCGCCGGCGCAGCGAAGCTCATCCGGTGCGCGCGGGGAGCGATTGTCGACGTGATGGTCGACATCCGCCGCGGCTCACCCACGTTCGGCGAGTGGGAGGCGTTCGACCTCGACGAGGAGACCGCGCGGATGGTGTATTGCCCGGTGGGCTTCGCTCACGGCTTCTGCGTGGTTTCGGCCGTGGCCGACGTGATGTACAAGCAGAGCAATTACTACGCGGCCTCGACCGAACGGGGCATCGCCTACGACGACCCGGACGTGGCGATCAAATGGCCCCTTCGGATCGAGGAGCTGACCCCGTCGACGCGAGACGCAACCGCGCCTCGGCTGCGGGACATCACGGCTGCGCTCCCGTTCGTCTATGACGGCGTCGCCGTCTCCTGACGCAGCGATCAAGGCGCCGTCGCACACGCGACGGGTCGACTGGCTCGACGGCGTTCGCGGCGCGGCGGCGATGTTCGTCGTCCTTCATCACATCTGGCTTGCGACCTGGCCGAAGTTCCCGCGTAACGTAGGGCCGTGGTGGGTCGGCTGGATGCTCTACGGCCACCTTGCGGTGGCAGTGTTCATCGTCGTGTCGGGATTCTCGTTGACGCTTGCGCCGATGAGCCGGGGAGCCAGTCTGAGTGGGGGCGCGCGCCGCTTCCTGCGCCGGCGGGCCTGGCGCATCCTGCCGCCTTACTGGGCCGCGCTGATCTTCTCCGCGATCCTGACGTGGACGCTCGTGCAGCCGGGTCTGGGGATCGCTGCCATCACCAAAGGGTTCCTGGTGCACGGCCTACTGCTTCAGGACGTCGTCGGAAGCGCCGCGCCCAACGGTGCCTTCTGGTCGATCGCCGTCGAATGGCAGATCTATTTCGCCTTTCCGCTGATCCTGTGGCTGGCGCGCCGGACGAATTTCGGCACGTCGGTGCTCTGCACCGTCGCCGTGGTGCTGATAGCCAGGGAGCTGACGCAACTCGGCTCGCCGCTGAACAAGATCAATCACCTCACGCCCCAGTTCCTGGCGCTGTTCGCGATGGGGGTCCTGGCGGTGCATCTCGGCGGTGACCGGCGCGCCATGAAGCTTCGCCGGCCGCTCACGGCGGCCGGACTAATCGCTGTCGGCGCTTTCGTCGCCGTCGCTGTGATCGAGGGCTCAGTGTGGGTGGTCGATCGCTATTTCTGGATCGATCTGCTATTCGGCGCGGGGATCGCCTGCCTGATGGCGCTCATGCACGGCGGCGGAGCTGCTCGAGCCCGTCATGTCCTGGCCTCCCCGGTGGCGCTTCGACTGGGGTTGTTCTCCTACAGCATCTACCTGCTGCACGGTCCACTAGTAGGGTTGATCGACGTGGGCGTGCTCGCCCGGTTTCACCTCCCGCCGCTGGCCAAGTTCGGCTTGCTCCTCGTCATCGGGATCCCCGTGATCCTGGTCGTCTGCTACGGCTTTCACCTGATGTTCGAGGCGCCGTTCCTTCATCGCCGGGACCGTGGCGCGCTCCTGGCCATCCCAGGGGTCGGGCTGTTGCGCGGCCGCCGGCAGCTGGCTAGGCCGGCTTCCGGTGGCACGGAGGTGGCGGCGGCGCGGGAGGCTACTTAGTGGTCCTCCATGAGGCCGGCGCCCCGGGGTCGCCCGGCTCCGCGCAGGGATTATGGGGCGGAGCCTGTACGACCCCGGGGACCTGGGTCAGCTAAGCCGGATCACGCTGCCGCGCGTGTCGCGCGATCGCGCGGTCCGGCCGCTCCGGCCTCCCGCGGGCTTTGTGTAGAGGGGGCGGAATCGAGCCGCTCGAGCTCACGTTGCAGTGCCCGGCGGCCCCGGTGGTGCAACCCGTGGATGGAGCCCTCCGACCGACCCATCCGATGGGCGATCTCAGTGGGCGAGAGTCCTACGAGATGACGGAGGATGACTACCTGACGCTGCTCTTGCGGAAGGGTGGCGAGGGCGTCCTTCACCACGTGGGTACGCTCGAAGTCAGCCCCGCGTCCTAGCTCGGGGCTGATCACGTTCTCGGTGGGGGTGAGACGGTTCGCGCGCAGATGATCGATCGCGACATTCCGCGCCAGACGCAGCAACCAAGCGAAGAACGGTACGCCACGGTCGTCGTAGCGGCCGATCGCGGTCATCAGCTTGGCGAACACGTGCTGGGTGACGTCCTCGGCTTCGTGGTCGTCGTGCATGATCGAGCGCACGTAGCCGTAGATGTTGTGTGAGTAGATGACATAGAGAAAGCGCACCGCATCCTGGTCGCCCTGCTTTGCCCTAGCAACCGCGAGCCGCGTCTTTTCCTGCGCCTGCTCGGACTCGTCGAGTCCGGTCCTGCTTCTGAAGCCGACGTGCCCATGCTCGGCCTCCAATGCCTCGATAATCAATTCAGTGCCCCTGCGTTGATGTGACTCGACACCGCACCGGCGTCGTGCCGCTCCCGGTGACCAGTTGCGGCACCCACCCGTCACGACGACTACAGCCCCGTGGGAGGCGTCACGCCTCTCAGCCCTCACCGAGTGTTCCGTCGCGGGATGGGACGGTCAATGACCGAGCGGACCAGTAGGGCGTTCAGGAATTTGAACGTTTTGCACCGCTTGATGGACCCAAGTGATGCAAAGGACATCGCTCTTGAGCTATCCTGCTGTGTGCCTGGGAGGCAGGCACGGGACGTTCTTAGGACACGGATCTTGGCGGGGATGGCCGACGAGTCCGCAACGAGGGCCAGACATCCGATGCACTCAACCGAGACGCACGTACTCGCCGCCGAGCGTGCCCACACCGATGCCCGGGCGCCGGTCGGCATCGCAGGGGTCGCAGTCGCGCTGATGGCATTCAAAGCTGTCGGCTTAGCGGCCCAGCGTGCGTCGAGGAGGCGCGCGACGCTGGTCAGTGTCGCCGAGGGCGCAGCGGCAGGCGAGCGGCGGCGAGTCGCCCGGGACCTCCACGATGGGATCGCTCAGGACCTGGCGCTGATAGCCGCGTACAGCGAGCAGATCACAGCGGCGATGGGACCGGGCCACCCGGTCGTGACTGCCGCGCGTCGGGCGCTGGCCATATCGCGCTCGACGATTGCCGAGCTGTCAGATCCGCCTGGAGCCACCCCACCCGAGATGCTTGGTGCACTGGCCCGCGAGCTAGCCGACCGTTTCGGGATCTCGATCGAGATCGACGCGCCGGCCCATCTCCAGCTTGCGCCGGCGGCGCGCCACCACGTCACCAGGATTCTCCGCGAGGCGGTGAGTAACGCGGTGCGGCACGGCGGCGCGAAGAACGTGGCCGTGACGATCACCCAAGCCCGGGACAAAGTCGGGTTGCGCGTTGCCGACGATGGGCGCTCAGCGCACCGGGAGGACGCCAGGACCGAGGTGGAAGGCTTCGGCAAGCGCAGCATGCGGGAGCGGGCTCTGGCGCTGGGCGGCGAGCTCGAGTTTCGCCGGACCCCTGCCGGCGGGACTGAGCTCGAGGTGGTGATGACGTGACGTGTCGCCTCAGGGTGCTCACTGCCGCTCCGGCCCCAACTCGAATGGGCATCGCCATCGCGCTGGGCGACGAGGTCGAGATGTGCGCCCAGGTCGGTGACGCCGAGCAAGCTATCCGGGCGGCCAAGCGGGAGCAGCCCGACGTCTGTCTTGTCGCCCGCGAGCTTCCCGGCGACGGCCTCGCCGCCGTCCGTGGCATCTGTCGAGCGGCTCCCGAAGCGGCGGTTCTGGTGCTGGCCGAGGTTTACGATCCGGAGGACCTGCTCGGCGTGATCCGGGCGGGCGGGATCGGCTACATATCCGCTGACCTGACGGCCGAGGTCCTGCGCAGGATAGTGCCCGTGATATCCGCCAAAGAGGCGGTCGTGCCGCGTTGGATGGTCTTGGAGCTTCTGCACGAGCTGCGCACAAGCGGTGCCGGGGCGGAGGCGCTCAGCCCCCGCGAATCGCAGGTGCTCGGCATGCTGCGCCGCGGCAACTCGACATCTGAGATCGCCGAACATCTGAAGATCACGCCGGTGACCGTGCGCCGCCACATCTCCGGAATCGTGCGCAAACTTGGTGTATCGGACAGGGCTTCGCTGATCGCCTCGCCGGACGCGCGCTAGCGGCGCGGGCCCGGACTCCGCTGTACCCTGCCGGAGGTCGAGCGCGAACCCGCCGGGGTGGTGGTCCCTGGCCGACCGCGTAAATTTCAGCCCGTGTTTTTTGTCCCAATTTGCGAACGGAAAACTGCGCCGGGCCACCCGGCTCATAGCCCATGGGTAGCTGAGAGTCGAGTATGTGCGCTCGCGAGACATCGATGGACCACGTCCAAGCCCACCAGGAACGCGAGACCCAGCTCCACGCCGCTTTGGACGCGGCTTGCCACGCACTGATCTCGCTGGAACGCATGTCCTCACTGCCCGACATGCAGCACTTCCCAGACCTCGAATCCGAGCTTGTTCGGGCCACGGAGTCGTTGCGCGAGGCGATCAGAGCGCTCCGCCTCGCGGGTACCGCGGAGCCAAGCGTTCAGGAGCTTGACTTCGTCCTTCCGCGGCGTGCTCCGAGCCGATTCAGGGACCGTTAGTCCAGGCCGCTTCGCACCGCGTAGACAGCCGCCTGCACCCGGCTTGGCAGCCCAAGCTTGGCGAGAACGCTGGAGACGTGGTTCTTGGCGGTTCGCGGGCTGATCCCGAGATTCTCCGCGATCTCCGAGTTGCCGAGCCCGCACGCGATCAGACGAAGCACCTCGAGCTCCCGCGGGCTCAGCCCATCCGCCGCATGATCTGACGCTTGCTCAGGGTCTTCGCGCCGCAGGCGATCAAGGACGACAGCGGCTGCCCGCGGCGAGAACCAGGCCGCACCCTCGGCGGCCGCTCGGACGGCGCTGACGAGGGAGGGGAGCGGCGTCTCCTTGGCGACGAAGCCGCAGGCTCCGGCTTTCAGAGCGGCCTGGACATGTTCCTCGCCGGACGCAACCGTCAACACGATCACCGCGGTCGACGAGTCTCGTTGGACGATCTGGCTCGTCGCCTGAACGCCATCGATGTCGGGCATCCGGAGGTCCATCAGCACAACATCCGGACGCAGTTCACGCGCCAAGCGCACGCCGCTGCGACCGGAAGAAGCTTGCGCCACCACCTCCAAGTCCGGCTCGGAGGCCAGGAGCGACACCAATCCCGTCCTGAATAGATCATGGTCGTCGACAACCAGCACCCGCGTGCGCTGGGCTGCCGGCACTGCCGTGCTCACGGCGTCCCCAGTCGCTTGTTCATCACCGATCATCCCGCTCCCTGAACTGGTCGGTCGCCCAACGATTCGAAGTGTGAGCTATATCGGTCTCGTGTGCGCCAGCTTGAAGAATTCGAAAAGACCGCCTGCGCTCGGCCACGAGGTGATGCGTCCATCTCCACGTCCCGGTCTCCGTCCGGGGAGGCTGAAGGTAGACTGGCCAGCCGCTTGTCTTGACTGCACCGATGACGTGATTCGTGGGTAAGCCCCGGCCGCCGATCCCGCCCGGTCCCTACCTGGTAGTTGGGCTGGCGCGATCGGGCATCGCCTGTGCACTCGCCCTGCGGGCTCGCGGCGAGACGGTCATCGGCTGCGATGCTGGCTCCGGCGAGGACCCGGCGCTCGCCGCTGCTGCCGGGAGGCTTTCGCGCGCCGGAGTCGAAGTGATGCTGAATGCCACGGACGACGCCGTCGCGCTACGAACGGGAGCCCGGGCGGTGGTCAAGAGCCCGGGAGTTCCGCCGGGCGCCCGACCGATCGCCGGCGCGCGTGCCCGCGGGCTGCCCGTGCTCGGCGAGGTCGAGCTTGGCTGGCGTCTTCTCCCCAATGAATTCGTGGCGGTGACGGGGACCAACGGCAAGACCACGACCGCCGAGTGGGTCGGGCATATCCATCGCGAGGCGGCACTTCCCGTGACTGTCGCCGGCAACGTCGGGACAGCCCTGACGTCCCTGGCTGGCGAGCTGCCCGCGGAGTCGACGGTGGTGTGTGAAGTCTCCTCGTTCCAGCTCGAGGACACGCTTGAGTTCTCGCCGGAGGCGGCGGTGCTGACGAACATCTCGCCGGATCACTTCGACCGGCATGGCACCTATGAGGCGTATGTCGCCGCCAAGCTCCGCGCGTTCGTCAACCAAGGCAACCACGATCTCGCGGTGATCCCAGGTGACCTCGAGGTGCCGGACGTCGGGGGATGCGCCCGACGGGTGCTGTTCGGGTCAGGCGCCGGGGCGGATCTGTCAGCGCGCGCCGGGTATATCTGGTGGCTGCAAGATCCGCTGGTCGCGCTCGAAGAGCTTGCGCTGCCGGGGGAACACAACGTCCAGAACGCGATGGCCGCCGCCGCGGCGTGCCTCGCCCGCGCTGTCGACGTTGACGCCGTGAGGACCGGCCTGCGGACGTTCCCTGGCGTGCCCCATCGCCTCGAGCCGGTCGCCACCCGCGACGGAGTCAGGTGGATCAACGACTCCAAGGCAACCAACGTCGCGAGCACGCTCGTCGCGCTGCGCGCGTTCTCGAGCCCCGTCCACCTGATCGCCGGGGGCCGCGGCAAGCAGCAGGACTTCTCGGCGCTTGCGCCGCTGGTGAGAGAGCGCTGCGTCGCCGTCTACCTGATCGGCGAGGCCGCCGGTGAGCTTGCCGCGACGCTAGCCGGCGCCGGCGTCCCAGTGACTCTCGCCGGTGAGCTCGAGAATGCGGTCAGCGCCGCTCGTATGACAGCGCGCGATGGGGAGGTGGTGCTGTTCTCGCCGGCCTGCGCGAGCTTCGACCAGTACCTGGACTTCGAAGCCCGCGGAGAGCACTTCCGGGCGCTCGCAGAGGCGGGATGATGGCCGGCAGGGGGCCAGCATCGGCGGGGAGCGGGGCGCCATCAGCGGGCAGTGGGGCGCCATCAGCAAGCAGCAGTGCGGCGTCGGCGGGAGCTCGGTCTCGACGCGGTTCGTCCGCCACCACTGCGGGCCGGTCGTCGAGGAGCGGGCGCGACGCTCCCCCGCTGGAGCACCGGATCTTGATGACGGCAACGCTGTGCCTTCTGGCCTTTGGGGCGGTAATGGTCTACAGCGCGTCGTCGCCGCTGGACGTCCTCGCTGGGAGGGGATACGGAACGGGCGACTTCGTCCGATACGTGATCTTCGGCGCGATCGGCCTCGTCTTCATGCACGTGTTGGCGCGCCGGGGTCTCACGCTCCTCGGTCCCCGGATGGTGAACCTGCTGCTGCTGGGGTCCTTCGCGGCCCTGGTGCTCGTGCTCGTGCCTGGCTTCGGAGTGCAGGTCAACGGTGCCCGTCGCTGGCTTGCGGCAGGTCCCATCCAGTTTCAGCCCTCCGAGGTGATGAAGCTGGCTCTCCTTCTGTACAGCGCCCGCTATCTGGCCGATCACCCCAAGCGGATGCGAGGCTTCCGACGCGCCGTGGCTCCGATCGCGGTAGTCGCCGGCCCAGCATGTCTGCTGATCGTCGTCGAGCCCGACCTAGGCACCGCCTTGGTGGTCGGCCTCTCGCTGGGTGCGCTGCTTCTCGCCGCCGGGATGCCGGTCCGTCATCTCGCGCTGCTGGCGGGCCTTGCGCTCGTTCCGGTGGGAGCGGTTGCGCTCTCCAAGCCGTACGAGGTGGCCCGGCTGACCGCCTTCCTGCACCCCGCAGCCACCAGGCAGGGTCCCGGGTACCAGGCGTTCCAAGGACAGATCGCGCTGGGCTCCGGAGGCCTCGTCGGCGTTGGCCTCGGACGCTCGGTTCAGAAGGTGTACTACCTGCCGGAGGCCCAGACGGATTTCATCCTGGCTGTCATCGGCGAAGAGCTGGGCGTCCTTGGGATCGCGGGAGTGATCTGCCTGTACGGAATGATCGCCTATGCCGGTCTGCGCACTGCGCGCCGAGCTGCGGGGCGGTATGCCAAGCTCCTGGCGACAGGCCTGACCTCGCTGATTCTGTGCCAGGGCATTCTCAACATCTTCGTCGTGCTGGGGCTTGCGCCGCTCACCGGCGTGCCGCTGCCCTTCATCTCCTACGCGCCGACGAACCTGTGGGTGATGCTCGCGGCGATTGGGCTGCTGCTCGGCGTGGCGAAGCCGGCTCGCCGACTCCAGGTCGTCGAGCCGCCCTCGCGTGAGCGATCCGCGAGTCAGCGGGCCGCGGATCGTGATCAGCGCCGGCGGGACAGCGGGCCACGTCGTGCCGGCGCTCGCGGTGGCGGACGCGCTGCGCGATGAGGGCGCTTCAGTCACGTTCATCGGTGGCGAGCGCGCCGAGCTCGAGCTCGTTCCCGCGGCCGGGTACGAGCTCGCCACGCTCCGGGTCGCGCCGCTGCCGCGTGGGCGCCCGGCGCGCGCGCTGCGCTCCGGAGTGATCGCTGCAGCAGCTGTGGGGAGAGCTTTGACGCTGCTGCGAGGGATGGCGCCGGGCGCGGTGCTCGGGGCGGGTGGCTACGTGGCCGGCCCGGTGGGACTCGCCGCTGCGCTCTTGCGACGGCCGCTGGTGCTGATGGAGGCCGACAGCCATCTTGGCCTCACCAATCGTCTGCTCGCGCCCTTCGCCCGTCGCGTCTGCCTTGCGTTCCCGATTGCCGGGCGCACTGGGCGGCGCTACGTGGTGACGGGCCGGCCGGTGCCGAAGCCCGCCACCGACCGTGTTGCTGCCCGCACACGCTTCGGGCTCGCAGCGCAGGACGCGTGTGTCCTCGTGTTCGGTGGATCTCAGGGGGCGAGATCGATCAACCACGCTGCCGTGCGGGCGTTCTCGGGGGCAAGCTTCCGTGTCCTTCACGCCGCCGGGGAGCGCGATCTACCGGAGCTGCACGCGCCCGGACCTCACTATGACCTTCGCGGCTATGTCCCCGACTTCCGCGAGGCGCTGCTGGCGAGCGACCTGATTGTCGCCAGGGCGGGAGGCTCGGTGTTCGAGATCGCGGCTCACGGGCGCCCGGCTGTCCTGATTCCCTATCCCCACGCCACAGCCGATCATCAGGCTGCCAACGCCCGCTTCATGGAGCGCGCCGGCGCCGCGGTGGTGATCCCCGATGATGAGCTGACCGGTTCCCGGCTTGCCCAGGAGGTCGGCCGGCTACTTGCAGACCCAACGCGGCTCGCGGCGATGGCGCGCGCCAGCGCCGCTGTGGCACGAGTAGACGCGGCGCGAGAGGTGGCTCGGGAGCTGCTGAGCGCCGCCCGGGGGTAGGCGATGCACCCCGGCGACGACCGTAACGTCAGCGATCCTGACTGGTCCTCGCGACGCCTTCACTTTGTCGGCATCGGCGGCGCCGGCATGAGCGGGTTGGCGCTGATCGCCCGGTCACTGGGCGCGCAGGTAACGGGCTCTGACCGTGCGCGATCCCCCTACACCGAGCGCCTCGAGCGTCAGGGGATCACGCCCGTGTTCGGCCACGACGGAGCCAACGTGCCCGACGGGGCCCAGGTGGTTTACTCATCCGCGGTCCTGCCCGAGAATCCCGAGCGCCAGGCTGCGGCCGGCCGCGAGCTTCACCGCTCGCAGCTCCTCGCGGAGATCGCCGCACTGCGCAAGTGCATCGCCGTCACCGGAACCCACGGGAAGACAACCACCTCGGGGATGATCGTGGCCGCGCTTCGCGGCTGCGGACTCGATCCGCCGTACATCGTCGGCGGCGAGCTGCGATGCACCGGATCCAACGCCGGATGGGGAACCGGGGAGTGGATCGTGATCGAAGCCGACGAGTCCGATCGCTCGCTGCTGGCGCTGGCACCGGATATCGCCGTGCTGACGAGCGCCGAGCTCGACCACCATTCGACCTACCGCTCGAAACTCGAGCTCGAGGAGACGTTCAGAACGTTCATGGCCAGTGCGCGGCTTGGCGCCGTCGTCTGGGACCGCCCAGAGCTGCGCGCGCTGTGCCCCCTCGGGGCACTCACCTACGACGCGCCTGACGCCATCCTGACGGCGCGCGGCTCCACCTTCAGCTCGAACGGGGTCCAGGTGACACTCTCGGTCCCGGGCGCGCATAACGCGATCAACGCCGCGGGGGCGGTCACCGCCGCCACGCTGGCGGGCGCGGACCCAACGTGCGCCGCGGGTGGGCTGGCTGACTTTCTCGGCGCGCGGCGTCGCTTTCAGCTGCTCGGGGCGACCGAGGCCGGGATCCCCGTATACGACGACTACGCCCACCATCCGACCGAGGTGGCCGCGGCAATCGCAGCTGCCCGGACGCTAGGGCCTAAACGCGTTGTGGCCGTCTTCCAGCCGCACCTGTACTCGCGTACTCAGGTGCTGGCCCGCGACTTCGGGCGGGCCCTCGCGGCGGCGGACGTGAGCGCGGTGCTCGCGATCTACCCGGCGCGCGAGCGGCCGGGTGACTTCCCGGGTGTAGAGGGGCTGCTGGTTGCGCAGGCCGCGGCCGACGCCGGGGACGGTCGCCAGGTCGCATGGCTGCCGAGCTTCACGGATGCATCTGGCTTCATCTCGGCCACGCTCCGTTCCGGCGATCTGTGCCTGCTGATGGGGGCCGGGAACATCGACTCGCTCGGCGCCTCGCTCGTCGCACGCGAGTAAGGCGGCGTGCGAGGATGCTGCCATGCACGCCGAGGCGGTTGCTGAGGGCCCGAACGCTGCGACCGTCACCGTAAGCGGCGAGGCGGTGATCCGCGCCGAGCCCGATGAGGCTCTCCTGTGGATCAGCTTGAGCGCCTTCGAGGAGTCGCCCGGAAAAGCGCTCGGCGACGTGGCGCGGCGCAGCGAAGGCCTGGTCGCGCTATTGGATGAGCTGCAAGTCGTCGAAGCGGACCGCTCGACTGCCGGTGTGTCGGTGCAAGAAGAGTTCGATCCTCCGATTCGCGGAGCCCGCGGACTCGGTCATCGCGCCACTGCGCGGGTGGCAGTTCGCCACACCGATCCCGAGATCATTGGGCGTGCCATATCGCGAGCGAGTGAGGAGCTGCGGGCGAGCATCGACGGTCCGCACTGGTACATCTCGCTGACCAATCCGGTTCGCTTCGAAGCGGCCAAGCACGCGGTGATCGATGCCACGCGCAAGGCGCGGGCATGCGCGGAAGGGGCAGGGGCACGGCTGGGACCTGCAATCAGGATCTGCGAGCCCGCCACCGGCGTTAGGCCGCATGGAGTGATGTTGAGGTCAGCCGCAGGCGACACTCGCGAGATGCCGATCGAAACCGAGCAGCTCGAAGTTCGCGCGGAGGTCGAGGTCACCTTTGAGCTCGAGCTCGCTCAGCCCCGGCGCTAGCGCGAGAGAGCATCGAAGCAGATGGCGGTCATACGCCCGGTCCAGCTGACGAAAGGCACAATATGTGTCTCAAGACGTCAGTCAGATCGTGGGGCTGACGGTCGGGCGCGTCTCCGCGGAGACGTTCCTGGCGCACTGGCCGGGACCTATGCGGTGGTCACGTCGAACGTCGTCGACAGCTCCGCCGTCGAGTCCCCGCCGACCCAGACGTCGAAGGTCGAGGCGTCGATCACCCAGTCGCGCGCCGCCGCGTTCCAGTAGCGCAGCTCAGCCGGGCCGAGCGCGAACTGAACCGTGCGCGTCTCCCCGGCCGCGAGGCTGACTCGCTGGAACCCCTTGAGCTCGCGTACCGGGCGCGACGCCGACCCGTGTCGCTGATGGATGTACAGCTGCACCACCTCGTCCGCGTCGCGTTCTCCGGTATTAGAGACATCCACCGACACGTTCAGAGCCTGGTCCGGGGCGATCGCCTCGCGGTCGACGGTGAGACCGCCGTACTCGAAGCGTGCGTAGCTGAGGCCGTGGCCGAACGGAAACAGCGGCGTGCTCTCCTCGTCCCAATATCGCTGCCGCTGCTTTTCGGGCTCATGCGAGCGGGTGTGGGAGTACACCATCGGCACCTGTCCGACCGTCCGCGGCCAAGCGAAGGGCAGCTTGCCCCCCGGCGAGACGTCCCCGAACAGGAGATTGGCAACCGCGGCGCCGCCCTGCGTGCCGGGATACCAGATGTCGAGGATCGCGGGGACGTGTCGGGCAGCCCACCGCAGATCGAGCGGCCGGCCGCACAGCACCAGCAGCACCACCGGCGTGCCGGTCTGTACGACGGCCTGCAACAACTCGAGCTGGCGTCCAGGCAGTTCCAGCGATGAGCGCGACGCGGCCTCGCCGATCATGTTCTGCCACTCGCCAGCCACCACCATCGCCACATCGGCGTCCCGTGCCAGGTCGACCGCCCGTTGCAGCTCGGCCTCGTCATCCAAGCCCGCAGGGTCCTCCGGCGCGTTGCCGGCGAACATGTCGAACATCGACGGGTAGAGCCGTTGGGCGGCCCGCACGCCGGGTGCGTACTCGATCTGTGCCGCGCCGTCCGCGTGGCGCCGGATGCCCTCTAGCACCGTCACTGTTTCGTCGAGGTCATAGGCGAAACACCACGGCCCCAGCGTGTCGCGCTTCGAGTCGGCCAGAGGACCGATCACGGCGACTGATCCCAGGTCGTGGGCGTCGAGCGGCAGCAGATCGCCCTCGTTGCGGAGCAGTACCGCCGACCGCTCCGCCGTGGCGCGGGCCACCTCGCGATGCTTGGGGTCGCCGAGGATTTCGCGAGCGTGATCCTCATCGACGTATGGTTCGTCGAACAGGCCGATGCGGAGCTTCGCTTCCAGCACGCGCCTCACGCTCGCGTCAAGCGTCTCCTCGTCCACGATGCCCTGCTCCACCGCCTCCGCGAGGTGTGCGTAGGCGGGGTCGGAGATCGCCATCTCCATGTCGACGCCGGCGCTCAACGCCCGGGCCCCGGCATCGGTCAGATCGCGAGCGAAGCCGTGCGTGACCAGATTGCGTACCGCGTTGGCGTCGCTCACCACGAAGCCGTGAAAGCCCAAGGTGCCGCGCAGAACGTCTGTGAACAACCACGCGTTGCCGGTCGCGGGGATGCCGTTGAGATCCATGTAGGCCGTCATGACATTCCCGGCGCCGGCCTCGAGCGCCGCTGTGAATGGCGGGAGATAGACGTTCCAGAGCTCCGAGTCGGAAAGGTTGACCTCGTCGTAGTCGCGGCCGCCGAGCGCGGCGCCATAGCCGGCAAAGTGCTTGGCCCCGGCGATCACGCGCTCGGGCGTGCCGATCCCGTTCCCCTGAAAGCCGCGCACCTGGGCAGCGGCTACAACCGCGCCCAGGAATGGATCCTCTCCCGCACCTTCGACGATGCGACCCCAACGCGGATCGCGGGCGACATCGACCATCGGGGCGAAGGACCAGTGGATGCCCACGGCTCGTGCCTCCCGCGCGGCGACGCTTTGACCTCTCTCAATCGTCGCGGGGTCCCAGGATGCCGCCATCGCGATCGGCACCGGAAGGATGGTGCGCAGCCCGTGAATCACGTCGAAGCCGAACAGCGCGGGAATTCCGAGCCGGTTGCCCTCGATTGCGAGCCGCTGGAGGCGGTTGATCTCCCCCGCGTCGCTGAGGAACAGAAGCGACCCTACCTCGCCCCGCGCGAGGGCCGCCTCGACCGAGCCCGCCCGACCGGAAAGCTGGCCGTGATCGCTCGGCTCAGCGTCCGTCTCCAGCTGACCGCCGAAATAGAAGTACTGGCTGAGCTGCCCGGCCTTCTCCGCCGCCGTCATTCCAGCGATCAGCTCATTGGCCCGCGACTGGACCGACGCATCAGTCATCCGAGGTTGCCCTGACAACGACTCCAGAAACTATCTCACGCGCGTGGCGCTGGGTAGAACCGTACGTAGCCGAGCTCGCTGGCTATCGGACCGGTGGCAAAGGAGTCGACCGAGGCGCGTTCTGGTACAGCATTCGGTGGCTCAGGCGCGATCGGAGCGCTGAGCCGATCACACTCGCCGTTCTCGCCCGGAGCGGCATCTACCCTGCCTCGGATGAGCGACCTGCCGCCCGGCGTGCAGCGCGACTTCTCGCTGGCGCGCCTGACCACGATCCGTACCGGGGGCCAGGCCGAGCTGTTCGCCCGACCCGGGTCCCTTCCAGAACTGGAGAGCCTGCTGGCTTGGGCTGCCAAGGAGTCCATCGAGGTAGGGGTCGTCGGGTCGGGGTCGAACCTGCTGGTGGCGGACAGAGGTGTCCGAGGACTGATCGTGAAGCTCGACGACGACCTAAGCAAGATCGAAATCGACGGCACTCGGATCCGCTGCGGAGGCGGTGCTCGGCTTCCCGCCGTGGCTGCCCGGGCGGCTCAGGCGGGACTCGCGGGCATCGAATTCGGGGTGAACATCCCCGGAACTGTCGGGGGCGCCGTCAGGATGAACGCCAACGCCTATGGTGGCGAGCTCGCAGGCGTCCTCGAGTGGGTGGACGTGGCCGGCGCCGGGGGCACCAGGCGCCGCGCGCCCGACGAGCTCGGCTTCAGTTATCGCAGGTCGGCCATCCGCCCCGGCGAGATCGTTGTCAGGGCCTCGTTCGCGCTGCGCGAGGCTGCCACTGACTCGGTCAAGCTGACACTTGCTGACATGCGCACCCGCCGCCGGGAGGCGCAGCCGTCAGGGATCAAGACATTCGGTTCGACGTTCAAGAATCCGGATGATCCACGCGCCGAGGGCCGCACTGCCGGACAGCTGCTCGAGCTCGCAGGGTGCCGGGGGTTGCGTATCGGAGGGGCGAGCTTCTCGGCCAAGCACGCGAACTTCATCGAGAACCACGGCGATGCAAGCACGGCTGACGTCGTCGCGCTGATGGCTGAAGGTCGCAGCCGGGTCAAGGACCGGTTCGGGATCGAGCTCGAGCCCGAGGTTCAGGCGCTCGGCCCCGTCGAGCTTCCGCGCGACTGGGGCTCGGCTCGGTGAGCGCGCAGCGCTGGGGGACCCGGCCGTCATGGCTCGCGCAGCTTGCCCGCTGGCGGACGGGTAATCGCAAGCGTCGGCCCTCCGAACCAATAAGCGCGGCCGCGGCTCGCCGCCGACGCTGGCTGATCGTCCGGCTGATGGTCGCTCTCGCCGCCGTCACGGCGCTCGGCGCGGGGGGCTGGCTGTGGTTGCGGGACTCCTCGCTCGTCTCGGTGAGGCGCGTGATCGTCACCGGCGAGGGGGGACCGGACGCCCGCGCGATCCGGGCCGCGCTGGTTGCCGCGGCGCGAACGATGACCACCCTCGACGTCAAGCGAAACGAGCTCCTGACGGCGGTCGCGCCTTACCCGGTCGTCAAGAATGTTCTGGTCAGCACCGCGTTCCCTCACGAGATGCGCATTCGCGTGGTCGAGCAGATTCCGATCGGAGCGATCATCGCCGGCGGGCGCAAGACGACCGTGGCAGCAGACGGGACGCTGCTAGTCGACGCTCCCGCGCAGCGCTGGTTTCCGCTGATCCCATTGCGCGTCCCCCCGGGGGGCCCCCAGGTGACAGATGCAGGCGGCCGGGCGGCGGTGGCAGTGCTCGCCGCCGCCCCGTACGGCTTTCTGGGAAAGGTGGCCCGGGTGTCCGAGGATTCCACCCACGGGCTCAGTGCTCAGTTGCGGGGCGGTCTCAAGATCTACTTTGGCGACTCCGGGAACCTGTCGACGAAATGGAGCGCCGCACTTGCGGTGCTCGCTGCGCCCGGCTCGGCGGGAGCGGTGTACATCGATGTCACGGATCCACAAAGGCCCGCGTCCGGAGTTGGAGGTGACTAGCTGACTCTAGACCTCGACTAGAGGGTTAGCCTCGGTTTGTCTGAACTCTCGAAGATCGATCGAGAGTTCGACGATTTGCAATGCTGCTTGCGAACTGGGGCGAACGTTGACTTGCCGCATGTCCAGCGCTTAAGGTGCGAAACTGCGCTAGCAGCGAAAGTTCGCGTAAACTCTCAAGCCTAACTCTAGAGTCGGACGGGATACATGGAAAGCGCCAGTTACCTCGCAGTGATCAAAGTCGTCGGCGTGGGAGGCGGCGGCAACAACGCCGTCAGCCGAATGATCGACGCCGGGCTCCGCGGCGTCGAGTTCATCGCCTGCAATACCGATGCCCAGGCGCTCGCGATGTGCGACGCCGACATCAAGCTGAACATTGGGCACGAGATGACCAAGGGCCTTGGAGCTGGGGCCAATCCTGAAGTCGGACAGGGCGCTGCGGCGGAGTCGAGGGATGACATCAAGGAAGCGCTCAAGGGCGCGGACATGGTGTTCGTGACCGCCGGCGAAGGAGGCGGGACCGGGACCGGCGCAGCACCCGTGATCGCGGACATCGCCAAGAACGAGATCGGGGCACTGACCGTCGGCTGCGTCACGCGGCCGTTCGTGTTCGAGGGAACGCAGCGGGCGCGCCAAGCCCAGGAAGGCATCCAGCGACTGCGAGAGCACGTCGACACCCTGATCGTGATCCCCAACGAGAAGCTGCTCGCGATCGTCGAGCGCCGCACCACGATCCTCGATGCGTTCCGCGAGGCCGACAACGTCCTGCGGCAGGGGGTACAGGGGATCACTGACCTGATCACGATCCCCGGGCTGATCAATCTCGACTTCGCCGACGTGCGGACGATCATGCAAGACGCCGGCACCGCGCTGATGGGTATCGGCTCGGCGAGCGGCGAGAACAGAGCGGTGGAGGCGGCGAAGATCGCGATCTCCTCACCGTTGCTCGAGGAGTCGGTCGAGGGTGCCACGGGGATCCTCCTCAACATCACCGGCGGTCACGACCTCGGGCTGTTCGAGGTCAACGAGGCGGCGGAGATCGTTCAGAGCGCCGCCGACTCGAACTCGAATCTGATCTTCGGTGCGGTGATCGATGACGCCCTCGGCGAGGACGTGCGCGTGACGGTAATCGCGACCGGGTTCGACCACGGGCACGCGCGGCCGAGCACGGCGCGCGAGACCACTCGCCGGGCGCGGCGGGATCGGGATGTGACGATGGACGACCGGCAGCGCTCGTCGCTCGAGATTCGCGACGACGAGATCGACATCCCGTCGTTCCTCAAGGATCGCTGAGCGCGAGTCGGCGAAACGTCGAGCCACCGCAACCTCCGGCGCTCCATTCTGTTTGGTAGTTCCGTTACCCCTAGGAAGGACACCGAACTCGGAGTAGCGGCAGAGGGCAGCGTGTCGGGCGCCCGGCTTCGCGCTGCAAGCCTCGCGCTGATCGCGACGGCATTGCTGCTGTGCGCGGTGGCGCCGGCGGCGCTTGCCCAGCCAGCGCCGGCGCCTTCGACCATGATCGACGGGCCGAGCCCGGGCCTCGTCGCGCCGGCCGGTCTCGGCGTGTCTGTGGCACGCGATGGGACGGGCGGGCTCGTCTACCTCAAGCAGGTTGCGGGCGCCGCGCACGTGTTCGTCTCGGTGCTCACGGGTGGGGTGTTCCAGCCTCCCGTCGAGGTTGACTCGGCGCTTGCGGGTCCGTCGTCTCAGCCCGTACTAGCAGCGGGCAACGGCGGCCTGCTCGAGGTCGCCTTCATCAACGGCGGCCAGTTATATGTCGTGCAGCGCGCGGCGTCGACATCCGCGCTCAGCGCACCGACCTCGCTGTTCGCGGGTGCGTCGAACCCGGCGATCCAGATGACGAACTTCGGTAAGGCGTACCTGGCATTCACCGCGATCGATGGCTCCGGGTTCGACGTGAGGGCGGCCTATTACGCCGGACAATGGTCGCTCGAGGCCGCTCCACTGAACGCCACTCCCGCGGACAATG
The DNA here is from genome assembly GCA_030948665.1 of Actinomycetota bacterium. Lineage (GTDB taxonomy): Bacteria > Actinomycetota > Thermoleophilia > Solirubrobacterales > Solirubrobacteraceae > Palsa-465. The sequence continues at coordinate 159,977 of JALYZY010000034.1, read as the reverse complement.
CTGGAACAGGGACGGGGCGTCCCGCCGTTGCGGCAGCCGGCGACGGGGTCGCGATCGTCGCGTGGGGCGAGAACGGGCACGTCTACACCCGGCGGGTGTGGGCGACCGCGCCAAGCGTTGTATTCGAGCAGGCCGACGCGCCGCTTTCCGGGTGCTCGGAGACCTCCGCCGGCCAGCCGGCGATCGCCGCCGGAGGAGACTCTTCGTACGCGCCCGTCGCGTTTGTAGAGCTCCTGACGTGCGGCGGTCAGTCGCAGTCGCGGGTGCTGGTGAACAGGCTGCACGCCTCGGTCTATGACGGTGTCACGCCCGCCGATGGGCTTTCGACGCCGGCGGGCGACGGCGCCGCCCAGCCACGGGTGGCGGTCACCGAGTACGGGACCGGCTGGATCACCTCGGCCCGCACGGGCGCTCGCGATGTGTATGCGATGGCGGTCGGCACGAACGGGGCACTGGGGCCGGTCGCCCAGGTCAACGGCCTACCGAACGCCTCCGCGCCCGATCCCGTCCCGGCGATCGCCGGGCTCTTCTCTGATCTGATCGCCTGGCAACACGATCCCGGCGCTCCACAGATGCCGGAGATCCGGATCCGATACGCCCCGCAGGGATCTGGGCTCGGCCCGGAGCAGATCCTCTCATCAACCGCTCAGGGCCCCGCCGACGCGGCGGCTGGACTGGCTGGCGGAGGAGATGTCGCCGGCGATGCAGCCGTCGCTTGGGTCCAGGGGACTCCGGGCGCGCTTGCGATCGTCGCGGCGCAGCTGTACCAGGCGCCGGGAACACCCGACCCGGCCACAGGCTTCCGGTACGTCCAGAGCACCACCCCGACGCTCAGCTGGGGCGCGTCGAACCAGCTGTGGGGGCCGATCAGCTATCTCGTCACGGTCGACGGCGCTCAGATCGCACAGACGCGCGCGGCGTCCACGCGGGTCGCGACGGCCCTCGCGCAGGGGCCGCACCCCTGGATCGTGGTAGCCGTCAATCCCGCCGGCCTGCGGCGCTCCTCCCGGCCGGCGACCGTGTTCGTCGACACGATCGCGCCGCTGGTGACGTTCAAGGTGACAGGCCACCGGCGCGCCCGCTCGGTCATTCACATCTCAGTCTCCTACACCGACGCCCCATCACCTTTGCCAGGAGCGGATGCTTCGGGCGTCGCGCAGGTGCTGGTCAAGTGGGGAGACGGCTCTCGATACGTGATCCGCCACGGCAAGTTTCATGCCTACAAGCGCCCTGGGCGCTACAAGGTCACTGTCGTGGTGAAAGACCGAGCCGGTAACAGCACCGTCGTCATCGGATATGTGCGGATCAATCGGGCGAAGGCCGCCCGGCGCCGCTCGCATTAGCACTGCGTAGCGCGGACTGGTTGCGCCGACCTCCGCGAATCCGTACGATCGCCGCGATGGCGGCAACTGTCTCCTGACCCAACGACGTTTGCGCTCCGGCCTGCCGGAGCGATCCATTTACCGAACCGTTGGAGGTCGAGAGAAATGAATTGTCGTGAGTCCCAAGATGCGTACGCCCGCGTCGTCGCCGAGAAGCTGAGGCCATCTCAGTTTCCGCGCAGCGCCGCGTATGACGCTCGCTGGATGCTCGAAAACGCCATGGGCCCCAATCCCGTATGGCTGACAGAGTCGCTGAGCCAGGTGCTTGACCTGACGCCCGGCATGCGGGTGCTGGACCTGGGCTGTGGAAGGGCGATCAGCTCGATCTTTCTCGCGCGGGAATTCGGCGTGCAGGTGTGGGCCTGCGACCTATGGATTCCCGCGAGTGAGAACTGGGAGAGGATCCGCGAGGCAGGCGTGGACGGGACCGTGTTCCCGATCCATGCCGAGGCCCACTCGCTGCCATTCGCGCACGGGTTCTTCGATGCCGCGGTGTGCATCGACGCATACCACTACTACGGTACCGATGACCTGTATCTGAGCGAGCATCTGCTGCAGCTCGTCCGTCCCGGCGGATCGATTGGAATGGTCGTCCCCGGCCTAGCGAGCGAGTTCGAGGGCGCCGCGCCCGATCATCTGGCTCCGCAATGGAAGGACAACCCGGAGTTCTGGAGCTTCCACAGCCCGGCGTGGTGGAGGCGGCATTGGAGAGGACCGGGCCGGTGGAGGTGGAGGTGGCCGACTTGATCACCGACGGGTGGCGCCATTGGCTCAATTGGGACGAGGCCACCCTCGAGCTCGACTGCGTGCCCGAGGAGATCGCCTCGTTCGTGCCGGGCTGGATCGAGACGATGTCGGCGGACGAAGGAAGGAACCTCGGCTTTGCCCGGCTCCTGGCGCGGGTGGGATAGCTCGCGAGCCGACAACGGGACCGGGAGGAGCGCGGTCGTACATGCGGTAGTGCGGAGCTCGTTTCTACTAGCCTGGACCCGGTGACATCGACAGTGCCTCAAAGCTCGCTCAAGCGAACACCGCTGTTCGAGCTCCATGCCGCCGCAGGCGCCAAGCTCGTCCCGTTCGCCGGCTGGGAGATGCCCGTCCAGTACGCCGGAATTCGCGAGGAGCACATCGCCGTGCGCCGCGACGTGGGGATCTTCGACGTCTCGCACATGGGTCAGATCGAGAGCCGAGGTCCGGAGGTTATGCAGTTCCTGCAGCGCCTTCTCTCCAATGACCTCCGCAGGCTCGTGGAGGGTGGCGCGCAGTACAGCGTGATGTGCCGTAACGACGGGGGAGTCCTCGACGACCTTTTCACCTACAGGCTCGCGGAGTGCCGGTTCCTGACCGTTACGAACTCGGCCAACCACGAGAACGACCTGGCGTGGTTCTCCAAGCACGCCGAAGAGTTCGACGTCGACGTGGTCGACCACCAGAACGACTACGCGATGCTTGCCGTGCAGGGACCGCGTGCCCGTGATCTGATGCGCTCGCTCGTCGATGGCGCCCTGCCGCCGCGGTTTCACTGCGCCCAGCGCACGGTCGCAGGTTCGCCGATGCTCGTGTGCGGAACCGGATATACCGGAGAAGATGGCGTGGAGCTGCTGCTGGACCCCGGGTCAGCACCGGGGGTATGGAGCGCGATCACCGACGCGGGCGCGACTCCGGCTGGCCTCGGCGCGCGCGACACGCTCCGTCTCGAGGCTTGCTTTCACCTCTACGGAAACGACCTGAGCGAGGATCGCGGGCCAATCGAGGCGGGGCTCGGGTGGTGCTGCAAGGAGGAGACCGGGTTCATCGGCTCCGAAGCTGTCGCGGCAGCCCGGGACTCGATCAGCCAGAAGCTCGTGCCTTTCACGATCGACGGACCGGGAATCGCGCGGCAGGGCAACCAGGTGCTCGGCGGCGGCGTGGTCACGAGTGGCTCATTCTCTCCCTGCCTGGAGCGGGGGATCGGGATGGCTTATGTTCCGATCGAGCGCGCGGAGCCGGGCACCTCGATCGAGATCGATGTCCGGGGCCGGACCCGGCCCGCGACTGTGCAGCGCAAGCCCCTGTACCGAAAGGGATCGTGAAATGGCCGAGGCAAGCTACCCCGAAGACCTCTTGTACCACCCCGAGCACGACTGGGCGCGCATCGATGGCGAGCATGCGACATTCGGGGTCACCTGGTTCGCCCAGGACGCGCTGGGAGAGGTTGTGTTCTTCGATCCACCGAAGGTCGGAGCCGAGGTCCGAAAGGACCAGCCGTACACCGAGGTGGAGTCGGTCAAGGCGGTGTCCGATGTAGTGGCGCCCCTGTCCGGTGAGATCGTGGAAGTCAACGACGGTCTAGAGCAGAACCCGGACAAGATCAACGAGGATCCATACGGGGAAGGGTGGCTCGTGAAGGTGAAACTCGCAGACAATTCTGAGACCGACTCGCTGATGAACTCCGCGGCGTACAAAGCCAGCCTGCAGTGAGCAGGTACACGTCCGCTACCGACGCCGATCGCAGCGAGATGCTGGCCACGATCGGGGTCCAGTCGATCGAGGAGCTGTTCACAGACATACCATCGAGCTTGCGGCTCGAGCGGCCGCCGAACCTCGGTGAGGGGCTCTCAGAGCTCGAGGTGTTCGAGGAGCTTCGGGCGCTCGCTTCCCGAAACGTCAGCACCGACGACGAGATCTCATTCCTCGGGGCCGGGATGTACGACCATTACATCCCGGCGCTGGTCGATTCGATCACCCAGCGCTCTGAGTTCCTGACCCCCTATACGCCCTATCAGCCGGAGATCTCCCAGGGCGGCCTTCAGGCGATGTTCGAGTACCAGACGGCCATCTCCGAGCTGACCGGTCTGCCGGTGTCAAACGCTTCTGTCTACGATGGCCCGAGCGCCGTGGCTGCGGCTGCGTATGTGGCCAAGCTGTCCCGCGGACGCAGCAAGTTCGTGGTCTCTCACGGCGTGCATCCGCATTCGCGGGAGGTGCTTCGCACGCTGGCCCGCGGTTGGAACATGGAGGTGCAGGAGACGCCGCTGAAACACGGCCTGACCGATCTGCCCGAGCTCGACGAACAGGTCAGCGCGGTGATCGTCCAGCAGCCGAACTTCCTCGGCGCGGTCGAAGATCTGGACGCCGTGGCCGGCGCCGCCGCGGAGGCGGGCGCGCTGAGCATCTGCGCGTGTGACCCCCTGTCGCTGGCGCTGCTGAAGCCTCCGGGCGAGTGCGGCGTGGAGATAGCCGTCGGTGAGGGCCAGGCACTCGGCAACCGCCTCGACTTCGGGGGACCGTCGTTCGGGTTCTTCGCCACCACCGAGGAGCTCATCAGGCGGATCCCGGGGAGGATCGCCGGCGAGACGCGGGACACCGAGGGGCGGCGGGGATTCGTGCTGACGTTGCAGACCCGCGAGCAGCACATTCGCAGGGAGCGGGCTACTTCGAACATCACGACCGCCCAGGCGCTGAACGCACTGGCCGGTGTGATCTATCTGAGTTGGCTGGGTCGGCGAGGATTCGTCGAGCTGGCCGAGCTGATCGTGCAGCGGACTGCGTATGCACGGAACCGGCTATGTGCGATCGAAGGGGTTGAGCTCTTGCACCAGCAGCCGGTGGTGCGCGAGTTCGCGATCACACTGCCCGTGCCGGTCCAAGATGCCGTCGCCAAGTGCCGCGAGCGTGGCGTGAACCCGGGATACCCGCTGGGGCGCGATTACCCCGAGCACTCGGACGGACTGCTCGTGGCGCTCACCGAGAGGCGGACGCGGTCGGATATCGACCGGCTGGTCGACGTTCTCGCGGACGCAGTGACGGCTGGGACGCCCGCCTTCCAGGGAGTAGCTCGATGATCCGCGAAGCCGACGACGAGCTGACGATCTACGAGCGCTCCAAGCCCGGCCGACGGGCATTTGTCGCGCCCGAGCTGGGTGTCCCCGAACGGCCGCTCGACGAGCTGCTCCCGCCGGAGTGCCGCCGCTCGAAGCCTCCCCGCTTGCCTGAGGTCTCAGAGCCGGAGATCGTGCGCCACTACACCCGGCTGTCGAAGCGCAACTTCGATCTCGACACCGGCTTCTATCCGCTCGGCTCCTGCACGATGAAGCACAACCCGAAGCTACATGAGCGGGTCGCCGCGCTCCCAGGCCACGCGCATCTGCACCCGCTCCAGGATCCAGCGAAAGCCCAGGGCGCGCTTGAGCTGATGTGGCGGCTACAGCAGGCGCTCGGGGAGATCGCCGGCCTGCCGCATGTATCGCTGCACCCGTCGGCGGGCGCGCACGGCGAGCTCGCGGGGGTGCTGTTGACGCGCGCGTTCCATGAGGATCGGGGCGAGCATCGCTCGACGGTGCTGGTGCCCGATACCGCGCACGGGACAAACCCGGCGACGGTGACGTTGGGCGGCTACGACGTGGTGCACGTCGGCACCGATGCCCACGGGAATGTCGACCTCGACGATCTACGTGCCAAGGCGAACGAGGACGTGGCCTGCCTGATGCTCACCAACCCCTCGACGTTGGGGCTGTTCGAGACCGGAATCGAAGAGATCGAACGGATCGTCCACGGGGTCGGGGCGACCCTCTACTACGACGGCGCGAATCTCAACGCGATCATGGGCTTCTCGCGCCCGGGTGATATGGGGTTCGACATCGTGCACTACAACCTGCATAAGACCTTCACTCAGCCACACGGGGGTGGAGGTCCAGGCGCCGGACCAATTGCGGTCTCCGAGCGGATCGAGCCCTACCTGCCGCGGCCGCAGGTGGTCCGCCGCGAGCACAGCTCGAACGGAGCGGAGGCCGAATACGACCTCGACTACGACCGCCCCAAGTCGATCGGCCGCCTGCGGGGGTTCCAGGGCAACTACGGCGTGTTCGTGCGCTCCTACGCGTACATCCGCTCGCTCGGCGCTGCGGGGCTGCGCGAAGTGTCCGAGATAGCGGTCCTGAACGCCAACTACCTGCTCGCGAAGCTCCGCCAGGAAGGGGTGCTCGAGTACCTGCCGGCGGCCTACGAGCGCGTGTGCATGCATGAGTTCGTGCTCTCGGGGGCGCCTATGAAGCGCGAGCTGAAGATCAAGACCCTCGACCTCGCCAAGCGCCTGCTCGATCGTGGCGTACATCCGCCAACGGTGTACTTCCCGCTGATCGTCGACGAGGCGCTGCTGATCGAGCCCACCGAGACGGAGACCAAGGAGACACTCGATCGCTTCGCGAGTCTCGTCGCGGAGGTCCTCCGGGAAGCCAAGGACGATCCCCAGATCGCTCGCAGCGCACCGCATACCACCCCGGTCCGCCGTCTCGACGAGGCGGGCGCGGCCCGGCGGCCCGTGATCCGCCAGCCGTTGTAGTGGGACGGTCCGGCGAGGCCCACCAGCGCCAGCTGTGAGCGCCACCAATCCGAGCACCGATCCGCTCGTCGTCTCGGGCGCCCAGGCGATCGCAGCACGCGCCGAACGCGAGCTCGATGCGCTGGTCGCCGTGTCATCGCCCTCCGGAGACCTGGCGGGCGCTGAGGAGGCAATTGCCGTCTGTGCCGCACTGCTGCCTTCGGAGGCTTCGGTGCAGCGCATGCCGTGCTCGACGACCGGAGGTGCCGACGATCTGCTGGTGACGATTACCGGGGCCGGCTCTCGGCGGCTCGTACTCGTCGGTCACATTGACACCGTGATCGGGCACGGCGCACACGTGCCGCTCCGCAGGAACGGCGATCGTTTGTACGGCCCGGGCACTGCGGACATGAAGGGCGGAGTGGTGCTCGCGCTTGGCGTCGCGAGGGAGCTCGCAAAGCGCCCTGACCAGTTCCGCGAGCTCGCGGTCCTGCTGGTCACCGACGAGGAGTGGCGCACTCATGAATTTGTGCACGTGCCGCGTTTCGAGGGCTATGACGCATGTCTGTGCTTCGAGGCTGGTCAGCTGGGTGGCAGCGGTGAAGATGGGGTGATCGTGCGCCGTAAGGCTGCCGGAACGCTGCGCGTGACCGCGCACGGCCGCGCTTCGCACTCCGGCAGCGCCCCCGACCAGGGCCGCAATGCGCTTCTGGCTCTCGCACGCGTGGCACTCGACGCGTCGTCCCGTCACGATCCAGCCGGCCCGCAGCGGCTGAGCGTTGTGCCGACCGTGGTCCGCTGCGGCGATGCCTTCAACGTCGTCCCGGCCGCGGGGGAGCTGATCTTCGATCTGCGCGCCGATGACGCCGGCGCCTTCGAGCCGGTGCGCGAAGCGGTTCCAGGCGACATCGACGGGGTCCGGCTGGAGGCGCGCATGGAGCGGGTGTGGCCCGGGATGGACTCCCGCGCGAGCACGCGCGAGCTGCTCGAGCGGGCGAGCGCACGGCTTGGTCGGTCCGTCGTCGCCCAGTCACGCGGAGGAGCGAGCGACGCCAGCCACTTCGCCTCGAGTATCCCGCTCACTGTCGATGGCCTTGGACCGCGGGGCGGCGGCGCCCATACGCCCGAGGAATACGTGCTGGCGGCGTCGCTCAGAGAGCGAGCAGAGGTCGCGCTGGCAATTGCGCTCGAGGCGCTCATGCCCCAGCCGGCGACCCGCCCGGCTTAGCTGGCCCCACGACCTGCCATCCTTCCGTATGTGAGCACCACCGTTTCGGCCCCGCCTCGGCGATCACCGGCTCGCAACCGCAGGCCTCCGATCGCGGGCGTGCAGCTGCTCATCTCGATCGTGGCGCTGATGTGGGTCGTCGAGGTGGTCAACTCGCTCGACGCAAATGCCCTGCGCACCGACGGCATCTACGGGCGCAATGTCAGCCACCTCTGGGGGATCCTGACGGCGCCGTTCATCCACGTCAGCTTTCAACACCTGATCGGCAACACCGTCCCGTTCCTGTTCATGGGGATGATCATCGCGCTGCGCGGTGCCGCCCGCCTGGCGGCCGTGACGGCGATCGTGATCGTGCTCGGCGGCCTTGGGACGTGGCTGGTCTCGCCGTCGAACGTCAGCACCGTCGGCGCCAGCGGCGTCGTCTTCGGGTACGCGAGCTACCTTCTGGTCCGCGGGCTGTTCGACCGCAGCGTTCTCGAGGTGCTGACGGGAGCGATTGTCGGGGCGGTATGGGGTGGCGCGCTGCTGACTAGCGTCGTCCCGCATGCCGGAGTCTCCTGGCAAGGGCATGTCTGCGGCGCGCTCGCCGGCGTGATCGCGGCCTGGCTGCTCGCTCGGCCCGGCAAGGCTGGCAGTTCCGGCAAGGCTCTAGGTCCGCCGAGCAGCAGGCCGTCCGGCCGCCCGCGTGGCGCCCTCCCGAGTAGCTAGCTAGCCTCGGAGCGCGATATGCGGATCTTCTCGGGCATTCAGCCCACGGGGCGTAAGCACCTGGGCAACTACATCGGCGCGATCACCCAATACGTGGCGGGCCAGGACCGCGGTGAGGCGATCTACTGCTTGGTGGACCTTCACGCCACCACCGTCCCCTACGAGCCGCCGGAAATGCGCGCGGCGGTATATGACACGGCCGCGCTCCTGCTCGGTGCGGGGCTGGATCCCGACCGCTGCATCTTCTTTCGCCAGAGCGACGTGGTCGAGCACCCCGAGCTGTGCTGGCTTCTGGCCGGCGTTAGCGCGTTCGGCGATCTGAACCGCATGACCCAGTTCAAGGAGAAGTCGGCGGCGCAGCGCGACCTGGTCAGTGCGGGCTTGTTCTTCTATCCGGTACTCCAGGCCGCGGACGTGCTCCTGTACCAGACCGACGAGGTCCCGGTCGGGGAGGACCAGCGTCAGCACATCGAGCTGACCCGCGCCATCGCCGAGCGCTTCAACGCCCGTTTCGGGCAGACGTTCGTGGTGCCCGAGGTCAGAGTCCCGACGGTGGGTGCCCGGATCATGGACCTGCAGTACCCCGACAAGAAGATGTCGACCACCGGCAGGAGCGAGCTTGGCACGATCTATCTGCTGGACGAGCCGGCGGCCATCACCAAGAAGGTCCGCTCTGCCGTGACCGACTCGGGAGCCGAGGTGCGCCGCGCCCCGGACAAGCCGGGAGTCTCGAATCTGATCGACGTGCTTGCCGCGATCCGGGGGACGGCGCCCGAGGAGGTCGAGAGCACCTTCGATGGCTCCGGCTACGGGGCGTTCAAGCAGGCTGTCGCCGAGGAAGTCATCGCCTACCTGGCACCGGTCCAGGAGCGCGCCGGGGAGCTCCGGAGCGACGAGGCCGAGCTCGAGCGGATCCTCGAGGGGGGAGCCGGTAAGGCCCGGGCGATCGCGGAGCAGACGATGCTCCAGGTCCGCAGCACGATGGGCGTCGGTCCGGTCCGCTCCGGGCAGTAGCCTGACCAAGGTGCGCGCCGGCGAGCTCGAACTGGACCTCGACGTATTCGCGGGGCCGTTCGACCTGCTGCTCACGCTGATCCTCCGAGAGGAGGTAGACCTGCTCGAGGTCGACCTCGCGGAGATCGTGATCTCCTACGTCGATCATCTCGAGCGCCAGGGCGAGCTCGATCTCGAGGCGACGACCGAGTTCCTGGTACTGATCGCCGCACTGCTCGAGCTGAAATCGCGGCTGCTGCTGCCCGGGGAGGCGCAAGACGAGATCGAGCTCGACCCGGGGGAGGCGGCCGAGGAGCTGCTGGCGCGCCTGCTCGACGCACATCGGTTCCGCGCCACCGCCGAGCATCTGGACCAGCGGCTCGCCACGCAGCACGGATACCGCTTCCGCAGCGCACCGCTTCCCCGCTGGCTGCGCCGTGCCTCGATCGCGCAGGCGACGGCGTCGTACGACCCGTCCCTGTTGTCTGCCGCGGTGCTCGACCTGCTCGCCCTTCCGGAACCGGTTGACATCCGCCACATCGCCAAGCCGAGGGTGAGCGTCGCGGAGCGGCTGGCTTTCTTGCGCAAGCTGCTGGCCCGCGGACGGTTCGACTTCGACGAGGCCCTCGCGCAGGCCGACCGGGTGACTGTCGCAGTGACGCTGTTCGCGCTGCTCGAGCTCTACAAGCAGGGAGAGCTGACGTGGACCCAGGACCGTCCCTTCGGGGAGATCACGATCGAAGCGCTCGGCTCGCGACAGGGCGTGCGAGCGCTGTCAGTAGCCGGATGAGCAGCGGACCAGCGGAGCTCGAACGCACCCTGGAGGCCCTGCTGTTCCTTAGCGCCGAGCCCGTCGGCGCGGCCGAGCTGGCCGGCGCCTGCGACGTGGAGCTGCACGAGGCGGTGACGGCGCTCGAGCGATTGCGAGAGCACTATGAGTTCGAGCGCCGGGGGCTGGTGTTGCGCGAGCTTGCGGGCGGCTGGATGCTGAGCTCGCATCCGGTGGCCGAGCCCGCTGCGAGGCGCCTGTTGGCGAAGCCACGCACACCCGCGCTGACTCCCGCCCAGGCCGAGACGCTCGCGGTGGTGGCGTATCTCCAGCCGGTCTCGCGGCCGGAGATCGCGCGGATCCGCGGGGTGTCGGCGGAGTCGGCGGCGGGGACGCTGCTCGAGCGAGGGATGATCGAGGAGGCAGGACGCTCACAATTCGGGGCGATCCTGTACCGCACGACCGAGCTGTTCCTCCGCCTGTTCGGCCTGCAGTCGCTCGACGAGCTACCAGCGGCAAGCGAGTTCGAACCCTCCCCGGAGGTCAAAGCGGACCTCCGCGAGCGCCTGCTCGCTGCCGGTGAGGCGCGCGCCGGCGCCTGAGGGTTCCGCCAGGTTCCGCTCGGCAATACCACACCACGCGGGCTGGGGGCTAAGCATCGCTCAAAGAGTCCGGGTCTACGAGCCGATGTCCCCCTCAACTCTCTCGAGTCCAAGGAAGGAAGCCCTCGATGAAACATATTTCCAGGCTCCGGCCCTCTCCCGCGATGGCCGTCGCGCTGATCGCGCTGGTCATCTCGATGGGTGGCACAGCGGTCGCCGCGAGCCACCTGATCGGCGGCGACAAGCTGATCAAGAAGGGAACGTTGTCCGGTAACCGTCTGCGCAGTCACACGCTGACCGGAGCTCAGATCAACCTCAGACAGCTGGGACGGGTGCCCAGCGCCGCCGATGCGACGCATGCGACTACTGCTGACACTGCGACGGCGGCCGGCACCGCTGCGACGGCTGGTACCGCCAATACGCTGCCTCCGCTCAATTGGATCCGGCTGACGCTGATCAATGGCTGGGGTGACAACTTCACCCCAAACGACGCGCGCACTCCGGCCATCGCGGTCGATGCCCAGGGCATCGTCCATCTTCGCGGGACGATCACGAGCGGCGGGAGCGATAACACGTTCGCGGTGGCGCCCCCACAGCTGAGGCCGAGCCAGGTCGTGGGCTTGCCTGCTTACCTCAAGTTCAACCACTACGGCGCCATCGTGATCAACCCCGACGGCACGATGATGGCGATCGACCCTACCGGCGCAGACCTCGCATTTGCGTACACCGGCCTCGACGGTGTCACGTACGCCCTGGGGTAAGGAAACGCTGGACGTCGTTCGCATCGCGCGTCAGGGCCGTTTCCTGAGCGGGCGAAAGCTTCGCGTGTTCGCTCATGACAACGGCTCGGTCGCGCGAGAGCGTCCAGACACCGGCGGCTCGCCCGCGCGCCAAGACGAACGGCCTGAACAGCCCACCCGAGACGACCAGCGGCTCGAACGAGCCGAGCACGCCCTGGCGCGAGGTCCAGCCGTGCAGGACCGGGTCGAAGGCACCCAGGAGACGCGGCTTTGGAAGGCCGGCCTCGCCGGTGCGCCGGTTCAGGTCGACCAGGCCATCGTCACTCGTTTGAAGCTCTGAAGCGATCGCCGAGAGGCCGGCGCGCGCGTCGCCCAGCGTGATTCCGGCCCACTTCGCGAGGTCGCGGTCGTCCGCCGGCCCGTGGCCGCGAAGGTAACGCCGGGCCAGCTCACCCAGCGCTCGCTGGCGCTCCACCCGCCGGGGCTGCCCGAGCCAGTCGTCGACGAGCACGAAGGCGTGCCGGCCACCGATCATCGGTCCGCGGACCACGAGCCCATCAAGCGTGGCACGAAACAGGATGTGCACCAGCGCCTGGCCCTCGGTCCTCACGCCGGCAGAGGCGATCCGTTCTCGCAGCTGCTCCCGGGACAGCGGCCCTTCGCTGGCCAGAGCCGCAGCGACGACAGCTACAGCACGCTCAGCGGCGGCCGGCGAGACTCCCTCCTGCGAAAGGCGCCGGGCGCTAGCCGTCGCAAGCTGAGGGGTGGTCAGCGCGTGCAACAGCGGATAGTCCTGGCTGCGGATCAGGTGAAGCGTCCCGCGGTTCAACCAGCTGATCAGCAGCGAGCGGTCATTCAGCTCGCGGTCCACATCCGCCGCGGTCAACCCCGCGGTGCGGGCCCTGACCGCGAGCCGCGCTCCCCGGGGATCCTGGGCTTGGATCGCCAGCAGCCGCTCGGCCACGTGAACGGCACTTTCCGCCGGTGCTCCCGACAGGAGCTGGGCGCCGAAGCGCAGCGCCCATACGGAGGAGCTCGACACGCCTAGGGCTGCCCCTACGCGCGCGCCGCAAGCTGCCCGCAGGCAGCGTCGATGTCGCGCCCGCGGGTCAGCCGCACCGTCGCGCTCAGCCCACGACGCTCGAGCTGCGCCTTGAATGCATCGATCGCCTTGCGGCTTGATCCCTCGTAGGGCGAGTCGGTCGGGTTGTAGGGGATCAGGTTGACCTTGAAGACGCGATGATCTAGGACGTCGGCCAGTTGGTTGGCCTGGATGTGAGAGTCGTTGACACTCGCGAGCATCACGTACTCGACGAACACCATGCGGCGCTTGCGCGCGTAGTAGGACATGCAAGCTTCGAGTACCTGAGCCAAGGGGTAGCGCTCGTTGACCGGCATCAGCTCCGAGCGCAACGCTTCGTCGGCGGCGTGGAGCGAGAGCGCAAGCCTCAGCGGCATCGGGCTGTCGCGCATGCGATCGATCCCGGGAATCCAGCCGACCGTCGAGACCGCGGTTCGGCGATGGCCGATGCCCAGGTCAGGGAGGCGCTCACACGCTGCCAGCACGTTGTCGAGGTTCATCATCGGCTCGCCCATCCCCATGAACACCGCATGATCGACACGCTGCGGAGTCCCTTCGCCGGCGCCGCGGCGGAAGTGAAGCGCCTGATCGAGGATCTCGGACGCAGTCAGGTTGCGGCCGAAGCGCATCTGTCCCGTGGCGCAGAAGCTGCAGGTCAGGGGGCACCCTGACTGCGAGGAAAGGCACAGCGAGCGGCGGCCATCGTTGTATGTCATCAGGACCGCCTCGACCGGACGGCCGTCGTGGGTGTGAAACAGCGCCTTCACGGTTCCGTCGCGCGAGCGCACCTGTCGCTCCAAGGTAAGCGTCGAGAAGGGCATCGCGTCGGCCAACTCGGCGCGGACGGTCCGCGGCAGGTTGGTCATCGTGTCGAATCCGGGCGCGCCCTGCGCCGTCCATTGCCACACCTGGCGTTCCCGGAACGCGGGCTGGCCGAGATCGTCGAGCGTTCGCGCGAGCAGTTCGAGGTTCATCGCTGACTATGGTGGCAGCCGGTGCGTCTCGCGAAATTCCTTGCTCATGCCGGAGTGGCGTCACGCAGAGCGGCTGAGGGCCTGGTGCGCGCTGGCAGGGTCGCCGTCGCCGGCAGTGTCGTGACTGATCCCGCTCGTGCGGTCGACTCTTCCGACGCTGTGTCGGTCGACGGTGTTCTGGTCCACGCGCCGCCTGAGCGGATCGTGTACGCACTTCACAAGCCGGCGGGGGTCGTGTCGACCGCACGCGATCCGCAGCGGCGTCCTACCGTCGTCGATCTCATCGGCGGCGACAGACGCCTTTACCCGGTGGGCCGGCTCGATATCGACACGACCGGGCTGATCCTGCTGACCGACGACGGCGAGCTCGCTCAAGTCCTCACGCATCCTCGCTTCGAGGTCCCTAAGACCTACCGAGCGATCGTCGCGAACCCGCCTGTCACCGGCAGCGCTCTGAGGGCCCTGCGCGACGGGGTCGAGCTCGAGGATGGGAAGACCGCACCGGCGCTCGTTCGGCGAGTCGCTCGGGGCCAGCTCGAGCTGACGATTCACGAGGGCCGAAAGCGCCAGGTCAAACGGATGTGCGAGGCGGTGGGGCACCAGGTCATCGGTCTCTCACGCGTGAGCATCGGGCCGCTGGAGCTCGGCGCGCTGCGGCCCGGGGAGTTCCGGAGGCTGTGCGAGGAGGAGGTGGCACTGCTTCGCCCGAATCCGTCTGACTAACCCAGGCTCGGCGGGCTCGTCGCCTGCCCGGTCAGTCATGCGTCCTGATCGGGCAGCCATGCGTCCTGATCGGGCACCCATGGGCACGGGCTCCACCCGGCGCGGCCCTGGAGGCCGCCAAGTGCGGCCAAACGTTACATCCGGCGCGCCGCCACGATCCGTCGTGACATTTGTCCGCGCTGGGCGGACAAAAGTCACAATCATTCCCCGGCCGCAATCGATTGTGACGTTTGACCGTCCTCGAGGTGACCGAAGCGTAGGTGGCCAGGTCCTGACCGCCCGTGTTGGACCCGACGACTCCCCCAACGGCCAAAGGCACCCTCGGGTATGTCAGGCCGAAATCGCGCCCGGCTCGAGCCGCCCGTATTGCGCAAAGCGCAAAGGCTGCACGGGGCAGCTCGTCATTTCTGAGGTTCGACGAGCAGCTCGTCATTTCTGAGGTTCGACGAGCAGCTCGTCGTTTCTGATGTTGGTGGTCTGAAGGACACGGCTCAGACCGGCGAGCGTCACCAGCTGCGGATGGTCGGCCACCAACCGGAGCACCGTGAACTGGTAGACCCTCTCACGAGAGACCTCGTGGAAGCCGGGTAACGGATAGCTGGCCTGCATCATGGACGGCCAAAGGTTGCACGCCGATCCCCACCAGCAGAACCCCGCGCTCGGCGGCGAGGTGAACGAGACGACGTCGAGCTCCTGGATCCGTGCCCCGCCGTAACGCACGAATCGCAGGCCCGGTACGTACAGCGACAGCGGCAGCAGGTCCCTGTAGTGCTGGACGAGGATCGCACGGCTGTCCGGCGACTGGGGCGCGCTCAGCAGGCGAGCCACCCCGCGCCAGTCCGGACGCTGGTAGTTGCGATCGTCCTTCACCGCTACCGCGCTGATGACCCCGATCGCGCACAGGCCGGCCGCCGCCGCTAGCCCCACCAGGGTAGGCCGCCGCACGCTCAGCCCCGCCGCAAAGGCGAGCGCGGCGGCAGGCCAGAGCGCCAGAACGTTGCGCGTAATCAGGTCGTCGATCCCGCCGGCGATCAACGCGAGATTCAGGAGTAGGCCCCCTAACGCGATACCGGCGATGCCGAACGCGCGGCGCCGCGCATGCTTGTCTTCGAGCCATACCACCAGGACCAGTCCCAGGGCGGCCAGCACCCCGGCAAGCGGCACGAGCACAGAGTGAGCAGGCAGCTGAAAGCCTGTGAGGAATTGCGGCGCCACCTGACTCAGCCGCCTTCCGAGCGCGGCCGTGGCGATCCAGTTGGCCCTTCCCGTGCCGCTTTGAGAGAGCGCCAGCGGCACCAGCGCGAGCCCGAACAGGCCCACCAACCCGACGCCAACTTGCACCGGGCGCCGCCGACCGTGGATCGCCACGAGCCAGATCGCCTGCGGAGCGAGCGCCAGGATCGCGTAGTAGTGGGTCCCCAGGGCCAGCGCTGAGCAGATCACCCAGGCGCCCACCCGTTGCCGCGAAGGCTCCTCGCGTACGTAAGCAAACGTCAGCAGGGCGAGCGAGGAGAGCAGCACCAGCAGCGAGTACGAGCGCGCCTCCTGCGAGTACCAGATCAGCAGCGGGTTGCACGCCGCAAGCGCCGCAGCGATAACGCCGGCACGGCGCGATATCAGCTTGGTGCCGGCGCCATAGATCACCGGGACGGCGGCGATCCCGGCGATCGCCGAGAGCGAGCGCAGACCCGCCTCGCCAAACCCGAAGACCCGGACCCACACCCAAGCGACGCAGTAGTAGAGGGGTGGCGTGGACTCCGACTGCGGGATCAGGCCGAGCATCTTTCCCGGCGAGAACTGCACTAGCTGCGCAGTGTTCGCCTCGTCGAACCAGAACCCCTGATGACCGATGCCCCAGAGCCGGACGATCGCCGCGAGCGCCGTCAGGGCGAGGATCGATGCTGCAGCGGGGTTATCCAGTGAGCGCCGCCGCGCGGTCGCCTGAGGGCTGCGAGATTCCGCGGCGACGGTGCCAGCGCTCACGGGCGGATGTTAGGACCAGACGCTCCGGAGCTCCCGGGCCCAGCCGATCTCAGGAGCCGCTCAGCTCATCCTCGGCTCGAAATCCTTAACCGAATTCCAACCCGACCGCCTCGAAACCCCGATCATCGACCGGGCACTATTTCCGTAATGCCACACGATCCGGGGCAATTCGACACGCCGCTTGCGCTCGCGACGGCGCCGGTCGTCGGCGCCGGCCAGTCGGAAGGTACCCTGACGCTACCCGGACTCGGGGTGGGTGCCAGGCGGTTCTCTCTCCCCCGACTGCGGGTTCGCGCTCGCCCGCTGTACGCCCGCCTAGCAGTGGCATGGCTGCTGATCGGCAGCATCACCGTCGTTTTGTTCGCGCGCTCCGGCCCATCGATCCTCGTGCCACGGAGCAGCCTGAACCTCCCCGCCTGGGAAGCCGGTCCGCTGCACACGGTGCTCGGGCGCCTCTTCCATGACGCCCGCCCGCTCAACTTCGGCTTCAGCTTCGTGGTCATCCTGATGCTGCTCGCCTATCTGGTGCTGATCGCGTCTGTGCGCATGCTGTCGACGCGGACCATCGTGATCGGCGTCGTGGCGCTCCACGTGATCATCCTGATGAGTCCCCCGCTGCAGCTGACCGACCTATTCAACTACCTCGGCTACGCCCGCCTCGGAGCGCTGCATCAGCTCAACCCGTACACGCATGTGATCGGACAGGAGCTCCACGATCCTGTCTACCGGTTCACCTCGTGGCACAACCTGCACAGTCCGTACGGGCCGCTGTTCACGGCCGCGACTTATCCACTTGCATTCCTGCCGCTATCGGTCGCCTACTGGATCCTCAAGGTGGTCACGATGCTCGCCAGCCTGGCGTTCATCGGGCTCGTCTGGCAGTGCGCGCGCCGGCTCGGGCGCGACCCGCGGTACGCGATCGTGTTCGTCGCGCTCAACCCGGTCTACGTGATCTACGCGATGGGGGGCTTCCACAACGACTTCTTCATGCTGGTGCCGGCGATCGGGGCGATCCTGCTACTTCTGGAGCGCCGGTACCGGCTCGCAGGCGCAGTCCTGATGCTCGCGGTTGCGGTCAAGTTCTCGGCGATCCTGCTGCTGCCGTTCCTGCTTGTAGCTGCGCGCACCCGGGTTGCCCGGAAGGAATTGATCATGGGCTCGGCGCTAGCCGCGCTGCCACTTGCGGCGCTGAGCGTGGCCCTATTCGGATTCTCCATTCCAAATCTCCAGGACCAGAGCACGCTGCTCACCGACTTCAGCATCCCCAACGTGTTCGGCCTGCTGATCGGAGTTGGCGGAGGCGCTCCAGCATTGCTGCGCGCTGCGAGCGTCGCACTTGTGATCACGATCGCGCTCCTGCTGCGCCGCAAGAATGATTGGATCGCCCAGGCAGGCTGGGGAACGTTCGCGCTGATCGCAAGCCTCGCTTGGCTCGTTCCCTGGTATGTCGTCTGGCTGCTTCCACTGGCGGCGCTCGGAAGCAGCCTGAGACTCCGGCGAGCTGCCGTGCTGCTAACCGTCTATCTGGTGATCGCCTTTGCCCCGATGACCGGGGTAATCCTGGCCACCGAAGGAATAAGTCTGATGGGCTCCTCCGTGGGTCAGGCCTCGCACGCCCTGCAGAGCAAACTGTCAAGCCAGCCTGTTCCTCGCTCGTAACGCTGGGTGCCCCTCCTTCGCCTGTCGTTATTGCGCCCGTGTTAACGTCGCGGGCCGCATGCGAGTAGACCTGGAAGTAGCCGAGCCGCTCCGCAGCTCGGCGAAAGCCTCGCCGGTGTGGCCCGCACCCGCCCCGGGTCGCCGGATCGATGGCTTCGACCTCGCAGTCCTTGGCGCCTTCGCCTGCGTGTCGCTGTGGATCCTGGCGCTCGACTTGTGGCAGGTGCTGGCGCATGGACGGGTATGGACCGGAACCGACGGGATCTACCTGGTCGACCAGATGCAGTACCTCGCATGGATCAGGGATGCAGCTCATCACCTCTTCGCCTCGAACCTGTTCGTTCTGCGCTCGACCCCCAGCGACTACTTCCAGCCGGCCGTCGCGATTTCGGGCGCGCTCACCGCCGTGGGCGTTCCGCCCTGGCTGGCATTGCTCTTGTGGAAGCCCGTGGCGGTGCTGTGCGTGTTCTTCGGCACGCGCAGGTACGTTCGCGACACCCTGACTGGAAAGTGGCCGCGGCGCGCCGCCCTGGTGCTGGCCATCTTCTACGGCGCGTTCAGCGTCGTGTACGGATCATTCGGCGTCGTCGGCGACCTCCAGTTCACGTTCCTGTCATGGGGGTACACCTTCGGGCTGCTCGCGGTCGGGCTGCTGTTGTTGGCGCTGATTTCGTATGACCGAGCCCGCGCCCGTGGCCGTCGAATTTGGCTGCCGGGGTTGCTCGGTGCGATTGCGTCGCTGCTTCATCCCTGGCAGGGCGAGCTGTTGATCGTGCTCATCCTCAGCGTCGAGCTGGTGATGTGGCTGAGCGCCGGGCGCCGGCTTCGGCAGATGACTGCAGGCGACGCGCGCCTGCCCGCGCTAACGATCCTGATCACAGCCTTGCCCCTGCTGTATTACCTGGTCCTCGGAAACCTCGATCTCTCCTGGGAGCTCGCGCGCGATGCCAGCAAGCACGCATTCTCGATCTGGACGATCCTGCTCGCCATCGGTCCTCTGATGGTGCCCGCGGCTCTCGGCTATCGACGGCGGGCGTCGGGCTTCCTCCCGCTCGTGACTCGTCTGTGGCTCCCCGCTGCGCTCGCCATCTACATCCTGTCAGCGTCCGGGCTCAGCGCGACGCCGCTGCACGCGTTCGACGGCGTGACCGTGCCGCTGGCAGTCTTGGCGGTTCAGGGCGCCGGATCGCTTCGGGTTGCTCGCCACCGTCGTAGGTGGCTGCTCGGCGCAGCGGCGGTGGGCCTGGCCACGATCCCGGCCACGGTGTATCTGCTCGGCTATTCGGCCGGACTGGCGGCGCCGACTCCGGGAAACGCCAACTTCATCGCGCATGACGAGCAACGGGCGCTGCGGTATCTCGCGCGAGATCGGGACCCGGGAGGAGTTCTGAGCCGTTTCTATCTGGGCTCGGTGATCCCCGGGCAGACTGGACGCAGGACGTTCGTCGGAGATTGCCTGTGGTCCGAGCCCGACTGCATGCCTCGTGCTCAGGTTGTCCAGGCCCTGTTCAGCGGCGCGATCGCGCCGGCTGCGGCGCGATCGCTGGTACATGCAAGCGGCGCGCGGTTCGTGCTCTCCGACTGCCAGGTGACGGGCAACCTCGCTGTCGCGCTGGCGCCGATCACGGTTTCGGTTCGCCGTTTCGGCTGCGCCAAGGTCTACGAGGTGGATGGCCCTTGAGGATTTCTCTGGCAGAATCCCGCGGCGATGCGGCTGTTCGCGCTGCGCGGCGCTAACTGCGTCGCGGCAAACGAGGCCGGTGCGATCCTTGGCGCCACCGAGCAGCTCGTCCGGGAGATGATGGGCCGTAACCATCTCGAGCCGGAATCGATGGTCAGCTGCATCTTCACCCTCACCGAGGACCTCAACGCTGAGTTCCCCGCGGTAGCGGCCCGGAATCTCGGTCTGAGCGGCGTGCCCCTGCTGTGCGCCTGCGAGGTGCCAGTGCCCGGCGCGTTGCCGCGAGTGATTCGCGCGCTGGTCCATTACTACGCCGCGGAGGACCACCAGCCCCAGCATGTTTACCTCGGGGACGCCCGGGTGCTCCGCGCAGATCTCGACTCGGCACAATGAGGCGCCATGGCAATCGAGTTCGCTGAGCGCCTCCGCGGGATACCGAGCTACCCGGTCGCCTCCGGCTACGACCTGGGCGCCGACATGGCGATGCTCGCCTCGAACGAGTCGAGCTTCGAGCCGCTGCCCGAGGTGGTGGAGGCGGCGCGCGGAGTTCTGACAGGCAGCAACCGCTATTCCGACCCTTCGTACTGGCCGCTGCGCAGCGCGCTTTCGGATCGATATGGAATCGCGCCGGAGCGGATAGCGCTCGGTAATGGGTCGTGCGACGTCCTGCTCGCCGCGGGGGAGGCGCTCCTCGAGCCGGGAGCCGAGGTCGTCTACGGGTGGCCGGCGTTCAGCGTCTATCCGCTGCTTGCCGCGCGGGCCGACGCGAGGGCGATCCAGGTGCCCCTGGATCGCGAGGATCGCCACGACCTCGATGCGATCGCCGCCGAGGTCACGGTCGCCACTCGCTTGGTCCTGCTGTGCAACCCGAATAACCCGACCTCGACCTCGGTTGGCCTCGATCAGGTCGAGGCCTTCCTGGAGAAGGTTCCCACGCACGTCTGCGTGATCCTCGACGAGGCATATTGCGAGTTTGCCCTTGCTCTGGGCGATCCGTACGCGTCGGTCGAGTTGCTCAGCCGCCACCCGAACCTGGTGCTGCTGCGGACATTCTCGAAGGTCTACGGACTAGCCGGGTTGCGGGTCGGGTTCGCGTTGTGCCCGTCCGAGGACTTCCGCGAGGCAGTCGACTCGGTCCGTCAGCCGTTCTACTTGAACGCCGCTGCCCACGCCGCAGCGGTCGAGGCGCTGCGCCACCAGGACGTAGTCGAGCAGCGCGTCACGCAGACGATCGCCTGGCGGCTCGAGCTCGAGGAAGGCCTCCGCGCGCTCGGCCTGTGGGTCGCGCAGCCGGACGCGAATTTCGTCTGGACCGTGCTCGGCGAGGATGTGGATGAGACGGGGTTAGTTTCCGGCCTGCGCGAGCGAGGCGTGCTGGTCCGCGCGGGTCGCTCGCTGGGCCGCGAAGGTGCGCTGCGCGTTACGGTCGGCACCGCGCAGGAGAATCAGCGGTTCCTGACCGCGCTGGGAGAGCTGCTTCCGCCAGCCTGAGAGTCGGGCTGATGGGCTTTCAAACGCGGCGTTTCTCTGGTATACACCAGCGCCGATGAGCCACGGCAGCCATCACAGCAACGAGTATCGCGGCTGTCGCTACGCCTGGCGATTTATTTAGGCGCTCCTCCCGCGCCTGTCCGACCTGCTCGGACGGGGCATTTCGAAGGACGAGCGCCGCGCTCTCCCTCCCGTACAGTCTCTAACGCTAGGCGTAGAAAGGACCAGCAGATGATGATCGTGATGAAACCGACGGCCACCGAGGAGGAGCTTCTGGCCGTCATCGACCGGGTGCAGGCGGCCGGGGCCCGGGCTCATCTCAGCCGTGGTGAGGAAGTCACGGTTGTCGGCGCGATCGGCGATCGCGAGCACATTGCCAGGCTCGAGCTCGACGGCGCACCGGGAGTCGACCGTGTCGTTTCGATCCTCAAGCCCTACAAGCTTGCCTCGACGCAGTTCAAGCACGGCGTCAGATCGGTTTTCGACATCGCCGGGCGGAAGGTCGGAGGGCCTCATTTCACGATGATCGCCGGGCCATGCACGGTCGAGTCGCGAGCCCAGACGCTCGAGACCGCGCGGATCGTTCGCGACGCCGGCGCGAGCCTATTCCGCGGCGGCGCCTATAAGCCGCGGACCTCGCCCTACGCCTTCCAGGGCTTGGGCCAAGAAGGGCTGCGCTTGCTCCAGGAGGCCAAGGAGGACACCGGGCTGCCGATCGTCACCGAGCTGCTCGACCTGCGCGACCTCGATCAGGTGCTCGAGGTTGCCGACGTGATCCAGATCGGCGCACGCAGCATGCAGAACTACACGCTGCTGGCCGAGGTGGGGCGCTCGGGCAGGCCGGCGCTGCTAAAGCGTGGTCCTGCGAGCACGCTCGAGGAGCTGCTGATGGCCGCCGAGTACATCCTCAAGGAAGGCAACGAAGCGGTGATGCTCTGCGAGCGCGGAATCCGGACCTTCGAAACCGCGTACCGGTACACCCTCGACCTCACCGCCGTCCCGGTCCTCAAGCAGCTGAGCCACCTGCCGGTGATCGTTGACCCGAGCCATGCGGCAGGCCGCCGTGACCTGGTGATGCCGCTGTCATTGGCGGCTGCCGCGGCCGGTGCTGACGGGATCATCGTCGAGGTTCATCCCCGCCCCGACGAGGCCATCTGCGACGGGCCACAGGCGCTCGTGGCCGATGAGTTCGCCGAGTACGTCGAGCGCGTGCAGGCCGCGGCGGCGCTCGCGGGCAAGGCACTGACACCGGCTTGAGGATCGCGGTCGTCGGGGTCGGCCTGATCGGAGGTTCGATCGCGCTCGCCGCGCGGGAACGGCTCGGCGCCACCGTGTCCGGTTGTGACGGTTCAGCGCAAGCGCTGGAGGCAGCCGTGGCGCGCGGCGCCCTCGACCGCGGCTGCGAGACCGCGAGTGAGGCAGTGAGCGACGCGGAAGCGGTGTTCGTGGCGGTTCCGGTGGGAGCGCTGGCCGGGGCGGTGGGCGAGGCTCTGGAATCCGCACCGCGCGACTGCGTCGTCAGCGATGTCGGCTCGACCAAGCGCTCGGTGCTAGCCGCCCACGAGGATCCACGCTTCGTCGGTGGGCACCCGCTCGCCGGGGCGGAGAGCGCAGGGATCGAGCATGCCAGGCCCGACTTGTTCCAAGGAGCCACCTGGTATCTGACGCCCACCGCAACGACCTCGGGCGTCCTGTACGAGCGTCTTCACCGGCTGTTGCGCGCGCTGGGTGCCAATCCGGCCGCGATCGAGGCGCAGATGCACGACACGATCCTGGCCACGGTCTCCCATTTGCCGCACGTGCTGGCCAATGTCCTCGTCGGACAAGCCGCCGCTGCGCTGGAGGCTGGGGACGAGCGGCTTCCGGCGACCGGTCCGAGCTTCCGGGATGCCACCCGCGTCGCCGGTGCCCCGAGCCGCGTTTGGGGCGACATCTACGTCGCGAACCGCGACGCACTTGCCGACGCGGTTGGCGAGACGATCGAGCGGCTTGAGCGCGTCCGCGACCAGCTATTGGCCGCCGATCGTGAGCGGATCGTGAAGTGGAACGACGACGCGGCGGTCGACCGCCAACGGCTGCTCGAAGCGCAACTGGCGGGAGGCCCGTTGTCCGAGCTCCGCGTGTCGGTCCCCAACCGTCCGGGGGTGGTAGCCCAGCTGGCGCTCGAGCTTGGACGAGCGGGGGTCAACATCCCCGACATGGCGCTGTATCCCGCGCCCGACATGAGCGAGGGAGTGATCGCGCTATGGGTCGCCGGTGAGGAGAACGCCGTGCGTGCGCTCGAGCTCGTCAGTCGCCTGGGTTTCCCGGTGACTCGCGCGTGAACGCGCGATTCGGTCCGACAGGTCCGCTGCGCGGGCGCGTCCAGGTGCCCGCCGACAAGTCGATCTCCCACCGCGCCGCGATCCTCGCGGCGATGGCGGGCGGCACGGTGCTGATCGCCAATTATCTCGACGCCGCTGACACACGCTCAACGCTCGCCGCGGTTGGCCGGCTCGGCGCTCGCATCGAGTCCCAAGACGGTGAGCTCGAGATCACGGGACCCGGATTGCTTGGCGCGCAGGCGCCCGCCTGGCCGATCGACGTCGGCAACGCCGGAACGCTGCTGCGCCTGCTCCCTGGATGGCTCGCCTTTCAGGCGGGCACGAGCTTCGTGCTCGACGGCGACGAATCGATCCGTAGGCGTCCGGTGGACCGGATCGCGCAGCCGCTGGCGTTGATGGGGGCCTCGCTCGAAGCCCGCGAGGGCCGCTTCCCGCCGCTGACCGTGCACGGCGCAGGGCTGCGGGGAATCGAGTACGAGCTGCCCGTGGCCAGCGCGCAGGTCAAGTCCTGTGTGCTCCTGGCGGGGCTGGCGACAGATCAGACCGAGGTCGTGGAGCCCGTCGCAACCCGCGATCACACCGAGCGGATGCTGCTGGCCGCCGGTGCCACCGTTCAGCGCAGGCGTAAGGAGGGCGGCTACCGCACGACGGTCGCGGGCGGGGCCGCGCTCGCCCTCGAGCGAATCGTGGTCCCCGGTGACCTCTCGAGCGCGGCGTTCCTCCTGGCCGCAGGAGCGATCGTTCCCGGATCCGAGCTGGTCCTCGAGGGCGTCGGGGTCAACTGGACCCGAGCGGGGTTTCTGCGGATCCTCGCTCGGATGGGAGCGAGCGTGTCCGGGGAGCTCGAGGCGGAGGGTGCCTTTGGGGCCTTCGAGCCCGCGGCCGACCTCGAAGTGCGCCACGTGCCGCTGCGCGCCACGGTCGTGGGGAAAGAGGAGGTGCCGCTGGCGATCGACGAGTTGCCGCTCGTGGCGTTGCTGGGCTGCTTTGCCGAAGGGGAGACAGTGGTGCAGGGGGCGGCCGAGCTTCGGCTCAAGGAGTCCGACCGGATCGCGACTGTCGTAAGCGGGCTCCGCGGACTGGGCGCTTCGATCGAGCCGCTGGCCGACGGGTTCGTAGTGCAGGGGGGCGGAGGGCTCGATGGGGGAGAGCTCGATGCGCATGGTGATCACCGACTCGCGCTGCTGGGGGCCGTGGCCGGGCTGGGCTCGCGCGATGGCGTCGAGGTCCGCGGATTCGAGGCGGCCGATGTGTCGTACCCGGGCTTTCGCGAGCAACTAGGGGAGCTGGTGGCGTGACGATCGTTGCGATCGACGGTCCCGCCGGCGCGGGAAAGTCGACAGTCGCGCGTGCGGTGGCGCAGCGGCTGCGATTCAAGTATCTGAACTCCGGCGCGATGTACAGATCCGTGGCGCTCGCGGCGATCGAGCGAGGTGCCGAGCCTCGGGTGGTAGCGCCGATGCTCGCGATCGAACCAGGCGAGCGCGTCCTGCTCGACGGCCGGGATGTCACCGATGCGATTCGCGAGCCGGCGATCTCGGAGGCCGCGTCCCGCGCCGCGGCTGACCCGTCGGTCCGTACCGCGCTGTTCGAGAAGCAGCGGAGCCTCCTGGCCACGGGCGACTGGGTCGCCGAAGGCCGCGACATCGCGACCGTGATCGCGCCGGACGCGGATGTCCAGGTGTTCCTCACCGCGGATCCGTCAGTCCGGGCCCAGCGCCGGGCGGCGGAGATCGATGCCGACCCAGGGACAGTGCTCGCCGAGCAGGTTATCCGCGACGAGCGCGACAGCACCCGGGAGATCTCACCGCTGAAGCCGGCCCCACAGGCGGTCGTGCTCGACACGACCGATCTTGCGTTCGACGAGGTGGTTGAGCAGGTGGTGGGCTTGGTGCACGCGACCGGCGGTTAGCAGCGAAGCCGTCGCCGCCGTTTGTCACACAAGCTCGGCGGGCGTCAACCTGTGTGTAGGTGCCCCGATCGCCTGACAGCGACGAGGACGGCCTGTTGGGTGGCGGCCGTAGCGAGAGGAGACGATCAAGCTTTTGCCGTGCTCTACCGGCGGTATCTGCCGGTGGTGCTGCGCTGGTGCCTGCGTGAGACCGGCAACCGCGAAGCCGCCGCCGACATCTCGGCGGAGGTGGTCGCGGCATCGTTGACCGCGTCACCCCGGTTCTGGCCGGAGCGAGGCGGGCTGGCGGGCTGGCTGCTCGGCATCGCCCGGACAAAGCTTCGCGAGAGCCGCCGCCAGGGGCGGGTCGAGGACTCCGCTCGACGACGGCTCGGCTTGCAGCCGGTCGCGATCACCGATGCCGACCTGGAGCGGGTCGATGAGCCGGAGCGCGTGAGCCTCGATCCGGAGGTCCTGGCGCGGGTTGCCGCGCTGCCCCAGGAGCACCGCGCTGCGCTGCTCAGCAGGATCGTCGGCGAGCGCTCCGACGCGGAGATCGCCGGTGAGCTCCGCTGCTCGGAGGTCTTGAAGCGCGATCACGAGGATCTTGCTGCCGTGGCGACGGTGTCCCGAGCGGCGCGCCGCGCGGATCGAGGTGGACGAGGTCCGAAAACACCTCAATGAAAGGAGATCGACCGGATCGTGTTCGCTGTGAGGGCTCGGCGGCTCGGGCGGCGTTCCAACGCGCGCTGACCGGCTGACTCAGGGTGCGTAACGCGCCAATGTGCGTGAGCGGCGGGGACGATTGTCGCGTCATCCTCCTCTGGCGTGCGCGACGCGCCACGCTTGCGCCAAAGCGCGACGTTTGTCGCGTTATTGACCCTGTACGCCGCTCAGCGAATCTCCAACCCCCTTGGGTTCCCTCATCGACTGCCGTTCCCTCGACCGATGCCGCTCGACGGGCCTCCAAGACAGACGAGTCTGATGAGCGTGCCCAAACGCAACAATCCGGTAACACCGGGGAAGGACCCTGCGTCAAACTAGCCACCGGCTCCCGAGCACCAAGACAAGAAACGACATCAGCGAACGGCCCCCGGACCCTCCCCCATTTCACCGATCCGCGTACGGCCGAAGGCCCACCAACTAGCCTCAGAGCGGCAATGAAGGTCGCAATCGTCGGATACCCGAACGTCGGCAAGTCCTCGCTCGTCAACCGCCTGACCGGCTCGCGCGAGGCCGTCGTCCACGAGCGCCCGGGCGTCACGCGCGACCGCAAGGAGCTCAGCACCGACTGGAACGGGCGATCGATCACGTTGATCGATACCGGCGGCGTGGATCTGGATGATCGAGAGGGGATCGCCGCGCGGATTCAGGAGCAGGCGCGCGCGGCGATCGCCGAAGCGGACGCAGCGGTGCTCGTCGTCGACGCCAGAGCGGGCCTTCGCCCAGGCGACCACGAGATCGCCGACATCCTACGGCGTGCACCACTTCCTGTTCTCGTGGCGGCGAACAAGGTCGACGTGGTGGCTGATCTGTCGCTCGCCGCCGAGTTCAATCGGCTGGGACTGGGGGAGCCGGTGGCGGTCTCCGCCGCGCAGGGACTGGGCACCGGCGATCTTCTGGACCGCATCGCGGAGCTCGCCCCCGAGGCTCTCGATGCCGAGGAAGGGACCGAGGAAGCCGTCCGGCTCGCGGTGATCGGACGGCCGAACGTCGGCAAGTCCTCGCTCGTGAACAGGTTCGTCGGAAGCGAGCGAGTGATCGTCTCTCCCGAAGCAGGAACGACCCGCGACGCGATCGACCTACCGATGTCCTTCCAGGAACGCGACCTCGTCCTGGTCGACACGGCTGGACTGCGCCGCCAGGCCAAGGTCGAGGAGTCACTCGAGTACTACACCGCGCTTCGCTCGCGACGGGCGGCCGAGCGCGCGGAGGTCGCGCTCGTCGTATGCGACGCCCGTGATGGCGTCACCTCGCAGGACCTGCGGATCGGCGAGCTCGCGATGCGAAGCGGATGCGCGACGGCGCTGGTTCTCAACAAGTGGGACATCGCGGAGGACGTCGACCTCGATCACGAGCGCGCCCACGCGCATCAGAAGCTCAGGTTGCGCCCGCGCGTGCTGACGGCCAGCGCGAAGACCGGCAGGCACGTCGAGCGGCTGCTGGTCGAGGCACTCGCTCTCGCCGACCGTAACCGCGGGCGGATTCCCACTCCGCAACTGAACCGCTTCCTTGCCGACGTCGTGAGCGCCCGCCAGCCACCCGCGGGAGCGCTGCGCAATCAGCGCCTGAAGCTGCTGTTCATGACCCAGACCGGCGAGCGGCCGCCGCGGTTCTCGATCCAGGTCAACTCTCGGGCCCTGGTGACCCGCGACTACGCCTACTATCTGGAGAACCGGCTTCGCGAGCGCTACCGCCTCGAGGGAATCCCGGTGATCATCGACTTCGTGGCGCGCAGCGAGCGCCGCGCCCCCCGCCCACGGGGCGTCGCCGCATAGCGGTTCCCGAACGCTGGGACGCCGCGATTCCCGTTCCGCCGGCGGAGAGCACCAGCGCGGTGAAGGCGACGCTCATCGCAGCCGACGGGCGGGCTGACCTCGCTACCCTGCACTGGCCAGTCAAGTCGTCGAGCCGGTGCGCGCAGACGATCGGGCTGAGGCTGTACCTTGACACACCCTTGTCAAGGTCCTATGGTCCCGAGCCCTCGATCGGGCTCGACCAGGCTAGTGGCCGACACGACAGCGGAGCTTCCCGAACTCATGACCAAGCTTTCCGATAACGAGTACCTGTTCACCTCGGAGTCAGTCACCGAGGGGCACCCCGACAAGATCGCCGACCAGATCTCCGACGGTGTCCTCGACGCCGTGCTGGCCGACGACCCCGGTGGTCGGGTTGCCTGCGAGACGCTCGTGAACACGGGTCTCGTGGTGGTGTCGGGCGAGATCACCACCACGACATACGTGGACATCCAGCAGATCGCCCGCGACACAATCCAGCGTATCGGCTACACGGATGCCGAGTTCGGATTCGACTACCACACCTGCGCCGTAATCAACGCGATCGACAAGCAGTCCCCGGACATCGCCCAGGGTGTCGAGCGCGCACTCGAGGCCCGCACGGACCCGAGCGACGACGACGAGCTCGACCTGGCGGGTGCGGGTGACCAGGGGATGATGTTCGGCTACGCCAGCAGCGAGACCGACGAGCTGATGCCGCTTCCGATCTCGCTCGCGCATAAGCTGGCCAAGCGCCTTGCCGACATCCGAAAGGCCGAGCTCCTGCCCTACCTGCGTCCCGACGGCAAGACCCAAGTGACAGTCCGCTATGTCGACGGCCGCCCGGCTGAGATCGAGAAGGTCCTGATCTCAACCCAGCACCGCGACGGCGCCGAGTCGCTGCTGCGCGACGATCTGTGGGAGCTCGTGATCGACAAGGTGCTCCCGGGGGACCTCTACGACACCCGCAAGCTCCAGCGCAACTTCCTGGTCAATCCCACCGGACGCTTCGTGATCGGCGGCCCGATGGGTGACTGCGGACTTACGGGCCGCAAGATCATCGTCGACACCTATGGGGGGATGGCTCGCCACGGTGGTGGGGCCTTCTCGGGCAAGGACCCATCGAAGGTCGACCGCTCGGCGGCGTATGCGGCCAGGTACGTGGCGAAGAACGTGGTCGCCGCTGGACTCGCCGAGCGCGCTGAAGTGCAAGTCGCGTACGCGATCGGAGTTGCGCATCCAGTGTCGGTGATGGTTGAGACATTCGGCACCGAGCGAATCGGTCGTGGGCGGATCCTCGAGCTGATCGAGGAGCACTTCGATCTGCGCCCCGGCGCGTTTCGCCAGTACCTGAAGCTTCACCGGCCGATCTACCAGAAGACCGCGGCCTACGGCCACTTCGGCCGCGAGGACCACGACTTCACCTGGGAGCGGACCGACAAGGCTCAGGCTCTGCGGGCGGACGCCGGACTCGGCGCCGCCGCTGTCGCCTAGCCGCCGACGCGGCAGCATCCTGGCGTCGCGATACGTGTGCCGTAATTGCCGGACGGTGCACTAGGCTGCGGCGTGCCGATGAGCGCGCTCACCCACGATGACCCGGTCTTGATCGCGCGGGTGCAGCCGCTGACGCTCACACGCGCGATACGCGGTCCGTTCGACTACCGCCTGCAGGCCGACCAGCGAGAGGTCGGGGTCGGCTCGGTGTTGCGTGTTCCGTTCGGGGCAAGTCGTCCGCTCGGCGTGGTGGTCGAGGTGGGAAGCGACTCGGAGATGCCGCTCGACCGGCTTGCCGAGCCGATCGCGGTGCTTCCCGGTGCGTTGCCCGTCGACCTGGTGAAGCTGGCCCGCTGGATGGCCGCGGAGTACTGCTCGACGCTCGCGCGGGCGCTCGGGCTGGTGCTGGCGCCAGGTTCTCGAGCTCCGGCTCATCCGCGCGAGGTGCTGGTCGCAGAGCTAACCGAGGCCGGGCAGCGGGCGCTCGAGGCCGCGGCCGGTCTGACGGAGGGGCAGCTCTCGATGCTCGAGCGCCTGCTCCGAGACGGTCCTGCCGTCGCGGCCGAGCTTGGCACTCCGCGGCTGCGACGGCTCGAGAAGCGAGGGCTCGTGACGCTCGTGCCGCGGGCGGTCCGCCGGCATCCCGGAGGCGCTCAGTCCGACACGGAGCACGCGACCGCACTGCGCCTGAACGCCGATCAGCGCGTCGCGCTTGACCAGGTTCTATGCGCTGTCAGGCAGCGCCGAGGGCCCGCAGAGGACGGGGCTTTTCTGCTCCATGGGGTCACCGGATCTGGTAAGACCGAGGTCTACCTGCAAGCTGTGCGCGCCGCACTTGCGGCAGGTCGCGGCGCGATCGTGCTGGTTCCCGAGATCGCTCTCACACCGCAGACCGTCGCCCGCTTCCGGGGTCGATTCGGTGATGTGGTCGCCGTCCTGCATTCGGGGCTCGGCGACGCCGCGCGGCGCGCCGAGTGGCTGCGTCTGCGCGCGGGCGAGGCCCGGGTGTGTGTGGGTCCACGCTCGGCGGTGTTCGCGCCGCTGCCCGACATCGGCCTGATCGTGATCGACGAAGAGCACGACGGGTCCTACAAGCACGAAGGCGACCCCCGGTATGACGCCCGCACCGTCGCGCTTGCGCGTGCGCAGGAGCACTGTGCGGTGCTGCTCGCCGGAAGCGCCACTCCGCGACCGGAGAGCTTGCTCTCGCTAAAGCGGCTGCGCCTGCGCAGCCGCGTCGACGGCCGTCCGCTTCCCGGAGTCGAGATACTCGACATGCGGGGCGCACACCATCCGCTTCACCCGCGGACTCACGATGCCCTCTGTGAGGTGCGCAGGACCGGCGGGAAGGCGATCGTCCTGCTCAACCGCAGGGGCTGGTCGAACTTCCTCGCCTGCAGAGGCTGCGGGCGGGTGCCGATGTGCCCCAACTGCGACGTTGCGCTGGTGCTTCACCGCTCACGGGCCGCGCAGCCTGCCGCCCCGGTACATGGCGCGCTGGAGTGTCACCATTGCGGCCATCGCGAGCGCGCTCCGGAA
Source organism: Actinomycetota bacterium (assembly GCA_030948665.1). GTDB lineage: Bacteria > Actinomycetota > Thermoleophilia > Solirubrobacterales > Solirubrobacteraceae > Palsa-465. The sequence goes on along the minus strand of JALYZY010000034.1, from coordinate 128,921 downwards.
CGATGCCGTGCTTGTGGCTCGGTCGCGCTGGCCCGGCACGGCACGGGCACCGAGCGCCTCGAGCACGATCTGCGTGATGCGCTCGGTGACGATCAGTTTCCGGTGTTCCGCCTCGACGCCGACGCGATCGTCCGCAGAGGCCACCTCGCGCGCGTCCTGGCCGATTTCCGGGCGGCGGACGCCGGGGTGCTTGTCGGGACTCAGATGGTGGCCAAGGGCCATGATTTCCCGGACGTCACCCTCGGTGTCGTGCTCGACGCCGATGGCACGCTGCGCTTCCCGGATTTCCGCGCCGAGGAGCGCACGTTCGCGCTGATCACGCAGCTGGCCGGCCGCGCCGGCAGGGGGACGGCGAGCGGGCGAGTCGTTGTCCAGACGCTCGCCCCGGCCGCGCGGCCGATCCTGTTCGCTGCTAACCACGACGCGGACGGGTTCCTGTCCGGTGAGCTCTCCCGGCGCGAGGCGCTTGGCTATCCGCCCTACGGCTCGCTGATCCGCGTTATCTGCTCGTGCCCCGATGCCGCAGACGCGCTCGGGATCGCCGACGCGCTGCGTGGCGAGATCCTCCCTGCGCCCGTGACAGTGCTCGGCCCGGCACCCCTGTTCCGCCTCCGCGGGCGTGCCCGCAGCCAGCTGCTGATCAAGTGCGCCGCCCGTCCCGCAGCGATCCAGGCAGTCGCCGTCGCGATCGATCGCCACGCAGCGCTCGCGTCCCGAAAGTCAGTCAGCATCGGGGTGGATGTCGACCCTCAATAGACTCAGCGCGTGGCCGAAACCGCGACCAACCGCCCGGATCCCGAGCTGGACACCGAAGTCGAGCAGGAGGCGCCTGAGCTCCCCGAGCCCGAGCTCGACCCTGAGGTAGCGGCGCGGCGCCGAGCCGCGCTGGAGCGCATTCGCAGGTTCGGGGATCCCGTGCTCCGCACGCGTGCGCGTGAGGTACAGCGCTTCGACGACGCGCTGCGTTACGAGGTGCAGCGAATGGGCGAGCTGATGGGCGATGCCCTGGGGGTCGGCCTCGCCGCGCCCCAGGTGGGCGTCCTTCACCGCCTGCTGGTGTACCGCGTCGGACCGCAGAGCGACCTTGCCGCACTGGTCAATCCGGAGATTGAGTGGACCGGAGGGGACCTGGAGACGATGGAGGAGGGCTGCCTCAGCCTCCCGGACGTGCTCGTCGACGTCGAGCGGCCGGTTCATGTCCGCGTCCGCGCCCACAACGCATTCGGCGAGCTGATCCTGGTGGAGGCCTCCGGGCTCGATGCGCGGGTGATCCAGCACGAGATCGACCATCTGGATGGGGTCCTGATTGTCGACCGCACCTCGCGCGAGCAGCGCAAGGAAGCGATGCGGGTACTGCGCGAAGCGGCCTGAGGCTCACTGGCCCGAGGTTTTGCGCACCGTCTTCATCGGAACCTCCGAGTTCGCGGTAGACGTCCTCCGCAGGCTGGCCGTGTCGCCGCACCGCCCGCAGCTCGTCGTGACCCGCCCTGACCGCCGGCGGGGGCGGGGTCAGCACTTGTCACCGCCCCCGGTCGCCGCCTCTGCTCGCGAGCTCGGGATCGCGAGCGAGCAGCCGGAATCGGTCAATCACGTTGACGCACGCGGGGTGATCGCGGATGCCCGGCCTGACGTGGTGGTGGTGTGCGCCTACGGCGCGCTGATCGGTGAGCCACTGCTAGAAGCGCACCCGATGCTGAACGTGCATCCATCGCTGCTGCCGCGCTGGCGCGGAGCGGCGCCGATCGAGCGGGCGATCATGGCCGGCGATCAGCTCACGGGCGTCTCGATCATGCGCCTTACCGCCGGCCTCGACAGCGGCCCGGTGTGCGCGCAACGCGAAGAGCCAGTCCTGGCCGACGACACCTACGGAACCCTGTCGCCACGTCTGGCGGCGCTCGGCGGGGAGCTGCTGGTGGCGACTCTCGATACCTCGCCGCCGTGCGGCGAGCAAGATGATTCGCTCGCGACGCACGCCCAGAAGATCGCCGCCGAGGACCGCCGGCTCGATTCCGCCCGGACCGCGGCCGAGCTCGAGCGCACCGTTCGAGCGCTCGAGCCCCACATCGGCGCCCAGCTAGAGCTTTCTGGCGGTGTCCTGCTGGGGATTCGCGAGGCGCGCGCGCTCCCCTCGAACGGTGCCGCCCCGGGCAGGCTGTCCTTGGAAGGGAGATTCCCGGTGTTGGCCTGTCGCGAGGGTTCGCTCGAGCTAGGCGTCGTCCAGCCTCCGGGGCGCAGGGCGGTGAGCGGCGCCGACTACCTGCGCGGGCTCCGTGGCCGGGCGGGCTGACAGGGTCCTGGTGTATTCGCTGTGCACGATCTCGCGCCAGGAAAGCCGGCGTGCGGAGGAGTTCCTCAACGAGCGCAGCGATTTCAGCTCAGATGACCGGAGCGCGGAGTACCCGCAATTCGCCGACGATCGATGCTCCCGCGACCTCCAGCTACTGCCGCCACGCGACCGCACCGATGGGTTCTTCATCGCGCGGCTGCGCCGGCACGACTAATCTAGGCGGCCTAACGTGACCGATCCTTCCATCAAGCTCGGTCCTGCGTGCCCTGGGTGTGGAGAACCTTGGTTGCGACCGACCGCCGTGCCGGGACGCTATCGCTGCGTGAACTGTCTCCAGCGATACGAGCTCGTGTCGGTGTGCCCGAACTGCGGTGAGCATTCGACGATCGTGCGGATGTCCAGCACCGCGATCGTCATGTGCAACCACTGCCGTGGCAGCATGCTCCGAGCGGTGTGACCGGGGTGTCGCTTCCGCGGGACGTAACGATCGCGCCGTCGATCCTCTCCGCCGACTTCTCGCGGCTGGGGTCCCAGGTCGACGAACTGCTGGCGGCCGGCGCTCGAGTCCTCCATGTAGACGTTATGGATGGTCATTTCGTGCCGCCGATCACGTTCGGGCCGGTGGCCGTCAGCGCGATTGCCGATCGTGTACACGATGCCGGTGCACTGATCGATGTCCATTTGATGATCGAGCATCCCGAGCGGCAGGTCGCCGAGGTCGCCCGGGCCGGCGCTGACAGCATCACCGTTCACTACGAAGCGACGCCCCACCTGCACTATGCGCTCTCGGCGATTCGCGAAGCGGGATGCAGCGCCGGTGCCGCGCTGTCCCCCGCAACCCCGGCGGACAGCCTGGCCGAGGTTGCCGGAGAGGGGCTCGATCTCGCGCTGTGCATGAGCGTCAACCCCGGGTGGGGAGCCCAAGAGTTCATCCCGGGCTCACTCGACAAGCTGATGCGCATGCGGCGCAGCCTGCCGGATCGGGTTGTCCTCGAAGTTGACGGCGGGGTGCACGCACAGACCGCCGGGCCGTGCGTGCGAGCCGGCGCGACGATGCTTGTGACCGGCTCGGCTGTGTTCGGCGCGGCCGACCCGGCGGCTGCCTACGCGGCGATCGTGCAAGCCGCGAAGGCTGGGTAGTGTGAGCCCATGCGTGCCCCCAAGGCCTTGGCGATCGCCATCGGCGCGGTTGCCCTCGCAGCGTGCGGCGCCAGTTCCCCGTCGGGGGTGAGCCCCGCCAGCTGGGTGAGGTCAGTCTGCGGCGCGGTCGGTCCGTTCAGGCAGGACGTCGTCAGCCGCAGCAGCACTCTGGATCTCGCGACTTTCAAGAATGCGGCCCAGAGCAAGCGCGCGCTCGAGCAGTTCCTCGAGGCGGTGCAAGCCGATGCGACCAGCGCGCTCCACAAGCTTCGGGGTGCAGGAACGCCAAGCGTTGCCAACGGCAAGGCGATCGGTGCCGCCGTCATCGACGCGTTCGCGAGGGTGCAGGGCACGATGCGAGGCGCGGTTGCGCAGGCCCGCGCGCTTCCCACCAGCAGCCCCGCGGCACTGCGCAGCGCCGCTCGGGCACTCGGACTCGAGGTCCGAAGCTCTCTGTCGAGCTTCCCGAGCCTGTCATCGAGAGCACTGCGCAGCCCCCAGATCGATCAGGCCGCCGGCAAGGAGCCGGCATGTAAGAGCATCTCAACCGGCTGATGGACTTCGTCAGGCCGCAGCGGACGAGACCTCGGCCCGCGGTGCCGAGCGCCGATACAGCGCCCACAGCAGCCCGCAGAGCACGAGCGCAGCAGTGAAGTAACCGACCTCGACCCGGGTCACCTCGTTGCTGATGGTTGGCGTCGCCACCAGCACGACGAACAGCCCCGCCGAGCACAGCCAGGCCAGCGATGCCAGGCCGGCCTTTCCGCGCGCAAGCGCTGCCTGGTTGAGCGTGCCGGCGGCGAGGTGCAAACCCATCCCCAGCCCCACCACGGCGAGACCGAGGCGGTTGTAGTGAAAGCCTTTGTTGCCCAGGACCGCCGTCATCACCAGGGGCCCGACTGCGAGTAACCCGATCGCCACCACGCCGCCGAACGCGGCGATCACGGCGATCGTGGTCCTGATCGCGCGGTGGAACTCTGCGCCCGACTCGCGCGCCTCGAGACCCGCCAGGTGGGGGAGGATCGAGGTCTGAATCGCCTGAAAGAGCTGGAGCGGGGCCCGCACGATCAGCAGTACGTTGAACACGAATCCGGTTATGCCCGTAGTCACGCCGGCGGTCCCCGCGGCGTTGACGGCGACGATCAGCACGCCGGCGTTCAGCAGCGTCTGCTCGGAAAGCATGATCCCGACGACCGCCACGGCGAATCCTGCCCCGTGCCTGAGCGTCAGGTCCGTGGCGGCCTCTTCGAGCTGGCCGTGCGCAGGACCTTCGCGTGCCGCGTCCGCGATCGGCAGCCCCGCTGGTCCGCGGGCCCTCACCCGCGAGAACGCGAATGGGATCACGCATAACGAGGCAAACGGCGCGACGGCCATGCCGAGCCCGACCACGCCCTGGCCAGATCCAATCCCTACCGCGACCGCGAGCGCGAATAGGAAACGTGAGGTCGACTCGAGGAACACCAGGGCGCCGTAGAGCTCGAATCGCTCATGGCCCGCCAGCCATCCGCGGGCGAAATAGCTTGCGCCATAGGCGAGCACGCCGACGACGAGAATCCAGTAGAGCGCTGAGGATCCATCGAAGATCCCGCGCTCTATCTGCTGGCGCAACGTCAGCGCGACAGCAAGGAAAGCGACTGCGAAGCCTGCCTGGATGGCCGCCGGAACCCGCAGCGAGTGGCCGTGCAGGCCACGGGCTCGCCGATCGGCGATGGTTCGGGAGAGCAACTGCTCGATCGGCCGGTAGATGACCGACAAGATCACGAACATGATCGCCCAGCACAGCGACACCCGCGAATAGGAGGACGGGTCGAGCACCCGGCTCGCGGTCGCGAGATAGGCGAAGGTGAAGATTCCGGTCGAGGCGATCCCGATCGAGAGGATCCGCGCCCCGGATGCGTAGGAGGCCGGCGGTGACGCCTGCGGTGTCGTATGGGTTGGTGCCTGCAGGTCCGGCAGGGTGCCTAGGTGCTCCCCACCCTGCACGTCTGCCATCAGTCGACCCGCACCAGCACCATCGTCCACGGGAATGGGGAGCGGACCTCGGCCACTTCACCATGACGCCCGAGCGATGACACGAACGCTCGCTTCGACCAATGGTTCAAGTGACCGGGGGTGTTACCAAGATCCCGAAGGTACGCGCCACGAGCGACATTGAGTGCCCGCCACAGAGGCTCGCGCGGAACCGACACCAGCAGATGCCGACTGGAGACCCTTGCCATTTCCCCGAGCACGAGCTCGGGGTCGGGTACGTGCTCGAGCACTTCGGTGGCGGCCGCGAAATCGAACTCCCCGTCGGCGAACGGAAGGCTCTCTGCGGTTCCCGTACGGAACTCGAGGTTCTTGCGCCGCCTTGTCGCCCACTCCGCTTGGAGCTTTCGGTCCTCGAGGTCGAAGCCCACCACGCGCTTCTGTCCAAGCTGTGTGGCCCACCGTGAGCTCAACACCCCCTCGCCGCATCCCACATCGAGCACCGACTTCGGGGCAGCCTGCTCGAACAGCTCATCGAGCGCAGCTGCAAATCCTGCCATCAGGCGCCTGACGACCGGATTGCTCGATCCGTACTTGTCGAACGTGTTGCCGGTGGGCACCGCCGCCGCGTTCTGCGGCGGCCCTGCGAGCTCCTCCGCGCTCATACTTCGAGGGCCTCGCGGTCCGCGGCGCCAGTCTCCTGCGGGCGACCCCCGGTGCCCGGCGGGGGCGGACTAGCCTCCGGCCCGCTCGCGCTCTGCGGAGTCTCGGCGGCCTCGGGACCCCCGGCGCGTGCTCCGGGCTCGTAATGAGACGGCTCGACGCCAAGCTGCAGCTCGATCCGCCTGACTCGCTCGAACGTCCGCTGGGAGAGCGTCCGCTGCGCGTCGAGCAGGTCACCGATGACCCCGAGCGAGCCGAGCTGCACAGCGGCCATGAACAACACCGCGCCCGCGATCAGCGACTGGATGTGCCTTGGCCCGGCGTGCGGATTCTCGATGAAGTAGATGACGAAACGGATGAATACCGCGAGCGCAGCGAGCCCCATCACAACCGCCCCACCCCAGAACACCTTTAGGGGCTGGTACTGGGAATAGATCCTGAAGATCGACAGGGCATTGCGCCTGACGTACGCGGCCGTCGAGGGGAACAGGCGCGAGTTCCGGGTGCGCGGGTTGGTCCTGATCGGAACGTGCTCGACCGCCACAAGCAGCTTTCCCGCCTGGATGATCGTCTCGAGCGTGTAGGTGAACTTCGAGACCGCCTGCATTTGCAGCGCGGCCTCGCGGTTATAGGCGCGAAATCCCGAGGTGGTGTCGGGAATGTCGGTCGAGGACGCCTGGCGAACGACCCACGAGCCCAGGCGCTGGAGCAGCTTCTTACCGGCGGAGAAGTGCTCGAGTGTCATCACCTGGCGGTCGCCCACGACCATGTCCGCCTCGCCGCGGACGATCGGGGCGACGAGCTTCGGAATGTCAGCTCCCTCGTACTGGTTATCGGCGTCGGTGTTGACGATCACGTCGGCACCAAGCTTCAGGCCAGCGTCGAGCCCGGCCTGGAAGGCTGCCGCCAGCCCCTTGTGGTTAGTGAGCCGGACGACGTGGTCGACGGAGTGCGCTCGCGCAACCTCGATCGTGCCGTCGGTTGAGCCGTCATCGATGATCAGCCATTCGACCGCGTCGAACCCTTCGACGTGGCGGGGTAGGCGACCGAGCGTCAGCGGTAGCTGGGCCTCCTCGTTAAAACACGGAATCTGGATGATCAGCTTCATGAGCTCGAGCCCGGCGGATTATCGGCGCTGCCGTTAAGAACACGGTAGCGGGATACTCGTCGCAGAACATGAGCACCGCTAGCGGGATAGGGGCCGCCGAGGAGCCGGCCGTCACCACACCGCCGACTGCCGAGCCCAAGCCGCTCAGCCCGCGGCAGCGGCTCGTGGGGAGCGCGTTTCGCGTCGGTCCGACCTACGTCGCCCTGACCGCGATCCTGGTGGTCACGTTCCTGCTCCGGATCTGGGGCGTCAAGCAGGGGCTGCCCTACAGCTACAACGTCGACGAGGCGACGCATTTCGTTCCGCGTGCGATCGCGTTCTTCTCGCAAGATCTCAACCCTCACTACTTTCTCAACCCGCCCGCCTACTCGTATCTGCTGCACATCGTGTTCGAGCTGTGGTTTGGAGGCGCGGATGCGGTCAGCCGGGCGTATGTCAGTAATCCCACCGAGGTATTCACGATCGCGCGGGTCGTTGCAGCCGTGCTCGGCACGATCGCCGTCTGGCTGACCTACCTAGCTGGCCAGCGGTTCTTCAATCGGGGCGTCGGGCTGCTTGCCGCTGCGATTTTCGGGCTCGCGTTCCTGCCGACCTTCTACAGCCACCTCGCGCTCAATGACGTCCCGACGCTTGCGCCGGTCGCCCTGGCTTTGTACGGGACCGCCGGAGTGATGCGGTGGGGGCGGCGACGGGATTACGTGATCGCAGGGCTGGGCGTTGGGCTTGCCGCTGCCACCAAGTACACCGGCGGAATTACGCTCGTGTGCCTGCTCGGTGCGGTCATGTGCGACCTGGCGGCGCGACCGCGCCTCGTTCCGCTGATGCGTCTGGCGGCCGCGCTTGCAGTCGCGCTCGTGGCGTTCGTGCTCGCGAACCCGTACGCCCTGCTCGACTTCTCGGCCTTCCAGGAGGGCCTCACGCAGCAGGCGTCGCTCGCCGCCGGCCAGGATCCCGTGAAGCTCGGGACGCGTCCGGGGAACGGGATCGGGTACTACCTGTGGACGTTCACGTGGGGGATGGGGTGGGTGCCATCGCTCGCTTCGCTCGTAGGCGCGGGCTTGCTGCTCGCGCGCAAGCGGATCGGCATGGCGCTGGTGTTCATACCTGCGCCGATCGCGTTCATTGTCTTCATGGGAGCTCAGCAGCGCTACTTCGGACGGTGGCTGATGCCGATCTTCCCGCTGGTTGCGCTGCTCGCGGCCTATGGCGCGGTCGAGTTCGTCCGCTGGCTCGGGCGGGCCCGGGGGTTCCCGGCTCCGCTGGCTGGTGCAGTCGCTACGGTGATGCTGCTCGCGCAGAGCGCCGTCGCCGACACGCACAACGACGCGGTCCTCTCGCGCCCCGACACCCGCAACCTGATCCGAGCCTGGATGGTCGCCCACGTGCCGGCAGGATCGAGGGTGGTGATCGAGCCGCTCGTCCCGGACAGCTGGGCCACGGATATCGGCCGGGCGTTGTCCGTCACGCCAACCGGCGAGCGCTGGTGGCGCTTCCCGACGTGGTTGACCGATCTCGACGTCAACGGCCAGCCTCTGCCGACGGGCCAGGCGCGTTACGTGGTCGTCGACCAATACGAGCGTACGTTGCGTCCTGAGCTCTTAGACCGCTATGAGGGCCAAGGTTTCTGCTGGGTGGTGATCGGATCGCTCCAGGCCGGAAGGGCGTTCGCGGAGCCGCGAGCGGCGCCCGCGGCGACCACGTACTACGCCGACCTCGCCAATCGCGCGGCGCTGATGTACCACGTCAGCCCGTTTGCCCGAGGAGCTCACCCGACCCAGTTCAGCTTCGATTGGTCGATCGACTACTACCCGCGCCAGTATCGGCTGCCAGGACCGGAGATGAGCATCTACCGCCTGACCGGCGGGAAATGCTCGGCTAGCGGGGGCTGACACTGGACCTGGCCGTATCCTGGGATGGAGTGGGCTGGATCTAGTGGGCCTCGCCCTTTCAGGCGCGACCCTCCGGCGAGCCCATTTCCGACCAAAATGGCCCTCCATACCGATACTGACCGCCGCTACCTCGCCCGCGCGATCGATCTGGCACAGCGCGGGCGGGGTCTCGTCAGCCCCAACCCGATGGTGGGCGCCGTCCTCGGTCGTGATCACGAGATCCTTGGAGAGGGCTTCCATGCGAACCTCGGCGGCCCGCACGCCGAGGTCGAGGCGATCAAGGCGGCCGGGGACCAGGACCTGGGGGGAGCGACCCTGTACGTCTCCCTCGAACCGTGCTGCCATCACGGCAGGACTCCTCCCTGCACCGACGCGATTCATGAGGCCGGGATTCGCCGGGTGGTGATCGCCTCGGAGGATCCGAGCGAGCATGCCAGCGGCCGAGGGCTGGGAATCCTGCGGGACGAGGGTGTCGAAGTTGTAGTCGCCGACGGTGAGCTTGCCTCGAGGGCTCGCCTGCTCAACCAGCCCTTCCGCAAGCACGCCCGAACGGGTCGACCCTGGGTGATGTACAAGGCGGCGATGACACTTGACGGAAAGGTCGCGACTCACACCGGGGACTCCCAGTGGATCTCCGGGCCCGCGAGCCGCGAGCGGGCCCACCGCTGGCGAGCCGAGTGTGATGCCGTCGCTGTCGGAATCGGCACCGCGCTGACAGACGATCCGAGGCTCACCGCCCGCGTTCCCGGGGTGCACCGGCAGCCCAGGCGGATCGTGTTCGACTCGCTTGCGCGTCTCCCGCTTGACTCGGAGCTGGTCAAGGGCGCTCGCGAGCTCCCGCTGACGGTGGTGGTGTCGCGAGCCGCTCCCCGCGCTGCGACCGACGCGCTCGTGACGCATGCCGCCGAGGTGATCGTCGCCTCGGGTGAGAACGAGCCGGCTCGCGTTCGCGCCGCGCTCGAGCAGCTCGGCGCGAGCGGCATGAGCTCGATTCTGCTCGAGGGCGGTCCACACCTCGCCGGAGCGTTCCTCGACTCGGGCGAGGTCGACGAGATCCGGTTGTTCCTGGCGCCGATGGTGCTCGGCGGCAGGACGGACCGCGATGTGTTCGAGGGCGAAGGCGTTGAGACGATCGCTGACGCCACCCGGGCGCTGAAGCTCAGCTGCCGGCGCATGGGCGAGGACCTGCTTGTCTCGGCACGGCTGAAGGAGTGGTAGCGGTGTTCACCGGACTTGTGGCCAGTCTTGGACGCGTGACCAGCGTCGAGCGCGCGCCAGACGGGATACGGCTCGAGATCGCCACCGAGGCGAGCGCCGAGCTCGAGCCCGGGGATTCGGTCTCGGTCAGCGGCGTCTGCTTGACCGCGACTGAGGTCGGCGGTGACACATTCGCTGCGGAGGTCATGAACGAGACGCTTTCGCGGTCTTCGCTCGCCGGGGTCAGCCGCGGCGACCAGGTGAATCTAGAGCTTCCGCTTCGCGCCGCCGATCGCCTGGGCGGCCATGTCGTCCATGGGCACGTCGATGGGGTGGGGACAATCGTCGGACAGCAGGAAGACGGGTTCTCGCGCCGGCTCGAGATCGCCGCGCCACCAGACGTGCTGCGCTACCTCGTGGAAAAGGGCTCCGTCGCGGTGGACGGAGTGTCGCTCACGGTGGTCGACGTAGGCGAGAGTTCATTCGCTGTGGCGTTGATCCCAGAGACGCTTCAGCGCACTACTCTCGGAAAGGCGATAGTCGACGCTACCGTGAACCTGGAGGTGGACATCTTGGCCAAGTACGTCGAGCGGTTCGTCGCGGTGCGCGGATGAGCTCTGTGAGCGCGCCGTTCGCCACGATCGAGGAAGCGATCGAGGAGATCCGCCATGGCCGGATGGTCGTCGTCTGCGACGACGAGAACCGGGAGAACGAGGGCGACCTGACAATCGCGGCGCAGTTCGTCACTCCCGAGACGATCAACTTCATGGCCAAGGAAGGGCGCGGATTGATCTGCCTGGCGCTGACTCCTGAGCGCTGCGACGAGCTCGGCCTAGATCTGATGGCGGCCAAGAACGAGTCCGCATTTGAGACGGCATTCACCGTCGCGATCGACGCACGCTCGGGGGTGAGCACTGGAATCTCCGCCGCGGACCGCGCACGGACGATCCAGGTGGCGATCGATCCGAACACCAGCCCCCGCGAGCTGGTCCAGCCCGGTCACGTGTTCCCGCTGAAGGCACGGGTCGGCGGAGTGCTCGAGCGGGTCGGGCAGACCGAGGCGGCGGTCGACCTCGCGCGCCTCGCGGGCCTGATCCCGGCGGGCGTGATCTGCGAGATCATGAACGACGACGGGAGCATGGCCCGGGTGCCGGATCTCGAGCGATACTGCGAGCGGCACGGGCTGAAGATGGTGACCGTCGCCAACCTTGTCGCCTACCGGCGCCAGCATGACAAGCTGGTCGAGCGCGTGCCGGACACCGAGACGAACCTCCCGACCACGTTCGGCGACTTCGTCGCGATCGGCTACCGGTCGCTGATCGATAACAAGCACCATCTGGCGCTCGTCAAGGGCCCGGTCGCGGGTGCCGAGGAGGTGCTGGTCCGGGTTCACTCGGAGTGCCTGACCGGCGATGTGTTCCACTCGCTTCGGTGCGATTGCGGCGAGCAGCTCGACGCCGCGCTCTCGATGATCGAGCGGGAGGGCCTGGGCGTGCTGCTCTACCTGAGCCAGGAGGGCCGCGGGATCGGACTGCTCAACAAGCTCCGCGCCTACAAGCTCCAGGAAACCGGGCTCGACACCGTCGATGCGAACCTACGACTTGGGCTGCCCGCCGATCTGCGCGACTACGGGATCGGCGCGCAGATCCTCGTCGATCTGGGACTGAGCAGCATCCGGATCCTCACGAACAATCCCAAGAAGATCTCCGGCATGGCCGGCTACGGGCTGTCGGTAGCGGATCAGATCCCGATCGAGCAGATCCCGAACCCTCACAACGAGGCCTACCTGCGCGCGAAGCGAGAGCGGCTCGGCCACACGCTGCATCATCAGGGGCTGGCGCTCGATGAGGAGATGCTCCACGAGGAGCAGGAGCACGACCGACAGCGCCGCAATATCGGCGATGGATGAGGAGGAGCGCGCTGACGCGGCATCACCGCGGGTGGCCCTCTGCGTCGCTACGTTCTATGCCGATCTCGCCGCGAAGCTCGAGCTCGGCGCGCGGGAAGCTCTAAGCGAAGCCGGCATTGAGCAGGTCGATCGCTTCGAGGCGCCGGGGGCGTTCGAGCTGCCCCTGCTGGCCAAGCTTGCGGCGAGCTCGCTGGACTACGCGGCGGTCGTCTGCCTCGGCGCGGTGATCAGAGGAGAGACTGACCACTACGACTACGTCTGTGCCGAAGCGGCGCGGGGAATCCAGCAAGTTCAGCTCGAGACGGGCGTGCCCTGCGGGTTCGGGGTTCTGACGGTTGACAACCTCGATCAGGCGCTCGAGCGCGTCCACGGCGGCTCTAAACGAGACACCGGCCGGCTCGCTGCGGAGGCGGTGCTTGCCGTGTTGGCGGTCAAGCAGGCGCTGGGCTAGCGCGCCGGATTCGTTCAAGCCCCGCCGTTGCCGTTGCCGTTGCCGTTGCCGTTCCCGTTTCCGTTTCCGTTTCCGTTTCCGTTGTGCTGCCCCTGTCCGGACCCGGGCGCAGACGCCGCTGCCGGGGCCGCCACCCCCGCCGCCCGCCTCGCCGCGGCCAGCTCGGCGGCCACCGTGGGAAGCTGGTTGGGTATCCGCATCCGCCGCTCCAGGATCGGGATCGCCGCGCGCGGATCCCCAGCCAGTCTCAGCGATCGTCCGAGGTCGTAGAGGGCATACGCGTAGACCACGTCCTGGGGCGAGGCCGCGGCGATGGCCTGGCGAAGGATTGGGATCGCCGCCGAGTAGTTCCCGTCCAGCATTAGCTGGTGTCCTTGGGTCTCGAGCCCGGACGGGCCGGCGCCGCCCGCGGTAGAGGGTGTCGCCGCGGGGGTGGAGCTAGCGGATCCCGCACCCGGGGACCCGATGGCAGGAGCTGAGGAGGCGGTCGTCGAGGGCACGCTCGCCTGAGTGCTCGTCCGAGCCGCCGCGCGGTGCGTGGCGTGGTGTTGAGATCGCACAGTGGCGCTCTTGTGTGTCGTCGCACTGCTGGGGGCCTGCCCGCCCTGGCGCGCCAGAGCTACGACCGCGACCGCCAGAACGACCGCCCCAAGTGCCAGGAGCGCCACTACCCGTCCGAACCTTCTCCGCTCGCGAGGAGCACGGACTGGCGCAGTTTTTCGCGGCGGCGGGACGTAAGCGGCTGCGGGACGGGGGCGGTGGACCGCGGTGCGCCTGATCGGCAGGGGCGCCGTCGCCACGGTTAGGGCCGGCCCGGCCGCCTCCTCGAGTGCGGCGGCAAACGCCGCGGCACTGGGCCAGCGGTCCTCTGGGCTCCTGGCCATCCCTCGCGCGAGAACCGCATCGACGCCGCGAGGGAGCGTTGGGTTGAGTTGGCTCGCCACGGGCGCCTGGTCCTCGGCGGGCCGGTGAAGGTGCGACCCCGAAGCCGGGGTCTCGAACGGTCGATTGCCCGTGAGCAGCTCGAACGCCACCATGGCCAGTGAATACCGGTCGCTCGCCTCTGTGGCCGGCTCGCCGACCATGCGCTCCGGCGCCAGATAGGCCGCGGTGCCGAGTACCTGCCCGCTCTGCGTGATCGGCGTCTCGGTGGCGATCCGGGCGATCCCGAAGTCGGCGACGTGGACGACCCGATCACGATCAAGGAGCAGGTTCTCCGGCTTGACGTCTCGATGCAGCACGCCCCGCTGGTTGGCGTAGTCGAGCGCCACGGACGTGTCCTTGATCCATTTCAAAGTCTCGGTGCGATTGACCGGGCCGCTTCGCATCGCGTCGGCGACGCTCCCGCCCTCCAGGTACGCCATTACGATGAATGCGCGGCGAGGATCGTCCTGGGAGCCCTCAGCGACCTCGCCCACGTCGAACACCGTGACGACATTGGGGTGGCTCGAGAGCCGTGCCGCCGCGCGAGCCTCACGCTTGAATCTCAGGACGGCCCCCGCATCGTGCGCGTAGGGCTCCGAGAGCAGCTTGATCGCGACGGGACGGCCCAGTATCCGATCCTCCGCGCACCACACTGACGCCATGCCGCCGTTGGCGATGCGGTGCCGGACGATGTAGCGATCCGGCAGCTTGATCCCGCCAGGCAACCTCACCCCGGGATACGCGGTCGTGCCCATCCCATAGTCGTCTACCCAGCGACCGAACTCTGAACCAGCCACCCTGCAGAAGCGACCCCAAGTGCGGGCACTCGGCGCTCAAGGTCTACGAGCACGGGCCGATCACCGTGGAACTCTCGTGTCATCCGAGGCGGCATGTGGTCGCCCCAGACCAAGAGGAGTGCGCGCAACATGGTCCGGCGTTTGAAGCATCACCAATCGGCAGTTGTATGGCGGCCCGCGGGGTGTTCGTAGCATTTCGTCCATGCTGAGGCGCTTGCGTTCGCTGTTGTCTGCCGATGAGGCGCCTACGCCCCGGGTCGCCGACGACCCGCGGCGCGATTTCGGGCCCGACGACGTGCCGCCGCCGCCGCCAGTCGGCTTCGACGGTCGCCCGCGGCGCTTCAAGGAGACACCGAGCGGCAGCAACGGCGGAAGCCCGGGTGGGTATGGCGGCGTTGGCTGCTGACCGACCAACCCTGATTGACACCGCAACCATCTCGACGACACACCGGAGCAGGCAGCATGAGCACGGCTATACTCGCCCGCCATGCCTAAGGTTTGTCACGTGTGCGGCAAGGGTCCCTCATTCGGCCACAGTCGCAGCCGCTCGATGGTCGCCACCAACCGGCGCTTCGAGCCGAACCTGCAGCGTGTCCGGATCGACGACTCGGGTACGCCTCGCCGCGCCTACGTGTGCACTCGCTGCCTGAAGGCCGGCAAGGTCACCAAGGCGCGCTAGGCCCCGGCCAGGCCTGATCGGCGGCCGGTGTCCGACCCCAGCATCGTTCGCTTTCAGGCCCTGATCCAGGCCGCGCTCGCAGCGCTCGAGGCCCGGCGCGAAGAGGTCAATGACCTGAACGTGTTCCCAGTCGCCGACGGGGACACCGGCGACAACATGGTGCTCACGCTGCGGGCCGTGCAGGGGGAGCTCGATCGCCTGGCGAGCGCTTCGGAAGGACGCACGATCGACGAGGTCGGCCGCGAGGAGATCGTCGCGTCGGTCGCGCGCGCGGCCCTGCTCGGGGCGCGCGGCAATTCGGGCGTGATCCTCTCGCAGCTGATCCGCGGCGCCGCCGAGGAGCTCGCGAGCCGTCCTGGCGAGCTCGTCGACCCGGTGCTGATCAGTGCCGCGCTCGCCCGGGCAGCCGATCAGGCCTATGGCTCGGTTAGAGAGCCCGCCGAGGGAACGATCTTGACGGTCGTGCGCGAGATGTCGGCGCGCGTCGCGTCCGAGCTGGCCCACATGTCAGATGCCCGACTCGGTCCAGACGCCACCACTGAAGAGCAGAATGCGGTGATCGCCGAGGTGATCGAGCGTGCCCTGCAGGCCGGCGAGGACTCGGTCGAGCGAGGTCCCGACCTGCTGCCGGCGCTGCGCGAGGCGGGCGTCGTCGATGCCGGTGGATACGCCCTCGTGGTGCTGCTGTCGGGGATCGTCGGGGCGCTGCGCGGAAGCGAGCCGCCTCCGGTCGAGCACCGCGCCGCCGCGAGAGTCACCCACCCTCAGCACTCGTCGAGCACCTACCGCTACTGCACCAACTTCGCGGTAAGCGGCGCAGGCCTCGAGCAGCGCCGGTTTGCCGCGGCACTCGCGCGTCTCGGTGACTCGGTGCTCGTGGTCGGCGACCAGTCGACGCTGAAGGTCCACGTGCACACCGACGACCCGGACGCCGCCACCGCGCTGTTCGCCGGGGCGGGGGACGTCTCGCATCTCGATGTCGCAGACATGCACGCCCAGGTCCGGGAACGCGACCAACGTCTCAGCGTCCCCGCCCAGCGCGCCGCGTGCGGGGCGCTCGCGGTCGTCTCCGGTGCAGGCATGCAGTCGCTGTTCGAGAGCCTCGGCCTACGCACGCTCGACGGCGGCCCGACGCTCAATCCGTCCACCTACGACGTGCTGGCGGCGATCCATGATGTGCCCGCGGAAGAGGTCGTGGTGCTTCCGAACAGCCCCAACGTGTTGATGACCGCGGAGCGTGCGGCCGAGCTTTCCGACAAGCGGGTGAGCGTCGTCGCGTCGCGCTCCCAGCAAGCGGGTCTCGCCGCTGCTGTCAGCCTCGACCAGAGCCGCGACGCCGCCGCCAACGCGCAGGCGATGACGCGCACCCTCGAGCGCGTGCGAACCGGAGCGGTTGCTCCGGCTGCCCGCGACGACGCCAGCGGCCGTTTCAGGCAGGGTGATGCCGTCGGATTCATCGAGGAGCAGATCGTGGCCTGGGGGAGGCCCCGGGAGACGCTCCGCGGCGTGCTCGAGCAGCTCGCCGACAGCGCCGAGCTGATCACCTGCCTGCGTGGGGCTGAGGCGCCGCTCGACGACGAGACGGTGCAGGCGCTCGCTGCGGGAGAGGTCGAGTTCGAACTTTCCGAGGGGGGGCAGCCCAGCTATTGGTGGCTCCTCTCGGCTGAGTGAGCGGTTGCGTGCCCAATGCCGTACTGGCGTCCCCGGCGCTTTGCGCAAGGGACGCCAGTACGGCATCTGTGCCCGCCCCCTGAGCCTAGGGCCGACCGGCGGCGGCGCCATCATCAGCTGAGCTGCTGATGGTTCCTAGCCCTTTTGCGACATCGAGGCCGCTGACGGCCGATGAGCTCTTGCGCGCTCCGGTGCGCTATCCGAGGCCGGGACTGCTCGCCGCGCCGCTCAAGGTCGACGGGCAGAAGGCGCAGCAGGCGGCGGAGTCGCTGGGGCTGGTGAGCGTCGGGGATCTGCTCGAGCACCTGCCGCGCGATCGGCGGGAGGCCCGGACGGTCGCCGATCTGCGGCCCGGGGAAAACGCGACGGTCGTTGTGGAGGTCACGAGCATCGCCTCGCGACCCGTGCGCAGGCGCGGGATGCGACCGCTGGTCGAGGCCACCGTCTCCGATGGGACAGCTCCGATGAAGGCAACGTTCTTCAACCAGCCATGGCTCGTCCAGCGCTATCCGCGCGGCACGCGCCTCGTGCTGCATGGGAAGTTCGAGGCCCGCGATCGCTTCCGCGTCCAGGGACACGCAAGGACAGCCGAGGCGCTTGCCGGTGCCGAAGCAGTCGCTCATTATCCGGCCACCGAAGGGCTCTCCTCCACGCAGATCCTGGCGCTCGTTCGTAGCCACGCGGGCGCGCTGACGGAGGTGGTCGAGCCGCTGCCGGCCTCGCTGCGGGTCGCCGAGGGGCTCCCGGACCGCCCGGCGGCGCTGTCGGCAGCGCACTTCCCCCACGGCGATCTGGATATGGACGCCAGCCGGAGGCGCCTGGCCTTCGACGAGCTGCTGCTCGCGCAGCTCGCGCTGCTTCGCCGTCGCCGCACCCGCCACGAGAGCGCCACGGCGCCCGTGCTCGATGCAGAACGGACGCTAAGCGAGCGGTGGCTTCGAGACATGCTTCCGTTCTCGCTGACCGGCGATCAGCGCCGCGCGCTCGAGGCGCTCGATGACGATCTCGCCAGCCCGGTGCCGATGCAGCGACTGCTGATGGGGGAGGTCGGCTCGGGCAAGACGGTCGTTGCCCTTTACGCGCTGCTGCGTGCCGTCGAGCACGGATACCAGGGCGCTCTGATGGCGCCAACTGAGACGCTTGCCGAGCAGCACTTCGCGACGATCCAGTCGCTGATGCCGGGCGAGATCGTCCCGACCGGCCTGCTGACAGGCTCGACGCCACTGCGGCGGAGAAGGGATCTGCTGGGCAAGCTCGGAAGTGGTGAGCTGTCGCTGATCGTCGGCACTCACGCGCTGATCGAGGAACCGGTGACCTTCGCGCGCCTGGCCGTTGCGGTGATCGACGAGCAGCACCGGTTCGGCGTGCGTCAGCGGGCGGCGCTCGACGCGAAGGGGACGGGCGGTGAGAGCCCGCATGTAATGCATATGACCGCCACGCCGATCCCGCGCACGCTCGCGCTCGCCGGCTACGGAGACCTCGACTTCACGCTGCTGCGCGAGCTGCCCCGCGGCCGGCAACCGATCCAGACGTTCATCTGCTCGACTGAGCGTGAGCGCGAGCGCGCTTATGACCGGATCCGGGAGGAGCTTCGGGCTGGCCGCCAGGCGTTCGTGGTCTGCCCGCTGGTGGAAGAATCCGAGCTGCTCCAGGCGCGGGCCGCGACGGCCGAACTCGAGCGGCTGCGAGCCGGCGAGCTGCGCGGCTTCGAACTCGCTCTGCTTCACGGCCAGCTTCCGAGCAGCGCCAAGCAGGCTGCAATGGCCGCGTTCTCCTCCGGCGCCGCCCAGGTCCTCGTCGCGACGTCGGTGATCGAGGTTGGGATCGACGTCGCCAATGCCACAGTGATGCTTGTCGAGGACGCCGACCGCTACGGGATCTCGCAGCTTCATCAGCTGCGAGGCCGAATCGGCCGCGGCGCTCACCCCTCCCTGTGCCTGCTGTTCGGGCCGAAGGACTCCTCGCGACTGCGGGCGCTTGCGGCGCACTCCGATGGCTTCGAGCTGGCCGAGATCGATCTGCGGCTGCGCGGGGAGGGCGAGCTGATCGGCACTCGCCAGCACGGGCTCGCCCAGTTTCGGGTCGCCGAGCTGCCACGAGACGCTGAGCTGCTCGAGCGCGCCCGGACGCATGCCGAGCGGATCGTCGCGCAAGACGAGCGCTTCGAGGAGCCCGAGCATGCGCTTCTCGCAGACGCGCTCGTGGACGCATACGGGACCGAGGCGCGCGCGCCGATCAGGGCGTGATCCAAACCGATGAGAGTGATTGCCGGAGAGTTACGGGGACGCCGATTGACTGCACCGCGAGGCAGCGCCACGCGGCCCACCGCCGACCGCGTGCGCGAGGCGCTCTTCTCGATACTGGGGCCCTTCGTGGAGGGGGCGCGGGTGCTGGATCTGTTCGCGGGATCGGGTGCGATGGCCATCGAAGCGCTCTCGCGGGGGGCTCTCGACGCCACCCTTGTCGACTCCTCGAGCGCGGCGATCGCCACGATCAGGAGCAACCTCTCAAGCCTCGGAATCGTGGCGGAAGTCCACCGCCAGACCGCTGCTGCGTACCTTCAGCGGGCAAGCTCCGCCGCTCGTCAATACGATCTGGTGTTCATCGATCCCCCATATCGCGACGCGAGCGCCTTTGGCAGCGAGCTCTCGTCCGCGCTGAGGCCGGTGCTCGCGCCCGGTGCTCGCGTGGTCGCCGAGAGCGATGCGCGCGCGCCGCTCGAGCTCGACCAGCTCACCCTGCTCGGCGAACGTCGCTACGGCGACACGATGATCGGAATCTATACGCATGGCTCCCGATAACCGCACTGCGATCTGCCCAGGTACGTTCGACCCCGTCACCTACGGGCATCTCGATGTGATCGCAAGGGCGTCCGCGATGTACGACGAAGTGATCGTCGGAGTGGTCAGCCTGCCCTGGCGCAAGGGCAGCACGGTGTTCTCCACCGAGGAGCGAGTGCGGTTCCTCGAAAACGCCACTAGGGACCTTCAGAACACCACGATCGAGCCGTTCAGCAGCCTGCTCGTGGTGTTCGCCCGCGAGCGCGGCGCAATGGCGATCATCAAGGGTCTGCGGGCAATCTCGGACTTCGAATACGAGCTCGAGATGAATCAGCTGAACCGCGTGCAAGCTCCAGACGTCGAGTCCGTTTACCTGATGGCCTCCGCCAAGTACAGTTTCTTGAGCTCAAGCGGCGTCAAGGAGCTCGCCACGTTCGGAGGTGACCTGGGTGAGCTGGTTCCCGATGAGGTCGCAGTGGCGTTGAAGGAGCGACTGGCTCGCTGACGAATCAGAGGTTTCGGAATGGATGTCCTAGTACTTATCGACAAGCTGGACGATCTCGTCCACAACGCCAAGCCGGTGCCCCTCACCGACCAGGTGCGCGTCGACAAGGAGGAGATCTACGACATCCTCGATCAGATGCGCGCCACGATCCCCGAGGAGATCAAGCAGGCCCGCTGGATCGTCAAGGAGCGCCAGGAGATGCTGGCCGAAGCCAAGCGCGAGGCCGAGCGGATCGTCAAAGAGGCACGCGAGCGCCAGGAGCGCCTGATCTCCGAGGAGGAGGTCACCAAGCAGGCTGAGCGCGCCGCAGAGGACATCATCGAGGACGCCCGCGCTAGGGAGCGGGAGATCCGGCTGGGCGCCGAGGACTACGCCGACGAGATCCTCAACACGCTCGAGGTCAACCTGTCGAAGTTCATCGCCGCGGTCCGCCGGGGCCGCGAGCGGCTGGCAGGCAAAGAGGAAGAGCCAGCCGAGGTGGGCTAGGGGCGCGCCCTTGGGTGAGCGCGCCTGTGGCGCGGCTGTCGCGTTGCGATGAGCGACCTCGAGGTTCTCGACACGGACATCACCAAGCTCCAAGTCGACGCGATCGCCAACGCGGCGAACACGCGCCTACTTCACGGTGGTGGTGTCGCCGGTGCAATCGTCCGAGCCGGCGGCTCGGAGGTGCAGCGCGAGAGTCACGAGCTGGCACCGATCGGGCTTGGCGAAGCCGTTGAGACGACCGGCGGCTCGATGCCGTGCCGGTGGGTGATTCATGCCGCGACGATGGAGCTGGGCGGTCCGACCTCCGCGGAGATCATCCGGCGGGCCACCGTCAGCACGCTCGCGAAGGCCGAGGAGCTGGGGGTGCGGTCACTGGCTCTGGTCGCGTTCGGTACCGGCGTCGGCGGGTTCCCGATCGCCGAGGCCGCGCGCATTGAGGTGGAAGAGGTGCGAAAACACCTCAATGAGGGGAGCGCGTTAGAGCGAGTCGTGTTCGCGGTTCGGGGCGTAGCTGCTCGCGAGGCTTTCGAGCGCGCGCTCGCCGGCTGACTCAGGGTGGATAACGCGTCACTGGTGCGCAGCGGCGAGGACGATTGTCGCGTCATCCTCCTCTGGCGTGGGTAGCGCGCCACGCTGGCGTCGGACCGCGACGATTGTCGCGCTATCCACCCTGTACGCAGGTCAGCGGATCTCGAACCCTTGAACCCCCTCGGGTTCTTCCTCATGGACTGCCGTTCCCTCGACCCTCGCATCCGATGGTCCTGTCTCACAGAACCTGACTACGCGATCAACCGCCTCGGGAGCCCCTTCCAAGATGACCTCCACGGCGCCATCGGCACGGTTGCAGGCCCACCCCGCCACGCCATGGGCCCGAGCCCGCTCGCGCACCGAATCGCGGAAGAAGACACCCTGCACCCGCCCCCGGACGACCACTCGCTTTCGCGCCGCTTCGCTCACGCCGTGATTCTCCCGCACCATTCCGTCCGCCGCCCGCGCCATGCTCGAATCAGAAATGAACGCACTTTGGCTGCTAATCGGCTTGCTTGCGGGCGGCGCCGTGGTCGCTGCGGCGCTCCTGCCGCGGATGCGCTCGCAGGCGCTCGACGCCGCGCGCGCCACTCAGCTCGACCGCGACCTGCTGACCGCGCGCGCTGAGCTCGAGCACGAACGCTCACGGGGCGAGGAGCGGCTTGCCACCATCAGCGACGCCCAGGAGCGGCTGTCGGCGTCGTTCAAGGCGCTCAGCGCCGAGGCGCTCCAGGCGAGCATGGGTCAGCTTGCAGAGCTTGCCCGCGCCCAGCTCCAGGCGGCGCAAGCCGAGGCAAAGGGCGACCTCGATCAGAGAAAGCAGGCCGTCGAGCAGCTGGTGGCGCCACTGCGCGACCAGCTGAGCCGCGTTGACTCTCAGCTTCTACGGCTCGATCAGGAGCGGCGGGAGTCGCGGGGGCGCCTCGAGGCTCAGCTGAGGACCCTGGCGGACACGGGGGAGCGGTTGCGCACCGAGACCGGGGCTCTGGTTACGGCGCTCCGTAAGCCCAACGCGCGCGGCCAGTGGGGTCAGATGCAGCTCCGCAACGTCGTTGAGCTGGCGGGGATGGTCAGGCACTGCGACTTCGTTGAGCAGGGCTCGGTCGGAAGCGACGAGTCGACTCTGCGCCCCGATCTGATGATCAAGCTCCCGGGCGGAAAGCACATCGTTGTCGACGCCAAGGCCCCGCTCCAGGGAGTGCTCGACGCGTACGCGGCGCGCGATGAAGAGGAGCGCCAGCGTTTCCTGCGAGATCACGGGCGGCTCCTGCGAAAGCACGTCAAGCTGCTCGCCGACAAGGCCTACTGGGCGGAGCTCGATTCGGCCCCGGACCTGGTCGTGATGTTCCTGCCTGGCGAGCACCTGTACGGCGCCGCACTCGAGGCCGATCCCGCCCTGATCGAGGACGCAATGGCCCGCCGGGTCCTGATCGCGACCCCGACCACCCTCCTGGCGATGCTCCGGGCAGTCGCCTACGGCTGGCAGCAGGAGCGCGTCGCCGAGTCGGCTCAGGCGATCTCCGAGCTGGGTCGCGAGCTTCACGCTCGCCTGGTCAAGCTCTCGAATCTGCTCGCGACGCTCGGCTCCCGTCTAAACGGCACGGTCCGCGCCTACAACGAGGCGGTCGGCTCATACGAGGCGCGTGTCCTACCGTCGGCGCGCCGGTTCGCCGACCATGGAGCGGTGAGCGAAGGGAGCGAGCTGCCCCCGATCGAGCACGTCACGGTCAGCGCCCGAAGTGTCCATGCGGCCGAGCTTGTGGCGGGGGAGCAAGTGAGCTTTGAGGAGCTGGCAACTCCCCGGCGGCTGCGCGCCGCCGAGTAGCTGCCAGGCGCGGGCGGCCCGCGGAACCGCCGATACCACAGCGCTGATCCGCGCCGGCCCTCAGTTACTGGCGCCGCTCTGATTCGCTCGCCCTTCCCACCACCGCCGCAGATCGTCGCGCTGATGGGGCAGCGGATCGGCGGAGGGCTTTCGTCTCTGTACGTAGTCGAGCGCGCTATCGATGTCCACGCCATCGCGCACTGCCACTAGCCCTGCGGCCACAGCCGCCGAGCGCTGCCAGCCAGCCCGGCAGTGCAGGTAGGTACGGACGCCGTCTGTGAGCCACTGGTCGACCAGGTCGATCGCTTCTTCGAGGGCGCTCTCCGAGAGGCTTCCGAAGTCGATCATGCTGATCCGGTACTCCTCGATTCCCGCCGCCTCGAGGGCCCGCTCTGCGGCTTCGCGCTCCCCCTCGCGATATTCGGAGTCCTCGGCCAGGTTGAGCACGCGTTTGACCCCCATGGACGCCAGCAGAGCGACGTCACGCTGGTCGAGCGGATAGGCGCCGACGAGGAGGTCCGGACGGACCTCGGTGAACCCGTAAGTGCGAAACCATGTTGACACCCCGCCAATGATCGCTGGTGTGCCTGCGTTGCGCTGCGCGAACGTTCGGAGCTACTACCCTCGGAGGGGTGTCCCCGCGTGCTGACACGTTCGATCTCGCGGGCTTGCGACTCAGCTCCGGCGAGGGAAGGCGACTGCGCCTGGACGTCGCGATCGACCCGTTCGTACTCGCAGGCGAGACCTATCCGGTCAGCTCGAGCCCTGTCCCGGTCCAGCTCGATGTCTCACGGACGACCGGCGACGGATACGCGCTGCAGATCCGGTTCGAAGTGACAGTCACTGGACCGTGCATGCGCTGTTTGGAACCCGCCGCGCCCACGTTCCAAGTGCAAGCTCGAGAGGTCTCCCAACGCGGCGGGAGCGACGAGCTGGATTCGCCGTATGTCGAGCACGGCGTGCTCGATCTGCGCGCATGGGTACGCGACTCGCTCGCTCTCGAGCTCCCCGCCTCGCTGCTGTGCGAGCCCGGTTGTGCCGGTCTGTGTGCGATCTGCGGCGAGAACCTGAACCGCGCGGGGGTCGAGCACCGTCATGAGCGCAGCCCCGATCCCCGCTGGGCGAAACTTTCAGAGCTGCGGCTCGAGTAGCGCGCTACAGGCGCTGCAGCGATCCAATCGCCGGTTACACTGGCACGCGATGGCCGTACCAAAGCAGAAGCAATCCCACGCCCGTACCGCCCAGCGCCGCGCGCAGCACAAGGTGAGGGCGCCGGCGTACAACGCCTGCCCCACATGTCACAGCCCCCGGCTACCGCACCGCGTCTGCCCTGTGTGCGGGAGCTATAAGGGGCGCGAGGTCATCGCCTCCGAGACCGACGAGCAGTCCGGCTGAGGGCCGGCGACGGGGGATCTGGCGGTTCTCCTCCGATGGTGACGGTCGCCGTCGATGCGGGCGGGGCGGATCTCGGGCCTCGTGAGGTCGCATCCGGCGCGGAGCTCGCAGCAATGTTGGGGATCGCTGTGTTGCTGTTCGGCCCGGCGCAGGAGGTCGGGTCGGTCGCCGCCGGCGTCGAGGTGATCGACGCTCCGGTCTCGATCGCGAAGGCCGCCGATCCTGCATTCGCGGTGCGCTCGACGCCCGAGGCCTCGATCGTGCAGGCCGCACGGGCCGTCGCCGACGGCCGGGCGCAAGCGCTGGTCTCTGGCGGCTCGACCGGCGCGGCGCTGGCGGCCGCGCTGTTCAATCTGAAGCGCGACCGGGGTATCTATCGCCCGGCGCTCGCTCTACCGGTGCCGATGCCGGGTGGGACGCCGGTGCTGCTGCTGGACGTCGGCGCAAACGTGACCTGCCGACCGGAGCACCTCGTGCAGTTTGCGCACATGGGGGCCGGCTTCGCCCAGGCAGTGATGGGAATCCAGTCGCCCCGCGTGGCGCTGCTCTCCAACGGCGAGGAGCCCGAGAAGGGAACGCCCGAGCTGGTCAGCGCGCACGCGCAGCTCGCCGGCGACAGAGGAACCGGGCTCAGGTTCGTCGGGAACATCGAGGGAACGCAGGTAACCGGTGGCCTGGCCGACGTC
The DNA here is from genome assembly GCA_030948665.1 of Actinomycetota bacterium. Lineage (GTDB taxonomy): Bacteria > Actinomycetota > Thermoleophilia > Solirubrobacterales > Solirubrobacteraceae > Palsa-465. The sequence goes on along the minus strand of JALYZY010000034.1, from coordinate 104,033 downwards.
GTGGTGATGGATGGCTTTACCGGGAACATCACGCTGAAGCTGATCGAGGGCATATCGGCACGAACGCTGCGCGCCGTCCGCGACATGGCGATGGCGTCGCCGCGGGCCAAGCTCGGAGGTTGGCTGCTCTCGCCGGCGGTACGGGCTCTCCGGGAGCAGATCGATCCAGAAGGCCCGGGAGGGGCGTACATGCTCGGCCTTCGGCAGCTCGGAGTGGTGGCCCACGGGCGCTTTACCCGTCGTGGTTTCGCGCGGGCGATCGAAGTTGCAGCGCGAGGCGTTCAGGAGGACGTGATCGGTGCTACGAGGACGGCGCTCGTAGCTGCCGGCGCTCTCAGGCCTGCACCGGGAGCGGATGAGCAAGTGCACAGCGCCGCGTCCGAGGCTCCGGCTACGGTGTCGCCGCGATGACTCGTGAGCAAGTCCTCTCACTGATCCGCGCGCATCTCGTGGACGAGCTCGAGCTCCCGCAAGAATCGATCACCGAGGGCAGCCGCTTCCGCGAGGACCTCGAGGCGGACTCGCTTGATCTCTACACGCTGGTGCAGGAGCTCGAGGACACCTACGGGCTGACGATCTCAGACGAGGAGGCGGCGAAGATCCTCACCGTCGGTCAGGCAGTCGATTTCGTCCTGGCCAGCGGCAGCGGCGGAACGCCCCTCTCCGGGGAGAGCCCGACCGCGCGTGCAGCGCTCGACGGCGAGTGAAGGCGATCGGCGAGCCTTCCTCCGAGCGCAGCGAAGCCGCCGGTCGAGGGCTTCGCGAGCTGCTCGATGAGCTGCCCGGTGAGCTGGCCGCGCCTGTGTTCAGGCACGCGTCGTGGACCTCCCGGCGTTCGGAGTCCTACGAGCGGCTGGCGTTCCTGGGCGACAGCGTCCTCGCGCTTGCGGTCACCGCGCACCTCTATCCGCGCCTGGAGGCCGAGCATTTCGGTGCCGGGCGACTCACGAAGATCAGGGCTCAAGCGGTTTCGGGTCGGTCGTGCGCAGCGGTCGCCGATCGACTGGGGATTCCCGAGCGCTTGGCCGTCGCCGCCCCGGCGGCGGTTTCGGGGAGCTTCGTCAGCACTGAACGGGTGCTCGCCTCGGTGATCGAGGCGGTGATCGGCGCCTGCTACCTGGGCTTCGGCTACGAGCGCACGGCTGAGGCGGTGGTGGAGGCATTCGCCCCGGAGATCGACGACGCGCTGGAGAACCCCGTCGACTACAAGTCGGCGCTCCAAGAGCGGCTGGCACGCCGCGGGGCGCTCGTCACCTACGACGTGATCGAGGAGCAGGGGCCCCCGCACGATCGCGTGTTTGCGGTCAGTGCCACGATCGACGGCGTGGCGGTCAGCCGGGGAAGCGGGCGCAGCAAGAAGGATGCCGAGCAGGGGGCCGCACAGGCGGCGCTCGAGACGCTGGGGTGAGAACGTGCACCTGAAGACGATCACGCTGAAGGGCTTCAAGTCGTTCCCGGACCGCACTCGCCTCGACTTCACCGAGGGCGTCAGCGTGGTGGTCGGACCAAACGGCTCGGGGAAGTCGAACATCACTGACGCAGTGCTGTGGGCGCTCGGGGAGCAGTCGCCGGTGGCGGTTCGCGGACAATCGATGCAGGACGTGATCTTCGCCGGCGCTCCAGGGCGGCAGGCCGCGAGCAGCGCCGAAGTCGAGCTCGTGCTCGATGACCCCGATGGCGTTCTCGGGCTCGCCACCGCCGAGGTCTCGATCGTGCGGCGGCTCGACCGCAGCGGGGAGGGCGAGTACAGACTCGCGGGAGCCCGCTGCCGGCTCACGGACGTGATCGAAGTGCTGTCCGAGACGGGCCTCGGCAGGGAGATGCATTCGGTGATCTCCCAGGGGCGCGTCGAGTCCTTGGTGACCTCGAAGCCACGCGATCGTAGGCTGCTGATCGAAGAGGCGGCCGGGCTCGGGAAGCACCGCAAGCGTCGCCGCCGAGCTCAGCTGAAGCTGGCCCGGACGCAGCAGAATCTCGATCGGGCGCTCGACGTCGAGCGTGAGGCACGCTCGCGGCTGCGACCACTCAAGCGCCAGGCCGAGGCGGCGGAGCTCCATGCTCGCCTCGAGCGTCAGACGCTCGAGACCCGCTGGGAGATCGCGCGCGACGACTTGCGCTCCGAGCTCGAGGCGGTCGCGCAAGCGCAGGCGCGGGCAGACGACGCCCGTGCGCGTCGCGCCGAGGTCGACCGGGCGGTGCAGTCGATCGCGGAGCGGCGTGCCGCCTCAGAGGAAGCGCTGGCGAGCCGCAGCGCGCAGCGCGAGGAGCTGTCGCGGCGCTGCTTTGCCGCACGGTCTGCGACGGAGCGGATCGCCTATCGCAGCGAGGCGATGCGCAGCGCGGCGCAGACGCTCCAGGCGCGGCTTGACCGCAGCCGCCGGCTGCGGAGCGCGTCGCGCGAGCCGACCGAGCAAGCGGAAGAGGACAGCGGGCGCGAGCACATCGCTGAGCTTGAGGCGTCTCTTTCGGCACTTGACTCCGAGCGCGAAGCAGAGCTTGCGCGCGAGCTGAGCGAGCTCGAGCAACGGCTCGAGCTCGCCGATCACGAGCACGCGAAGCTCGTCGACGCGGTCGAGGCATCTGCTCGCCTCCGTGCCGCCGGTGAGGAGCGCGCCGAACGCGCTCATGGTGAGCTTCGCGAGGCCGAGCGCGCCGTCGAGGCGGCGCGGCGGAACGCGGCCCAAGCCGGCGGCGAGCTGGCGGCTGTCAATCAGTACCTTCGCAGCCAGAGCTCTGCGGCCGGCGAAGCGGTGCTGGCCGATGATCTCGACGTGCAGGCCGGCTACGAGCTCGCGGTCGCTGCCGCGCTGGACGGCCGGCTACGGGCGAACGTCGTGGAGGATCGCGCTGCCGCGGGAGTGCTCCTCGATCGAACGGGTACCGACGGCGGCCGCGCGCTGGTCGCGGACCTGGCTCGGAGCGCTGAGCTCGCCGCGACCCCCGAGCCGCCGAGCCCGGGAGCGGAGCCGCTCGCCGATCGCGTTCGTGGTTCGGGGCGCTCTGCGACGCTGGCGCGGTTGCTGCTCGCCGACACGTGGGTGGTCGATTCGCTTGAGGTGCTCTCCGGTGAGTTCGCGGGAGTCGCGGTGACGCCCGGCGGTCGGTTGTGGTCGGCGCCGGCCCGGGAGCTCCGCCAAGCCGCCGCCGGCGGTGACGAACGAGCGCTCGCAGAGCGCAACCGCCGGGAGGAGCTGGTACGAGCCAGCGAGGCCGCCGCCAACGCAGAGCTCGCTGCCGGAGCTGCGCTGAAACAGGCGGCGAGCTCCAGCAGCGAGGCCGAGACCGCCCGCAGCGGCGCGATCGCGGCGCACCGCGCGTCGGTCCGGGAGCGTGACGAGGCGGACGAGGCTCGGCGACGCCTCGCCGCCCACATCGAGCGCCGGCGCGCTGCGCCCGATGAAGGGCCCGCCGCGGCGAGGCGGCCCCAGCTCGTCGCCGAGCTCCGCGCCGAACGCGAGCGGCTCGAGCGGGCTGAGCGCGAGCGAGCGCACCGAGCTGCGCAGGTGCAGCGCCTCGAGGTGGCGATCGCACAGGACGAGCGACTCGGGCCGGCGATCGACACGGTCCTCGAGGCCCTCGATGCCGCAGCCTCGGCGATCGCCGGGCAGCAGGTGATGTTCGACGAGGCGCTCGCCAAAGATCGGCAGGCCGGCGATCATCTCGCAGCCGAGCTGCGCAGCTGTGCCCAGCAGGAAGCCACGCTTCACGCTCAGCTCGCCCGCGAGAACGAGTCCCTGACCGAGCACGAAGTCCGTCTTCAGCGTCTGCGCGACCAGTCGGCGGAGACCGAACAGCAGCTACGTCACCTGGCCGAGCGCCTGGAGCTTGGCTCCGAGCCGGCGGTGGAAGCCCTCGATACCGAGCGTCGCGAGGCGCTCGTCAGCCGCCTGAATCGGCTGACGCGCCGGCGCGAGCAGCTCGGGCCCGTCAACCCGCTCGCCCAAGAGGAGTACGCCGAGGCGGTGGAGCACGTGGAGGACCTCGAACGCCAGCGATCGGATCTCGAGAGCGCTCTGCGAGAGCTGGAGAAGCTGATCGCTGATACGGACCGTCAGATCCGCGAGCGTTTCGAGCAGACCTTCCACGCGGCCGCGAGGAACTTCGAGCAGGTCGCCGCTCAGTTGTTTCCGGGAGGGCGTGGCCGTCTGCGGCTCGCGGCCGCGGAGCGCGAAGCGCCACCGCGGGTACTGGGCGGAGCAGGAGCCTCAGGCGATGCAGGGAGCTCCGAGGAGAGCGAGGAGTTCGCCCAGCCGGAGGAGGAGCTGGGCGTGGAGATCGAGATAACCCCCGCCGGCAAGGAGATGAAACGGCTGACTCTGCTCTCGGGAGGGGAGAAGTCGATGACCGCGCTGGCATTTCTGTTCGCGGTGTTCCTTGCCCGGCCATGCCCGTTCTACATCCTCGATGAGGTCGAGGCCGCACTCGATGACCTCAACATCGACCGTTTCCTGGCGCTGCTCCGGGCATATTCGAAGCAGGCGCAGTTCATCGTCGTCACCCACCAGAAGCGGACGATGGAGGCAGCCGACTCGCTCTATGGCGTGTCGATGGGCGGCGACGGGATCTCGAAGGTGATCTCACGGCGGCTGCCGCAGGAGCAGGCCGCCTAGTGCGCCGCACTAGCTCCCATTGCTAAGGTCGGCCGCCGATGGCGCGCGAGTGGCGGGATCTGTTCGTGGTCGATGGCGTCTCGGGGACCGCGACGGATTCCTCAGAGGTAGAAGGCAACGAGGAGCGCCGCGTAGGGCGCTTGCGCCGGCTCGGCGAGAACCTCCGCCGCACCCGACAGGCGCTGCGATCGGAGATCCAGGCCACCCTGTTCGAGGATCTGAGCGAAGAGACCTGGGAGCGCCTGGAGGAGGCGCTGATCTACGCCGATGTCGGCGCACGGACCACCGCGCAGGTGGTAGGCGAGCTCGAGCAGGAGGCCACAGCGGGAAAGCTTTCCGGCGGGGAGGCACTGACCAGTCGCCTGACCGAGCTTCTGGCTGATATCGCGCGGACCGGGGATGACCGGATCGACGTGAGAGCCAACCCGACCGTGATCTTGCTGGCGGGCGTCAACGGGACCGGCAAGACGACCACCGCCGGGAAGCTCGCCTGGCACCTCAGTAAGGAGCTGGGGCTGTCCGTGGTGCTGGGGGCGGCCGACACTTTCCGTGCTGCTGCCGTCGAGCAGCTCGAGCGCTGGGCGCAGCGGGCGGGTGCCGGGTTCGCGAGCGGCGCGCCGGGGGCGGACCCCGGATCTGTCGCCTACGAGACGATCGCGAAGGCGCGTCGCGAGGGCGCGAACGTGGCGATCGTCGACACCGCCGGGCGCCTTCACACTCAGGATGAGCTGATGGCGGAGCTGGCGAAGGTCCGCCGAGCGATCGCCAAGCAGATCCCGGATGCCCCGCACGAGACGCTCCTGACAGTCGATGCGACGACCGGACAGAACGGGCTTCAGCAGGCGCGCCTGTTCTCCGAGGCGATCCCGGTCAGTGGGTTGGTCCTGACGAAGCTCGACGGCACCGCGAAAGGCGGGATCGCGCTGGCGATCGCCCAGGAGCTTGGGATCCCCGTGAAGCTGATCGGAATCGGTGAGCAGCTCGAGGACCTCCGCCCATTTGACCCGAGTGAGTTCGCCCGGGCGCTTGTGACTTAGCGACATTCGCGGCCGGACGGCGCTAATTCGCGATCGTGACCGGAAGTTCTGGCAGCTCGACACAGCATCTGGGTCGAGGTAGGCTCGCTGGGCGTTGAGCGAGTTCTTCGAGCCGCCCCCACCCCGTCCGGTTGAGCCGGCCGAGCCGTACGTTCCGCCGCCTTGGGTCGGGCCTCCCCGGGGCATTCTGCCCGGCGTGGTGGCGCTCGAGATGGTGATCGCGCAGACCGAGGAGGTCGCCGTCTGCGTGAGCCGGCTCGCCGGCTACCCGACCGGCTTCGAGTTCGAGCTGCGGACGCTTGCGGCTCCAGGGCACGAGGACCTCGAGCTCGACCCAATCATGTTCGGACCCCACCGCCATGGCCGGCGCGGGCGCGAGCAGGAGCTTGAAGACGATGTGTTGAGATTCGGTGTCCAGTTCGCCGATGGCTCCAAGGCCACCAACGTTGCCGGCTTTCACTCGCCTGAGGACCCGCCCGATGCCCCGGTGATGCATTCCGGTGGTGGTGGTGGGGGTGGCGGCGACTGGCGTCAAACCGAGTGGGTGTGGCCACTCCCGCCGCCCGGACCGCTCAGCTTCGTGTGCGAATGGCCGGCGGCGGAGATCCTGCTCACCCGAGCCGAGCTCGACGCGCGGATCGTGATTGACGCCGCGGCTCGAGCTCAGGTCATCTTCCCCGACGATCACTCTCCGCAATCAGGCCCGGGGGCCACCTGGAGCACATTCGCCGCCCACCGGAAGGCCAACGGGGGATGAATGACGGCAATTGCTCGCCAGGTCATCGCGCGGCCCCGCGAGCCGCCCGCAGCGGCCAGTCTGCCGCACGGACTGAGCTAGCCTGGGTCGAGTGTTCGACTCACTAGCCGACAAGCTCCAGGCCACGCTCGCGGACGTTCGCGGCCGGGGCACGCTGACCGAGCAGGACGTTAACGCCGCGATGCGGGAAGTCCGCTTGGCGCTGCTCGAGGCCGACGTCAACTTCAAGGTCGTAAAGAGCTTCACCGAGGCGGTCAAGGCACGCGCGCTCGGCGCTGACGTGATCGGTCAGCTCAATCCCGGCCAGCAGGTCGTCAAGATCGTCGCCGACGAGCTGACAGAGCTGATGGGGGGCTCGGGCCGGGAGCTGGTGTTCTCGCCGCGTCCGCCGACCGTCGTGCTGATGGCTGGCCTTCAAGGCTCCGGCAAGACGACGGCGGCCGCCAAGCTCGCCCGCTACCTGCGCGAACAGCACGGATCGACGGTGGCGCTCGCCGCCTGCGACGTGTATCGCCCTGCGGCGGTGGAGCAGCTTGTCAAGGTCGGTGCCCAGGCCGGCGCGGACGTCTATGAGCAGGGGACCGACCGCGACCCCGTGCAGATCGCTGCATGGGCGCGCGACCGGGCGGTAGCCGAGGGCAAGGATGTGCTGATCGTCGACACGAGCGGCCGGCTCCATGTGGACAAGGAACTCATGGACGAGCTCGCCAAGATCAAGAGGGTCACATCGCCTCACGACATCCTGCTGGTGCTCGACGCGATGACCGGTCAGGATGCCGTGGCGGTCGCCGAGCAGTTCGCGGAGGTGGTGCAGTTCGACGGCGTCGTGCTCACGAAGCTCGACGGCGATGCCCGCGGGGGTGGCGCCCTGTCGGTAAAGGCGATCACTGGCAAGCCGGTCCTGTTCGCCTCGACGGGCGAGAAGCTCGATCAGTTCGAGCGCTTTCACCCAGACCGCATGGCGCAGCGGATCCTCGGCATGGGCGACGTGATGACGCTGATCGAGAAGGCGCAAGACGCCTACGACGAGGAGCAGGCCGCAGAGCTCGAGCGCAAGTTCCGAAAACAGCAGTTCGGGCTCGATGACTTCCTTGAGCAGATGCGTCAGATCCGTCGTCTCGGACCGCTCCAGTCGCTGCTCAGCATGATCCCGGGCGTTGGCAACGAGCTGCGCGGGATGAAGGTGGACGAGCGCGAGTTCGATCGCGTCCAGGCGATCATCCTGTCGATGACTCCCGAGGAGCGGCGGCATCCGGAGCTGATCAAGGGATCGCGGAGGCTCAGGATCGCGCGAGGATCGGGCACAAACGTGCAGGCCGTCAAGCAGCTGATCAAGCAGTTCGAGCAGATGCGAAAGGTGATGCGCCAGGTCTCTCAGGGACGAATGCCCGACCTGGGCGCCCTGATGCGCCAAGCGCGTTAGCGCACCGCCCGCTAACCTCGTCTCGCGATGGTACGGCTCCGGCTCACTCGGATCGGCGGACGCAAGAACCCCGTGTGGAGGGTTGTTGTCGCCGACGGGCGCTCGAAGCGTGACGGTCGGGTGATCGAGACGGTCGGTCACTACAACGCCCAGACGCATCCCTCGACCATCGTCCTCAACGAGGATCGGATACGCGACTGGCTCGCCCGGGGCGCACAGCCGAGCGATGCGGTGCGCAAGCTGCTTCATACCCAGGGCATCTCGCCGTAGTGGACCCCACTAGCCGGGCCGCGGTCGCGTGAAAGAGCTGCTCGAGTACCTTGCCCGGGGGCTCGTGGACGAGCCCGACGCGGTTCGCGTACGCGAGGTCCAGGAGGACGACGGCGTCATCGTCCTGGAGCTCTCGGTCGGGCCGGACGACTACGGCAGCGTCATCGGCCGAGGCGGCCGTACAGCTTCGGCGCTGCGGACCGTGGTGAAGACGGCCGCGACCAAGCGCGGAGGCCGCGTCTTCGTTGACATCGTCGATTCCCCGTGAGCCAGGCGGCAAGCTCCGCGTGAGCCGGGGGGCAGGCTCCGCGTGAGCCAGCCCTCGGGATGGCTACGGGCGGGCAAGGTGGGACGGCCGCACGGACTCGACGGGGCGGTTTACGTGGGCGAGGCAAACCTGCTGCTGCTCGAGGTCGGCTCACAGCTTCGCGCGGGGAGCACGGAGCTCCACGTCACCCGCCGCGCCGGTGATCACAAGCGGGTGATCATCTGGTTCGACGAGTGTCGCGACCGGCCGGCAGCGGAGGCGCTGCGCGGCGAGCAGCTCGTTGCCTCGCGCGTCGATGCGCCCGCGCTCGCACGGGAGGAGTGGTGGGCCGAGGATCTGGAGGGCTGCTTGGTTCGCGACGGCAGCCGCCCCGTCGGAACGGTGGCGCGGATGCGCTCCCTGCCGTCGTGCGAGATCCTCGAGGTGCGCAGGGATCCCGACGCCGGCGAGCTGCTGGTGCCCCTGATAAGCGACGCCGTGCGAACGGTCGACCTCGAGCGCCGCGAGATAGACGTCGATCTGCGGTTTCTCGGGGAAACATGATGGAGATAGACGTATTCACGCTGTTCCCGGAGGCGTTCTCGTGGTTCGAGCGCCAGCGCCACGTCACAAACGCACTCGCCCGCGGCCATCGCCTGAGCTACGTCAACTACCGTGATCACACACCGCTGAGCGCCGGCCAGGTCGACGACACGCCGTTCGGCGGAGGGGCGGGAATGCTGCTCAGGGTCGATGTGGTCGATGCGGCGCTGAAGGCTCGCTACGGCGACGAAGCGCGCGATCGCAGACGAGTGGTCGCTCTGACCCCTAGTGGCCGCGTGCTCGACGAAGCGCTCGTGGAGGAGCTCTCCCGCGCGGAGCGGTTGACGCTGCTTTCCGGACGCTACGAGGGATTCGATCAGCGGGTCCTCGAGCACCTGGCCACGGACGAGGTATCGATCGGTCGCTACGTCCTGGCCGGCGGCGAGCTCGCCGCGATGGTCGTGTGCGACGCGGTCATCCGGAAGCTGCCGGGCGCGCTCGGAGACGAGCAGTCCGCGGTCGAGGAGTCCTTCAGCGAGGCGCTGGGCGGCGCTCCCGAGTATCCGCACTACACGCGGCCCGCCGAATATCGTGGGTGGAGCGTGCCTGAGGTGCTGCTATCGGGCCATCATGCGCGAATCAGGCAGTGGCGCGAGGAGCAGAGCAGAGCCCGCGCGTAGGCTGAGGGCGTCCCGGGGTGATCGCCGGGGGCGGTCCGCTAGCATAGGCGACCCGCGTGGGCGGGACTCAAGGGCTTCCCACAGCCTCCGTCGCCGGTCCCTCCCGGCGCCGCTCGCGCCAGTTTTGCCATGAATACCGTGATCGACAGCTTGGAGCGCGCTCAGCTGCGCCGGGTACCGGCGTTTGCTGCCGGTGACCGTCTGCGGGTCCATTTCCAGGTGATCGAGGGGACCCGCCGCCGCACCCAGGTGTTCGAGGGGATCGTGATCAAGCGGCAGGGACATGGAGCGCGCGAGACGTTCACGGTCCGTAAGCAGTCGTTTGGCGTCGGGGTCGAGCGGACCTTCCCGCTGCATTCGCCGAAGATCGAGCGGATCGAGGTTGCTGCTCGTGGCGACGTGCGCCGCGCGAAGCTGTACTACCTACGTGGCCGCGTCGGCAAGCGAGCCCGGGTCAGGGAGCGCCGGAACACGGGCCCGGAGCAGCTGGTGGAGCCTGAGCTGCTGTACGCGCCCGCGGCTGAGGTGAAGGAGCAGAGCGCCGAGGCGACTTCGGAGATGCCACCCGAGGAGGCTCCGGCGCCCGTTGCCGATACTGCGCCGTCCGTGGACGGCGCGGGGGCACACGGTGAGGAGAATTCAGCGTCGGACTCCTCCGCCGCTGAACCGGAGGAGTGAGCGGCGTCCGGAAGTCGATCGCGAGCTCCCTCGTAGAGCTCGTTCTGATTGTCGCCGGCGCTCTCGGTCTCGCGCTCCTGATTCAGGCGTTCGTCGTCAAGCCATATCGGATCCCGAGCAGGTCGATGTTTCCGACGCTGCACGTCAACCAGCGGCTGCTGGTCGACCGGGTGGCCATAAGTTTTACCTCGCCGCACATCGGCGAGATCCTCGTCTTCCATCCGCCCGCCAACTACACGAGCTGTGCGAATCCGAGCGAAGGCCAGAACGACTCCGGTCAGAACAGTCCGATGGCCTGCGATGTGGTGCAGAGACGGGAGTCCTCTATGACCTTTATCAAGCGCGTCGTGGGATTGCCCGGGGACCGCATCTCGATCCGCAACGGTCACGTCTTCCGCGACGGGGTCCGAGAGCGCGATCCGTACATCGTCCCCTGTCCAGGCGATCCGGCATGCAACTTCCTGAAGACGATCACGATTCCGCGCGGCGACTACTACGTGATGGGCGACAATCGACCGGACTCCGAAGACAGCCGGTTTTGGGGTCCGATCAGGAAGTCGTGGATCATCGGCCAAGCTTTCTTCACCTACTGGCCTCCCGATCGCGTCGGATTCTTGTAGCTCGCTCTAGATCCAGGAAGGGCTTCCGATAACCAGGACGAAAACGCCCTGCGGCTTCGCAAATGAAGGCACTGATTGAACTCATCTTCACCGTCGCGATCGCGATCGCGCTCGCTCTCCTGATTCAGGCGTTCGTCGTCAAGCCGTATCGGATCCCGAGCGAGTCGATGCTGCCGACGCTGGCGGTCGGCCAGCGAATCCTGGCGAACCGCCTGATCAACCATCCGAGCGTCGGCGACGTCGTGGTGTTCCATCCACCTTCTGGCGCCGATCCGGCCAGCCCCACCTGCGGCGCCAATAATCAGGGAGCTGATCACCGGCAGGCGTGCGACACGCCATCGCCCACCGAATCCACGCAGACGTTCATCAAGCGGGTCGTTGGCGGCCCCGGCGACCGGATCCAGATCGAGAACGGTCACGTGATCCGCAACGGCGTCCCCGAGAAGGACCCGTACATCGAGCCGTGCGGGAGCGACACTTCGTGCAATTTCCCACAGGCGATCGTGATTCCGCCCGGCGACTACTTCATGATGGGCGACAACCGTGGAGCATCAGACGACAGCCGCTTCTGGGGTCCGGTCCCCGATAAATGGGTCATCGGGGTCGCCTTCTTCACGTACTGGCCGCCGGACCGCATCGGCTTCCTCTAAGCGGCGCAGCCGCGCGGCCAGAAAGCTGTTCGCCTTCGACCGCGCGCTGGGCACGCGGTTCGTGGCGGGCGCGGATGAGGCTGGCAGGGGCTGCCTGGCGGGACCACTGGTGGCTGCCGCGGTGCTGTTCGACCTGGAGCGGCTCGGACCGCGGGACGTGCGAGCCCTCGGCGCGCTGAACGACTCCAAGCAGCACACGCCCGAAGGACGCGCCGAGCTGTTCCCGGTGATCCTGCGGACCGCGGCGAAGGTCGCGATTGTGTCCCGCTGCGCCCCGGGAATCGATCAGCGGGGTCTGCACGTGACCAACCTCGCGGCGCTGCGCGACGCGCTGGCTCGCGTTGCCCCGGAAGGCTGCATCTGCCTGAGCGACGGATTTGCGGTGGCCGGCATCGGCCGGGAGCAACGTGCGGTGATCGGCGGCGACGGCAAGAGCGCGGCGATCGCCGCCGCGTCGGTGATCGCCAAGGAGACACGCGACCGCTACATGCGCCGTGCCGACAGCACGCATCCGGGGTGGGAGTTCGCCCAGCACGTCGGGTACGCCACTCCCGAGCATCGGCTGGCGATCGAGCGCCAGGGCGTCTCGCCGCTGCACCGCCTGTCGTTCCAGTCCGCGGCCTATCAGCAGCTGGCGTTATAGGTCCCCGAGCCCGCGTCGACCGCGCGGTCGCTTCTCAGAAGCTGTTCTCGACGTGGTCGATCGCGACGAGGCGCCCGGCCGAGTCAAACGTGACGGCGATCGCGTCGAAGCGGATCGCATCGGCATACGGCCTGTCGGTCCGTTCGCTCAGCCAGCTGCGGGCCATGTTCCGTAGACGGACGCACTTCCGCCGCCCGATCGCCTCGAGCGGACTGACGGGTGCGTCCCACGCGCGGCGCGTCTTCACCTCGCAGAAGGCCAGCGTGCGCCCATCGAACGCGACCAGGTCGAGCTCACCCCAGCGTGTCCGGTAGTTGCGCTCGATGATCTGAAAGCCCCGCCTTCCAAGGTGCTCAGCGGCGAGCCGCTCGCCGAGCCGACCGAGCCGATGTCGTGGGTCCTCGCTCATCGCCCGGACGCTACGCCGCAAGATCCCGCCCGTGTGACACGCCGGGTGACGATTCAGCGCAAGCGATCCGATGGTTCTGCGCAGAATTGGAACACGGCGTCACCCACGTGTTGCAGTTTCTTGCGTAGCGTCGGCGCATGCTCTCGCGCGTCTCTACGTTCGCAATCGACGGTGTCGATCCGCGTCAGGTTTGGGTCGAGGTGGACATCCGCTCCGGTCTGCCGACATTCACGATCGTGGGGCTGGGAGACGCGGCGGTTCGAGAGTCGCGCGATCGGGTCCGCTCCGCGATTCTCAACTCGCGGTTCGAGTTTCCCGCCAAGCGAATCACGGCGAACCTCGCCCCCGCTTTCATGCGCAAGGTGGGTCCGGGCTTCGACGCCGCGCTGGCGGTGTCGGTGCTGATCGCCAGCGAGCAGATCACGGCTGAGGCGGCCGCCTCGTTCGCGGTATTCGGAGAGCTGTCGTTAGGAGGCGAGCTGCGGGACTCACCCGGGGTGCTGGCAGTAGCCGAGGGAGCTCGCCGGGCAGGGGTCCGCCGGCTGATCGTGCCGCGGCAACGGGCCCGGGAGGCGGCCCTGGTGCAGGGTCTAGAGGTAGCCGGAGTCGAGACGCTGCGAGAGGCCGCGCAGGTGCTGATGGGCGCGCCACCGCGGCCCCTGCCCGCACCCTCGCGACGCCCGACCGTGGCGAACGGGAAGCCGGATCTGGCCGACGTTCGCGGCCAGCTGACCGCCGTCCTTGCCCTCCAGATCGCGGCAGCGGGCGCCCACAATCTTCTTCTGGAGGGCCCACCCGGAACCGGCAAGACGATGGTCGCACGCCGACTCCCATCGATCTTGCCGCCGATGAGACGCCAGGAGGCGATCGAGGTCACGCGGATACACAGCGTCGCTGGACTGCATGCCGACGGCCTCGTCAGCGAGCGGCCATTCCGCGCCCCGCACCACACGATCTCGCCCGCAGGACTCGTCGGAGGTAGCGCGCCTCCGAAGCCCGGTGAGGCGACGCTGGCCCATCGCGGCGTGCTGTTCCTCGATGAGCTCTCCGAATTTCAGCGCGGCAGCCTCGACGCGCTCCGACAGCCGCTCGAGGACGGTCGCGTGACGATCGTCCGCGGGCAGCGCGCGCTCGTGTTCCCGAGCCGCTTCATGCTGGTCGCGGCGAGCAATCCATGTCCGTGTGGTTTCGCCGGTGATGGGAACCGCTGCCAGTGCGGGGAGGCGGACCTGCGACGGCACCGCCGGCGGCTCAGTGGCCCGCTCCTTGACCGTATGGATCTGCTGGTGAGCGTCGAGCGGCCCCGAGAGCGAGACCTGCGCTCCGCCGCCGTGATCGACTCGGCTCGCGCCCTGGAGCGGGTGGCGGACGCCCGTGAGCTGCAGCGCCGGCGGCTTGCCGGGTCAGGTGCTCGCTGTAACGGCGAGATGGACGCGCGGCTCGTTCGCCGCCTCGTCCAGCTCGAGGATGACGCCGACCGAACGCTTGCTCAGGCATATGCGATGGGCGCGCTTAGCGCCCGTGGACGGCATCGAGTCATGCGGGTGGCGCGCACGATCGCCGATCTCGAGCATCACGCAAGCGTCACTAATGCGGACCTGCTGACTGCGCTGTCTCTACGCCATCGCGGGACGGGGGAGCCCGCTATCGCGGCGTGAGCTCCGACACCGAGCTGGACGGCCTGGCGTGCGATCGCTGTGTGGCCCGCGCCTGGCTTCTGGCACGGCTCGGAGGTCATCTCGAGCATGCGCGCGGGCAGATCGACGCGGCGCTTGCGCTCGACAACGAGGAGCTCATTGCGGCGGTCGGCGGACCGTACCGAGAGGCGGTCGCGCGAGAGCTAGGCTGCCTGGACGCCGGTGAGCTGCGCGGGCATGCCGCGGCCGCGCGGATCGACTCGATCTGTCGCTGTCAGGCCAGCTATCCCGCTCGTTTGCGCGCGCTGAGCAGCCCGCCCGCCGTCCTATACGTGGCCGGGGGTCTCGGGCGGTTCCTGGATCTCGCCGGCGAAGATCTCGTCGCGATCGTTGGCGCCCGGAAAGCCTCGCCGTACGGCCTCGAGGTGGCCTGCTCGCTCGGCAGCGGACTTGGGCGAGCCGGGGTGACGGTGATCAGCGGAATGGCTCTCGGGATCGACTCTGCCGCCCACTCCGGCGCGCTTAGTGCTGGAGCGCCGACGATCGCGGTGCTCCCCGGATCTGCCGACCGCCCGTATCCCGCGGGCAAGCGGGCGCTCCACCGCCAGATAGTGAGCACCGGCGCGGCGATCTCCGAACTTCCGCCAGGGGCAAGCGTGTGGCGCTGGACATTCGCGGCGCGAAATAGGATCCTCGCCGCGCTAGCGGCGAGCACGGTTGTCGTCCAGGCCGGGAACCGTTCTGGCTCGCTGCTCACCGCCGGTTTCGCCCGAAGCCTTGGCCGTCCGGTCGGGGCCGTGCCCGGACCGATCACCTCTCCTCAGTCAGTGGGCCCGAACGCGCTGCTCGCCAAGGGCGCCTATGTGGTCCGGGGCGCGCAGGACGTCCTCGACCAGCTGTTCGGGGCCGGGGTGCGGCCGGTCGTGGCCGATCGGCGGCCTGAAGTCTCGCTCGAGGCCCAGGCCCTGCTCCAGGCGATCGTCGATGCCGGCGATACCACGAGCGCAATCGCGGCAGCGGACCTCTCGGCCGGTGAGGGCCTCGTCGCCCTCGCCTCGCTGGAGCTTGCCGGACATCTGCGGCGAGGGCCCGGCGGGAGCTACACGGTGATCCCCTGAGCGACGGCGTTCGCGCTCGCGGTAAGTGGCTCGCTCGCGGCAGCGAAACGGCTCAGTGAGGGCTGTCGGTTAAAGCTGCTTGGACGCTGTGGGGTGGCGTGCCGGGCCTTGATCGTGTGGACATCGCGTCAAGCGACGCTAGCCGAGGACACGATGCCGTCCTATCCACCCCAGGGGAGGATGGTGCGTCAATCGTGGCCGCTGGAACGACGATCGACGCCTTATCCACCTTCAGCGGCCCAGGCAGCGACCGGGGGCTACCGAGCCGGGCGAGGGCTATGAGGCGGGCTACTAGCCTGGAAGGCTGATGCGACAGTCCGGTCGAATTCCTGCCGTGCTGACGATCGCCGGCTCGGATTCCGGCGGCGGCGCCGGAATCCAGGCCGACCTCAAGGCGTTCGCTGCGTGCGGGGTGCATGGCACTTCGGCGATAACGGCGATAACCGCCCAGAACACGGTCGGGGTCACAGCGGTTCACGTGGTCCCCGCCGAGACGATCGTCGAGCAGGTGCGCGCCGTCGCATCCGACATCGGCGTTGACGCAGTCAAGATTGGGATGCTCGGCGACGAGGCGACGATCGAGGCGGTGGCTCGCGCACTTCACCAGCTCGCGGCAGCGACGCCCGTGGTGCTCGACCCGGTGATGGTCGCCGAGTCCGGCGCCGAGCTGCTAGTGCCGGCGGCACGCGCGCTGCTCGTCAAGGTGCTCTTGCCCCGCGCCACGGTGATCACTCCGAACCTACCCGAGGCGAGAGCGCTGTTCGCGGCGTCAGCCGCGGGTCATCGGCGGGACGCCCCGGCAGGTGTTGATGATGATCCGGACGGTGCCCACGCGCTGGCTCGCGCACTTCATGCCCTCGGGCCGAAAGTGGTGGTCGTGACCGGCGGCCATCGCCTGCGGGCGTCGGACGTGTTCTTCGACGGTGAGCGCTTGGTGGAGATTCCCGGCGCGCGATACGCGAGTCGGGCGGCCCACGGTTCGGGGTGCACGCACTCCTCGGTGCTGGCCGCGAGGCTTGCCCTCGGCGACGATCCGCTGCGGGCCGCTCGCGCAGCGAAGCGGCTGGCGGCCCGTGCAGTACGGGACGGGCTCGAGGGGATTGGCCGCGGCGCTGGTCCCGTTAACGTGCTCGGCGTCGGGGGGCGGGTCGAGGAGGGCGTTGCGCAGGTGCCTGGACCGGACGGTCGCAGTACCGCGGCCAGAGATATCGTGTGAGCGGGCGCCTAGAGCTGGAGGTCCGCGATCGCCGAGGTCGCCATCGTCTGCAGGCTCACGCAGCTCTCGGGGTTGTAGAGCGGGCCGGTCCCGTCGGTCAGTAGCAGCAGCGCTTCGGCTACTCCATGCACCGCCACGGGCCCCGGCCGGCTGAGGGCATCCGCGAGCTCGTCCAGCTCCTCGCTGGCAGCGGCCACCCGATTCCAGCACGCCGCGACCCGGACGCGCGAGCGAACGGGACCTTCACTCGCCTCGCGCACCAGACGGCGAAGGCCATCGGCGATCGAGCGGCGCTCACAGGGATCGATCAGTCGCCGAGCCCGAAGTGCCACCGCGGCGCTCGATTCGGCCGGGACTCCGTCCGCGAGCACCGCGTCGAGCGTCCGCGATCGCCATCGCGCGACCAGCCGGTCCCAGAGCCTGGGGCGTGGCGCGATCAGCGGGTCCGCCCCGGAGCCCGGACTGTTGTGCGAATGCCGATGTCTACGACCGTCGAATCTCATAACTAACCCTGATTGTTGCGCTCTCTGGATTCTTGCGTGACCATCAATCATGATACGCAGGTCATGCTAACCTGTCAAGCCGTTTCGATGGTCACCAGAATTGACACTGCAAGGATCCCGTGCTGGTACCCCGGCGACGAGGCCAAGCCGGCTCCGATGCCGCTTCTACTGGTTCAAGCGTTCATCAACACAATCGATCTGGAGAAGGACTCCGACCTTCTCGGAGATCCGCGGTCGGCCACGGCTTGGCTGGTGAGCGCGGGCCTCCTCGAACGGGACTCGCGCCTGAGCGCTGGTGACACCTCCTCGGCCCGAGCGGCGCGCGAGGGCATCCGCGGCCTGCTGATCGCCAACGGTGGCGGGGAGGCAGCGACCGCCGAGCTGGCGCCGCTTCGAGGCATCGCCGATGCCCGGCGCCCGCGGTTGCTGGTGGGGACGGACGGCGCGATCACACTGGAGAGCCCTCGGACGGGGCGGATCGAGGATGCGCTGTTCGGGCTGCTCCTGGTGATTCGCCGGGCACAGGAGGACGGGACCTGGAGCCGGCTCAAGGTCTGCGCCAACCCGGAGTGTGGCTGGGCCTATTACGACCGCTCCCGCAACCAGCAGGGCAGCTGGTGCGATATGGCGACCTGCGGCAACCGCCTGAAGAACCGTCAGCTGCGCGCCCGCCGGGCCTGAACCCGCCTCCGACGGCGCCGTGAGGCGGCCGGTACCAGGATTACCTTGTGACCGTGTGTCCTTTGACATAATCCTCGCGTGCGGTTTCTGAGGATGACGCCCGGCCACGGCGAGGTGCTGATCGCCGAGGGCGACGTAGAGCTCGGCGAGGACGAGCAGCGGTTGATTGACGAGTTCCGCCGCCAGCTCGATGCTGGTATGTGGGCGGCGGTTCCGGTCACCAGGTCGGCGAGCCGACGCGAGGCCGTGATGGTCTCGGCCTTCGAGCAGATCCCGCGAGAGGCCGAGCGCGTGATCTTCTTCCCGCGGGCAGCGGGCGGTCGGTAGACCGGCGGCCTGCGGTGCTGCTGGCGCTTGCCGCGATCGCGCTAGTCGCCCTCGCACTGCTCTCTGATCTGATCATCCCGCGCGTTGAGGAGGCGTGGAGCCGGTATCGCGCGAGGCGCCGACGAGCACCTGAGATCGGCTACGACCCCGGCCGCGAGCGTCGTGCCGAGCAGCGCGCCCGGGCGCTACTGCGCTCGTGCGTGAACGAGGAGGAGTGGTCGATGTACCGCGACCTTGGATTCATCCGCGTCTGGGGTGGCCAGGCCGACTCGCCCGGACCCGACGGCAGCCGCGCACCGTATGCGTACCTGATCTACCCCCACAGGCCGATCCTGGCCTACATGCCCCAGAGCAACCGGCTTCTCGGGGAATATTGCGTCCAGTTCCTCGACCACACGCGCCCCTATGGCAGCGCTCGCCTTCCCGACTCAGACGACATGCTCGCGAAATGGATGGCGCTGACCGGGGACGAGCGCCGGCTGATCGGCGAGGCGAACATGCACCTGCCGGGCCGCCAGCTCGATCCCCAGCAGGTGAGCCGCGACCTGTGGCGCCTGCGCCAGTGGGAGCGGGCCAGGATGCGTCAGTCGGCAGCCGGCGCGCCGCTCACGTAGCGCCCTCACCCCGCTCACGTAGCGCCCCACCCGCTCACGTAGCGCCCGCCGCGCCCCGTTGAAGGATGGTGTCCGGCACGCTGCCAGTACAGTCCGCCCCTCGATGGTTTCGCCCACTCCGCTCGACCCTAAGCACCGCAGTCGCGCCCTCACCGAGGGCCCCGAGCGCGCCGGTGCCCGCGCGCAGCTCAGGGGGATCGGCTACGACGACGAGGCGCTCTCGAAGCCGCTCGTGGCGGTTGCGAACACCTGGATCGAGACGATGCCCTGCAACTTCCACCTGCGCGCGCTCGGCGCGAAGGTCAAGGAGGGCATCCGGGCGGCGGGCGGCACGCCGATGGAGCTCAACACGATCGCAATCTCGGACGGGATCACGATGGGAACCCCGGGGATGAGGGCCTCGCTCGTCAGCCGAGAGCTGATCGCCGACTCGATCGAGCTCGTCTGCGACGCCCATATGTTCGACGCGGTGATCGCGATCTGCGCCTGCGACAAGACGATCCCGGGGACGGTGATGGCGCTGTGCCGCCTGAACCTGCCGAGCCTGATGCTCTACGGGGGGTCGATCCTGCCTGGGAACCATCATGGCGAGCGGGTCACGATTCAAGAAGTGTTCGAAGCGGTCGGGGCGCATGCCGCGGGGCGCATCACCGACGAGGAGCTTCACGAGCTCGAGCGGGAGGCGTCGCCCGGCGCCGGCGCCTGCGGCGGCCAGTTCACGGCCAACACGATGGCGATGGCGTTCGAGATGCTGGGAATCTCGCCGGCGGGACTGTCGGAGGTCCCGGCGGTCGACCCCCGAAAAGCCGACGTCGCGGAGCGAGCTGGTGCCCTGGTGATGGACGTGCTCGCGCGCGGGCAACGGCCCGCCGAGCTCATCACCCGAGAGGGCATCGAGAACGCGATCGCCGCGATCGCGTGCAGCGGGGGCTCGACCAACGGTGTCCTGCACCTGCTCGCGATCGCACGCGAGGTGGGCGTGGAGCTGTCGATCGACGACTTCGACCGAATCAGTGAGCGCACGCCCTTGCTCTGCGACCTAAAGCCCGGTGGCCGGTTCGTGGCACCCGATTTGTACGAGGCAGGCGGGGTGCCGCTTGTGGCCAAGCGGCTGAAGGAGGCCGGAATCCTTCACCCGGACGCGCCGACCGTCACTGGCCGCACGATCGGCGAGCTCGCCGACGGCGCCCGGGAGACCCCGGGCCAGGAAGTTGTCCGCCCACTTGCGGATCCGATCAAGCCGACCGGCGGGCTGGCGATCCTGAAGGGCAACCTGGCGCCGGACGGCTGCGTCGTGAAGCTCGCCGGACACGAGCGGCGCAAGCACAGCGGCCCCGCCCGGGTGTTCGAATCCGAGGAGGACGCAATGGCGGCGGTGCGCGCTCGCGACGTTCGCGCCGGCGATGTCGTGGTGATACGCAACGAGGGGCCCGCCGGCGGCCCGGGGATGCGCGAGATGCTCGCGGTCACCGCCGCGCTCGTGGGGGAGGGACTCGGGGAGGACGTCGCGCTGATCACCGACGGCCGCTTCTCCGGTGCCACCCGCGGACTGATGGCGGGCCACGTGGCCCCCGAGGCGGTTCGCGGAGGCCCGATCGGTCTCGTCCGCGACGGCGACCGGATTACCCTCGACATCGACTCGCGCCGGCTTGACGTCGAGGTCTCCGAGCCGGACCTCGCCGAGCGGGCTCTCAGCTACAGGCCGCCGGGCCGCGCGATCGGCAACGTCGCGCTCGCGAAGTACGCCCGCGTGGTGTCGAGCGCCGCGCACGGCGCTGTCACACACTGAAGCCTTTAAGCAATCTTTCAGTGCAAAGTTGATTGCAGAGCTGGCCGTACCCAGTGTTTGCGGAGGGCCGTCCAAATCGTTAAGTACCATCTGAGGCTCTTGTGAAGCGTCGTGCGGTTTTAGTGGGGGCATTTGTGCTGCTGGTGCTCGCCGGGCTCGGCGGGGCCGCGGTCGCGTTCGCGTCCTCACACGCGACGCTGGGGGCGGACCCAGCTGCGCTGGCCCGAATCAGCCTGCCGATGGGCGGGGGAAAGATTCAGAGCGTCACTGTCGTCACCGGCCTGCACGCCAACGCCGTCGCGGTCACAGTGCGCGGGCATCAGATCTGGCCGCTCCACATGATCTCGGCCAATCGGCAGCTGTCGATACAGGTTGTAGTCAGACGCCCGAGTTGGCTCTCCTGGCTCGCCGGAAAGACCGAGCGGCTCCGGCTGACCGTGACGACGCCGAGTGCCCATCTGCCGGAGCACTTCCTGACCGTGGCACCCGGTGCGCCGCTGCGGCTTGCCTTCGAGCAGCCGATCGCGGCGATCTCCTATGGCCCGGCCGGCCGGCTGGTCCGGCATGAGCTGAGCTCTCCGACCAGTGTCGTGACACTGGACCGATCTACGGCCGCCGGATCGATGTGGGTCGCCGCGGCGCGACGCAGCTGGGAGCAGCCCTCGCCCGCGCTGATCACCTGGTTCCCGACCGGCGCTGCCGCATCCGCGATCGCGCTGCCCGCGCCGGGCTCGCGGATCGCGCCGGGAACCCCAATCACGTTGACCTTCTCGAAGACAGTCCAGCAGGCGCTCGGACACTTCCGCCCGCCTGTGCTGCCGACAACCCCCGGCACATGGCACCAGATCAACCCTCACACGATCGTGTTCCGCCCCGAGGGCGTCGGGTACGGCCTGGCCTCGACAGTAACGATCGGGCTGCCCAATGGGGTGCGCCTGATCGGAGGGCAGCCGAGTCCAGGAGGCGATCCGGGCAAGTGGGTCGTGCCGCCAGGATCCACGCTTCGCCTTCAGCAGCTGCTGGCGACGCTTGGATACCTGCCACTGCACTTCAACCCCGCCGGGAGCGGCGTGCCGCTCACGCCCCAGGCGCAAGAGACGGCGGCGGTGAATCCGCCGTCGGGCACCTTCTCGTGGGCATATCCGAACGTGCCTGCCCCCCTGCGGACGTTCTGGGCTCCGGGCGCCTCGGGTGTCATGACCCGCGGGGCGATTATGGCCTTCGAGAACGATCACGGCCTGACACCCGATGGGGTCCCCGGCCCGCAGGTGTGGCGGATGCTGATCAGCGCCGTGCTCAGCGGGCATGGCTCGACGGCCGGCTACACGTTCGTGTCGGTCAGCGAAGCCACGCAGCGCCTGACCCTCTGGCACAACGGCCAGAGCGCCGTGACGACACCGGTGAACACCGGGATCGCCTCAGCTCCGACCAACCCGGGCACCTATGCGGTGTACGAGCACATCCCATCCGGCACCATGAGCGGCACCAATCCCGACGGCAGCCACTACCACGATCCGGGGATTCCCTGGATCAGCTACTTCAACGGCGGCGATGCGCTGCACGGGTTTACCCGGGCGCAATACGGCTTCCCGCAGAGCCTCGGGTGCGTCGAGATGCCCGTCAGCGCCGCTGGGAAGGTGTACCCATACACGCCGATCGGGACGCTCGTCCATATCGCCTAGGGCGCGAAGGCAGCGAGGGGCCGAGATCCGCAGCTGCTCCCGGCTGGAGCTTCCAGCAGGCATGGCAAGCGCGACGACGAATAGCTCGCTTGCGATGCACTTGGTAGAGAAGCCTCTGCTGGCGCCGCAAGCAACGCGTGCGCCGATCTCCGAACGATGGCGCGAGGCGATCGAGGAGTTCGACCGAGAGCTCGGACGCCGGGCGCTGTCGGCGCGGACGCGGCGCGCCTACTCGATCGACAACCACCAGTTTGCGATGTGGGCCACCCGCAGTGAAGTGGAGCCTTCGTCCGTGGAGTTGCGCTCGCTGCGCCGATACGCGGCGAGTCTGTCGGAGCGCGGCCAGGCGCCCACCACGATCGCTCGCAAGCTGGCGTCGCTCCGCGGTCTGCTCGCCACCCAGGTGCAGAGTGGGCATCGCTCCGAGAACCCCGCGGAGCTGCTCGGGTCCCCCAAGCGAGCGCAGCGGCTGCCGCGCGTGCTGAAGCCTGCTGATGCCGCAGCGCTGCTCGACCGGATTCCGGCCGGCACACCGCTTGAGTTGCGCGATCGCGCGCTGTTCGAGCTGGCCTACGCCTCCGGCCTGCGAGCCGAGGAGCTCGTAAGCACCGACCTCGACTCGCTCGACTTCGACTCGGAGGTCGTCCGGGTGGAGGGAAAGGGGGGGAGGACCCGCCTGGTGCCCGTCGGAGAGCCTGCCCTGCGGGCGCTGGAGCGATATCTGGCCAAGGGACGGCCCGCCCTGACGGACGCCGACACCGAACGCGGCGGAGCATTGTTTCTCTCGAAGTCTGGCCGGCGGCTCAGCTCATCGGATGTCAGGCGGCGGCT
Source organism: Actinomycetota bacterium (assembly GCA_030948665.1). Lineage (GTDB taxonomy): Bacteria > Actinomycetota > Thermoleophilia > Solirubrobacterales > Solirubrobacteraceae > Palsa-465. The sequence continues at coordinate 81,068 of JALYZY010000034.1, read as the reverse complement.
GCGCACGTGGGCTCGGCTCGCGGCGCTGGCGTCGCCGGCACTTGCCGAAGCCCATCCCCATGCGTTGCGACATTCGTTCGCGACGCATCTGCTCGAGGGCGGAGCCGACCTCCGGGCGATACAGGAGCTGCTCGGGCACGCAACGATTTCCACGACTCAGGTTTACACTCGGGTAGAGTCCTCCCGCTTGAGGTCTGCCTACGCGCGCGCTCACCCCCGCGCCTGAGGTCGCCGACCCTCTGGGGGGAAGAACTGGAAACCAACGTCAAAGCGATCGAGCTCCAGGATCTTTGGAGGCGGTATAAGACCTCGGGCGACGAGCGCGCTCGGGAGCGGCTGGTCGTCGCCTATTCGCCGCTGGTCAAGTACGTCGCCGGCCGCATGGGATCCGGCCTACCCGCCCACGTGGAGGAGGCCGACCTGATCTCCTACGGGCTCGGCGGCCTGATCTCCGCGATCCAGCGCTTCGATCTGTCACGGGAGATCAAGTTCGAGACGTACGCGATCACCCGAATTCGCGGCGCGATCATCGACGAGCTGAGAACGCTCGACTGGGTGCCGCGCTCGGTGCGCGCCCGCGCGCGAGAGATCGAGCGCGCCAACGTGAAGCTCGAGTCGCGGCTTCAGCGCGCGCCCAGCGACGAGGAAATGGCGACCGAGCTTGGGATCAGCGTCGAGGACTTCCAGGACGCGCTGCTCCAGATCTCAAACTCGACGATCGTCGCCCTTGACGAGCTGTGGAACGTCTCGGATTCGACCGGCGACCAGGTCTCGCTGCTCGACACCCTCCCGGACCGAGGCGCGCCGGACCCGCAGCAGCTAGTCGACCAGAGCGAGTTGCGCGATCGCATCGCCGACGCGATCGCCGCGCTTCCCGAGCGTGAAAAGCTTGTGGTCGCGCTCTACTACTACGAGAACCTGACGCTGCGAGAGATCGGCGAGGTTCTCGGCGTCACGGAGTCCCGGGTCTCCCAGCTGCACACCAAAGCGGTGCTGCGGCTGCGCTCGAAGCTTGCCAGCGAATTGGACTGAGACCGGGCCGCATGCGGCCCGGTCCACAACTGGACGACGCAGGCCCCGCGCCTACGGCGAGGCCGGATGCCGAGCGCGCGGCGTCGCCCGCGGGTGCATGCATCGACCCGAACAGCGGTATCGTCGGCGGCTGCGGATCTCGACCGAGAGGAGGACAGGCATGCACAAAGCCGCGGACCGCATCCGTAACGTGGCGCTCGTCGGCCACCGGGGTACCGGCAAGACTTCGCTGCACGAGGCGCTGATGTTCGGAGCCGGGGCAGTCAACAGGCTCGGTTCGGTGGTGGACGGCACGACCGTCTCGGACACAGATCCCGATGAGAAGGCCCGGCAGATGTCGATCTCGGCGGCGCTGTCGTCGTTCGAATGGCAGGACCGGAAGGTCAACCTCCTCGACACGCCAGGCGATCCAAGCTTCGTCGCGGACGCGCTCGGGTCGCTGCGAGTGTGCGAGTCCGCGGTGTTCGTCGTAAACGCCGTGATGGGAGTTGAGGTTCACACGGCGCGCCTTTGGCAGCGTGCGGCCGAGCTCGACCTGGCACGTCTCGTGTTCGTGAACATGCTCGACCGCGAGCGCGCTGACTTCTTCAGGGCGCTCGAGGCTCTGAAGTCCGCTTTCGGTCAGCACGTCGTCGCGACCGAGATTCCGATCGGATCAGAGCACGAGGTCTCCGGAGTGATCGACCTCGTCGACATGAAGGCGTGGCGCTATGAGGGCTCCGGCAGGGACAACTGCACGGAGATCCCGATCCCCGAGGAGATGAGCGCCCAGGCGCAGGAGTACCGGGAAAAGCTGATGGACGAGGTCTCGGAGAGCTCGGACGCGCTCATGGAGCGCTATCTGGAGGGCGAGGAGATTTCCCACGAGGAGATCGTCGCGGCGCTGAAAGACGGAACCAACCACGGCGCACTGTTCCCGGTCACCTGCGGCGTCGCGACGCGCAATCTCGCGACCAACCGCCTACTGGACGCGATCGTCGAGGACCTGCCCTCGCCAGTCAAGCACGGGGGCCTGAAGCTCGGGGAGCTGACGCTCGAGCCCGCCGAGGACAAGGACCTGTTCGCCTACGTGTTCAAGACCCGCGCGGACCCGTTTGCCGGGCGCATCAACCTGTTCCGGGTCTATCAGGGCGTCCTCAAGCAGGACTCCCAGGTGCTAAACACGCGGACCCAGGGCAAGGAGCGGATCGGCCAGCTGTTGACCTTCGAAGGCCATCAGAGCGGGCACGCGACCGAATTCGGCCCTGGGGACATCGGGGCCGTCGCGAAGCTGAAGGAGACCAAGGCCGGCGACTGGCTGGCGAGCAATGCGGTGGCGCTCGAGATGCCAAGCGTCAAGCTCCCCGCTCCAGTGATGGCCTTCGCCGTAGAGCCCAAGAGCAAGGGCGACGAGGAGAAGGTCTTCACGGCGCTTCGGCGCCTCCAGGAGGAGGACCCGACGATCGACCTGCACCGCGACGCGCAGACCGGGCAGCAGATCGTTGCCGGGCTTTCCCAGGTTCACGTCGAGGTGATCGTGGAGCGGCTGCGGGCGCGGTTTGGGGCCGAGGTGAACCTGAAGCCGCCGCGGGTCCCATACCAGGAGACAATCCGCAAGCCGGCCAAGGCCCACGGCCGGCACAAGAAGCAAACCGGCGGCCGCGGCCAGTTCGGCGATTGTCACATCGAGATCGAGCCGCTTGAGTCCGGCGCCGGGTTCGACTTCGTCGACGCGATCAAGGGTGGGGTGATCCCATCTGGGTTCATCCCGGCCGTGCAGAAGGGAGTGCTCGAGGCGATGCGGGAGGGGGTCGTCGCCGGCTACCCCGTCAAGGACGTGCGGGTGCGCCTCTATGACGGCTCCTACCACACCGTTGATTCCTCGGAGATGGCGTTCAAGGTCGCGGGTTCGCAGGCCATGAGGCAGGCGCTCGAGCAGGCCGGTCCGGTGTTGCTCGAGCCGATCATGCTCGTCACCGTCAATGCGCCGGAGGACACCGTCGGCGATGTCATCGGCGATCTGAACTCCCGCCGCGGGCGTCCCCTCGGGATGGAGCCGGTAGGCGCCGGCATGACCGAGATCAAGGCCGAGGCCCCGATGGCGGAGATGCTCTCCTACGCTCCCGACCTGCGCTCGATCACCGGCGGTCAGGGCGAGTTCACGATGGAGTTCCTGCGGTATGAGGAGGTCCCCGGGCACCTTGCCTCGAAGGTCGTGGACGAGGCCAGAGCGGAGCGCGAGGCGGTCAAAGCCTGACGTGCGCGGGCCATACACAAGCGACTTCAGGCGGACCACCGGCCCGGCCGGGCAGCGGCTTCTGTACGCTCGGATTTCGCCATGAGCACCAGGGACATCAGGCCCACGCTGACCCACGCAAGCTGTGAGGTGTGTGGTCGAACGTTGCTGCGCGGGGAGCGGGCGCAGGTATATCTGGACGGCGGAGACCGGCGTTCGGTGTGCGAGCTATGCACGTCGCGGGCAGTGAATGAGGGCTGGGTGCGCGAGGGCTCTATGCCGACGTTCGACCCGCGGGACGGGGGCTCGGAGAGGCGGGGCTCGCTGTGGCGAAGGCTGCGCTCCCGTGGGCGCCCCCAGCCGGCGCCGAACGGAGACGGATCAGACGTCGACGGGAGCGCGGGCGCCGAGCCAGCACCGCCTTCTACTTCTCGTCCGCGCCGCCGGGCCGGCAGCGACTCCGCGCGGGCGCGGTCGGCCGAGCATGTGCGCGAGCCTCGGCACGTGCATGCCATCCCGACCGGACTCGAGCAGCGAATCGCCGCCGCGATCGATGTCTTCAACGGCTCGGAGCATCGCCGCACGGTGGCGGGAGTTGCGCGCTCGCTCGGCGCTCCGGCGGTGACCGTCCGGCCGCTCGAGGACAGGCCCGGCGTCGTGCACATCATTGCCGCCTGGGAGCTCTGCTGGTATCGGTACGAGACCGATCTGTCCGACGAGGTTCCGGGCGTTCGGCTCGAGGGGCAGGGATACGAGCTCGAGGAGCTTGACGACCTCGAGCGCCAACCAAACGCGGGCTCGGACGAGCATGGGACCCTCAGCTTCTAGACGAACATCCGATGGTGGCCGCGGCCAGCGGTCTTTAGCATCCCTGGGATGAGCGAGCGAATCAGCGCGGGATGATCTACTGCGTCGTCCCAGAGGCGCTGGCCGACGAGCTTCTCGAGAAGCTCACGCGCTACTACGCCGATGATCCGAACGTCACAGTGATCGTCGACCGCCGCAAATCATCCCGCCGCAAGGAGATTCCGGCGGGAGGGGGCAATCGCGCTGTGCGCGACCGCCGCCGGGCACGAGTGCCGGGCGAGCTTCCACGCCTGGCCACGGACTAAGCGCTTCCCGCCGGGAAGCACTAAGCTCTCGCGTCCTCGTGAAGCTCGTCCTCCACGTCGACGGTGGCGCGCGGGGAAATCCGGGGCCAGCCGCGATCGGAATCGTGATATCGGGCGCAGACGGAGTGGTGCTCGATGAGGTCGCAGAGCCGATCGGCGTCGCGACGAACAACGTCGCCGAATACCAAGCGGTGCTGCGCGGGCTCGAGCGCGCCCGCCAGCTCGGCGCTCGCGAGCTCGAGATCGTGGGAGATTCGGAGCTCATCGCCCGGCAGCTCACCGGCGTCTATAAGGTCAAGCATCCGGCGATGCGGGAGCTCCACACGCAGGCCCTCACCGCGTTGCACGAGTTCGAGCGCTGGTCGATCCGCACGGTTCCAAGGGACCAGAATGCCTGTGCCGACGCGCTCGTAAACCAGGCGCTTGACGCCCCCTGAGGCGCCAGCGACGAGATTTGGCAACGTCGAGCCCGCACCTGGAAACGTTCACGATCGCCCCCTGTAGGGCAGATCGAAGCGTTTGCCCAGGGAGCGCCCGCGGGTAAGCTGCGCCCGTGAGCACCGTGGTGCAAGCGGCCAAGGGTTTGCTCCAGCGCCGTCCCAGCCACCGCGTGATCAGTCTTTACCTGGACCTCGACCCTGAGCGCTTTGCGACGCCCCAGGCTCGCGCCTCGCAGGTCCGCTCGCTGATCGACAACGCCTCACGGCGGGTCGACCGCGAGGCCGACCTTTCTCATGAGGACAAGGTTGCGCTTCGCGAGGACATCGAGCGCCTCGATCGCTACCTGTCCTCGCCGGAGGCTCCCTACCAGGGCGCGCGAGCGTTGGCGATCTTCTGCTCGGGCCGCGATGAGCTGTTCGAGACCGTGCAGCTGGCCCGGTCGGTGGAGGGTCGGGTTGTGATCGAGCGCGTCCCGTTCGTGGCGCCGCTGATCGAGGCTGTCCAGCAACGGCGCTGGTGCGTGATCCTGGTGAGTCGCCGCGCTGCGCGAATCCTGACCGGCCCGGCCGACGGCCTGCGCGAGGACCGTCGCGTGAACGACGAGGTTCATGGTCAGCACGACCAGGGGGGCTGGTCCCAGCCCCGATACGAGCGAAGCATCGAGAAGGAGGTCGATGACCACCTGCGGAGAGTGGTCGAGGCCGTGCGCCAGCTGTGGCGTCGAGCGCGCTGTGACCGCGTCGCCCTGGGCGGACCGCGGGAACTGGTGCCCCGTTTCGAGGCCATGCTCCCGGAGGAGGTCCGCGGCTGCGTAGTGCCCGGACGGGTCGAGGTTGATGTCGCGACAGCCAGCGATGAGCAGATCGGCGCCGCGATCGAGGCGCTCGCCGAAGATGACGATCGCCGCCGCGAGCGCGGCGCCCTCGACCGCCTGGCGGCGGGCATCGGAAGCCGTGGGCGCGCCAAGGGCGGCCCGCAGGACACCGTTGAAGCACTCAACGAGCGCAGGGTTCATACGCTGCTGCTCGAGCCGGGCTTCGATCGCAGCGCACACCAATGTCTGGCTTGCGGGCTGCTGATGATCGATCCTGACGGCAGCTGTCCCGCTGACGGCTCGCCACTCGAGCAGCGTGCGCACCTTCGTGAGGCGGCGATCGAGGCGGCGCTCGGGCAGGACGCCGAGGTGATGGTCGTCCGCCACTATCCAGACCTCGGCCCGTTCGAAGGTATCGGGGCGCTTCTGAGGTTCTAAGCGGTGTGGCGAGGCTACCTGCAGACAGTGGCTCTCGGGTCTGTACCCTGATGGCGGTGACCGAAGCCCTCGACGAGCTCAGCGAGCGCCTGCGGGACGCAGCCTCCCGCCTGCGCGCCGGGGAGCTGCAGCCCGATGCGGCGCTCGCGCTGATCGAGGAGTGCGCGAGGCTCGCCGCCGAGGCCAGCGCGCAGGTGGACGAACGGATGCGCGCAGCGATCGAGCCGCTCCCGGACCTGCCGGGGCAGCTGCCGCTCCCCGCGCCATAGGCCCGCTCCAGATGGTTGATTGCAGATAGTTGTGGATCCCGTCGCGCCGGTGCAGTCGGACTCCATCGCGTCCGCGCCCTACCCCGACCACCTTCGCGCCGAGATCGAGGGCTACCTGCAGTCGCTGCGCTTCTCGCTCGACCCCGCGTCCGCCGGGCTCGAGAACGCGATGCGCTACTCGCTGCTCGCCGGCGGAAAACGGATCAGGCCGGTGCTGGCGCTCGCAACGGCGCGCACGATCGGGCGGGCCGTCGAGTCAGTGCTCCCGCTCGCTGCAGCGATCGAGTTGATCCACGCGTATTCGCTGATCCACGACGATCTGCCGGCGATGGACAACGACGACCTGCGCCGGGGGCGTCCCACCTGTCACCGCGCCTACGGAGAAGACGTGGCGATTCTGGCGGGAGACGGCCTTTATGCAGAGGCCTTCAGGCTGCTGCTCACCGAGCAGCACGCGGGCCCCTCGGCACTGCTGGCGGCAGCCCGCGAACTCGCCCAGGCCACGGGCGTGGGTGGCATGGTCGGTGGGCAGTTCATCGATGTGGCAGGCACAGCTCCTCCCGGGCCGGAAGGGCTTCGCAAGCTCCACGAGCTAAAGACCGGCCGGCTGATCGGTGCGAGCGTGGTCTGCGTACTCCTGCTCGATGGGGCTCACGAACCTGCCACAATCCCTTTCCGAGCCTTTGCGCGCGAGCTCGGCGTGCTCTACCAGATCGTGGATGACATCCTCGACGTGACTGGATCAACCGAGACGCTCGGCAAGCCGCAGGGCAGTGATGAGCGGCTGGGGAAACGCACTTACGTGACCGAGTTCGGTCTGGACGGAGCGCGTGGCCTGGCAGCCGCAGCACGTCAAAGAGCCCGCGCCGCGCTGGTGCGGGCGGCCCCAGCAGGCGCTCCGGAGCTCGAGCAGATCACGGACTTCATCGCCGACCGGACGTTTTGAACGCAAAGTCCCGAAAGGCCAACCAGACAACTTGAATGACTGAGCTACTGAACCGAATCGACAAGCCCCAGGACCTCCACGGCCTTACGGATGACGAGCTGCAGGCGGTTGCCCAGGAGGTCCGTGAGCACATCATCGAGACGGTCGGCGAGATCGGCGGCCACTTCGGAGCCAACCTCGGGGCTTGCGAGATCGCTGTCGCGCTGCACTCGATCCTGGATTCTCCGCGCGACAAGATCCTGTGGGACGTCGGCCACCAGGCATATCCCCACAAGATCCTCACCGGGCGCCGCGACCAGCTACACACGATCCGCAAGTACGAGGGCCTAGCGCCGTTCTGCACGATCCAGGAGTCAGAGCATGACGTCATGGGAGCCGGCCATGCCTCGACCGCGATTGGCTACGCGGTGGGGATCAAGGAAGCGATGCGCCGTGGACACGGCGAGGATGCAAACGTAGTCGCGGTCGTCGGCGACGGCGCGCTCACCGGCGGAGTCTCCTTCGAGGCGGTTCATCAGGCCGGGGGACTCGGTACTCCGATCGTCGTGGTGCTCAACGACAACGGGATGTCGATCGCGCCCAACGTCGGCGCCCTGTCGAAGTACTTCAACCGGGTTCGTCTGAACCCCAAGCTATGGCACGCGCGTGAAGGCTTCGAGGGCGGGCTGACCAAGCTCCCCGCCGGGATCGGCGCCGCGTTCGAGCGGATCGGCCCGCACTTCAAGGAGTCGATCAAGGCCTTCTGGGCGCCGGGGCTGTGGTGGGAGGAGCTTGACTTCGCCTACACCGGTGTTATCGACGGCCACGACGTCCGCGCGCTGCGCCGCGCACTGCGCGAGGCGATTGCCGCCGAGCGTCCGGTCGTGGTGCACTGCGCGACTGTCAAGGGCAAAGGGTTCGCTCCCGCCGAGGAGGGCGGCCTCGAGGGCATGGAGAAGTGGCATGCCGCCAAGCCGAAGTCGATCTCTAATGGGGCGCCCGCCGTCAAGCGCGCGAAGATCACCGGAGCCAAGCCCGCCCCCCCGCAGTACACCCAGGTGTTCGGTGAAGCTCTCGTGCGGGAGTGCCGGCGCGACGAGCGCGTGATCGGGATCACCGCCGCGATGAACTCCGGCACCGGACTCAGCATCCTCCAGCGCGAGCTTCCAGATCGCTACTTCGATGTCGGGATCGCCGAGCAGCAGGCGATTCTGTTCGCGGCTGGGCTCGCGCTCCAGGGCGCCAAGCCAGTTGCGGCGATCTACTCGACCTTCCTACAGCGGGCCTACGACCAGATCGTCCACGACGTCTGCCTGCAGAAGCTGAATGTGGTGTTCGCGATGGATCGCGCCGGACTGGTGGGCGACGATGGCCCCACGCATCACGGCGTGTTCGACATCGCCTACCTGCGCTGCCTGCCGAACATCGTCCTGATGGCGCCTCGCGATGAGGCGATGCTGGTGAACATGCTCCGGACAGCGCTGCGCTACGACGAGGGGCCAGTCGCACTGCGCTATCCGCGAGGTGAGGCAGTCGGGGTCGGGTTGCCTGAGCGGCCCGTGGAGATCCCGATCGGAAGTGGCGAGATCCTGCGCGAAGGCGACCGGGTCGCGCTGCTCGGCTATGGCGCCGGGGTCGAGAAGGCCCTGGCCGCTGCCGACATCCTCGCGGAGCGGGGCATTTCGGTGACCGTCGCCGACGCGCGCTTCGCCAAGCCGATCGATGCTGGACTCGCCGCTCAGCTTGCCGCCGAGCACGAGCTGCTGGTCACCGTCGAGGAGGGCGTGCTCGCCGGCGGCTTCGGCTCGGCGGTCTGGGAGCGCCTATCTGACACAGGGGTGACCCCGAGGATCCTCCGCGTGGGCCTGCCTGACCGCTACGTGACTCACGGCGCGCCTGCGCTGCTGCACGAGGAGGTCGGATTCACCGGCGAGCGGATCGCGGAGCGGATCGAAGCTGCGGTAGCAGAGCGCAGCGGGGTCGCAAGTGGGCCCGCCTGAAAATCGGAGCCCCATCCGCTAGGTGGTAATACCGTTCCGGGCGAATGACACGCATTCGCCTCGACAGCCTCCTCTCACAACGCGGGGTGTTCCCGTCCCGGGCGCGCGCCGCAGCTTCCGTGCTCGCCGGCGATGTCCTTCTGCTTCCAGGGCGCGCTCGGGCTCAGAAGCCCGGCCAGCTCGTTGACCAGGATGTGCAGGTGGAGATCGCAGAGCGCCCACAGTTCGTCTCTCGCGGCGGTGTGAAGCTCGCCAACGCGCTCGCAGCATTGCCAGTCGAGGTGGCGGGGCGCCTCGCTCTCGACGTGGGCGCCTCGACGGGTGGCTTCAGCGACTGTCTGCTGCAACGCGGCGCGGGGCACGTGGCCGCGGTCGACGTCGCCTATGGCGAGTTGCACTGGCGCCTGCGCTGCGACCCGCGGGTGACGGTGATCGAGCGGCGCAATGCGCGGACCCTCGCCCTCGAGGACCTTCCGTATCGCCCGGACCTGATCGTCATCGACGTGTCGTTCATTTCCCTGTCGAAGGTGCTGCCGGCGGTCCTGGCTTGCGCGGCCGAGCGCTATGACTGCCTTGCCCTGGTCAAGCCGCAGTTCGAGGTCGGGCGCTCGAGCGTCGGAAAGGGAGGAGTGGTCCGCGAGCCGCAGCTACGGCGGCGAGCGCTTGTAGGGGTTGGCGCGGCGGCGGCGGAGCTCGGTGCCGCGGTCCTGGGCTACGCGAGCTCGGGACTGCCCGGACCGAAGGGAAACCGTGAGACGTTTGTGTGGCTCGCCGACGGCAACCGCGAGGGCCTGGCCGATCTCGAGCTCGCAGCGCGAGAGGTCGAGCCGTGAGCTCGCCCGCCGCTGTGACGGTGCTGACCCATCGCCGCCCTTCGGAGACCGGTCCGGCGATCGCGGACCTGCTCAGCGCCGCCCGGAGAGCTGGCGCGGTCCTGCGCCTGAACCCTGAGGAGACTCGCAAGCACGGCCTGCAGCCGGCTCCTGGTCTCGAGCTCGACGCCGAGCTCGCCAACGATGTCGACATCTGCTTCGCGCTTGGCGGCGATGGGACGATCCTGACCGCCTTGAGGACCTACGCCGGCAGCGGCGTTCCGGTGTTCGCAGTCAACTTCGGCGAGATCGGCTTTCTCGCGACGGTCGAGCGCGAGCACGCGCAGGAAGGATTCAGGCGCGCGTTCGCGGGCGAGTTCGAGGTTCTCTCCCTGCCCGGGATTGCCCTGTCCGGTGAAAGCGGCGGCTGGCTTGCGATCAACGACGTGTCGATGCACCGCCAGCCCGGCAACCGTGTCGCCGATCTCGCCTACGCGGTCGCCAGCGACGAGGTCGGCCGGGTCCGCTGCGACGGCCTGGTCATCGCCACACCCGCCGGATCCACGGGATACAACCTTGCCAACGGCGGCCCCGTGATGGCCTGGGGCGTCGAAGGATTCGTCGTCTCGTTCATCGCTCCGCACTCGCTCACGGCGCGCGCCCTCGTGGTCGCGCCGGAAGACGTGCTCGCTGTGCACAACCGCTCGCTTGACGAATCGGTTGACGTGACTATCGACGGCAGGCCGGCCTGCGTGCTGCCTCCGGGCGGGCAGATCGCGGCACGCTTCGTCGACCACCAGGGCTCCCTGGCCCAGATCGCCGGGACGACGTTCTATCAGCGCCTGCGCGACAAGTTCGGCCGACTGGCGGCGGCCCCTTGAGCGCCGCGCTACCGTCTATGCCGTGAGCCAGCACACTCCGACTGACTCGATGATGGCCCTGCTGCCAGGGCCCCTCGGCGTGCGCTAATCCACCACCGATCCCGGCCCCAGGAGTGACTCGGGGTCGGAACGCTCATCGGCTGCGGCCCCGAAACGCGCGGGGTCAGAAAGGCAGGACCGATGAGCAAGCGGCAGTTCTACATCACGACCGCGATCCCGTACGTCAACGGCGATCCGCATGTCGGCTTCGCGCTCGAGTGCGTTCAGGCCGACGTCCTGGCACGCCACCGGCGGCTGCGCGGAGAAGACGTCCGGTTCCTCAGCGGGACCGACGACAACTCGCTCAAGAACGTGCAGGCGGCGGAGGCGGCCGGCGTTCCGGTGGCGAAGTTCGTCTCCGAGAAGGCGCGGAGATTCGCAGGATTGCACGAGCCGCTCGAGCTCTCCTACGACGACTTCATCAGCACCAGCGTCGATCCCCGGCACAGGCCCGCCGTCGAGCGACTCTGGCGCGCATGCGCGGCGGCGGGCGACCTCTATGAGCGTGAGTATCAGGGTCTCTACTGCATCGGGTGCGAGGCGTTCCTCGGACCGGCAGAGCTCGTCGGCGGGCTGTGTCCAGAGCACCCTGAGCCACCCGAGCTCGTCACCGAGCGCAACTGGTTCTTTCGCCTGAGCGCCCATCAGCAGCCGCTTCTCGAGGCGATCCAGAGCGGCCGCCTGCGAATCGAACCCGACCACGCGCGCAACGAAGCCCTCAGCTTCATCCGCCGTGGCCTCGAAGACTTCAGCGTCTCGCGCCCGATCGGGCGAGCGCGCGGCTGGGGCATCGCGGTTCCGGGCGACCCGAGCCAGGTGATCTACGTCTGGTTCGACGCGCTGTGCAACTACATCAGTGCTCTGGGATACGGCGGCGACCGGACTCTCTACGCCCGGTGGTGGGTAGGAGCGGGGGAGCGGGTGCATGTGATCGGAAAGGGCATCACTCGATTCCATGCGATCTACTGGCCGGCGATCCTGCGCTCCGCGGGAGAGCCCCTCCCGACCGCCGTGCTCGTCCACGACTACCTGACCGTCGGGGGCGCCAAGCTCTCCAAGTCGGCGGCTGCCGAGAGCACCGCACCGCTCGAGCTGGCCACGCGATTCGGCTCGGACGCCCTGCGCTGGTGGTTTCTCCGCGATGTTCCGCGCTTCGGAGACGCCGACTTCCGCCTTCCGCTGCTCGCCGCCCGTGCGAACGAGCTCGCTGACGAGCTCGGGAACTTCGTGAACCGCACGATTGTGCTGCGCTCTGGGTCAGCGGGGCGCGTTGCGCCGTCGACGAGCGGTCCTCCCGCGGGGGGAGCGCGGCTTCACGCGGCGATCCTTGCGGCGCCGCGGTCGATCGACGATGCGCTCGCACACTACGACTTCCGCACCGCGACAGCCGCGCTGTGGGAGATCGTTGTCCAGGGCAACCGGTTCATCTCGAGCGCCCGTCCGTGGGAGCTCTCGCCGCACGCTCGCGAGGGAGATGCGAGCGCCCGGGCTCGCCTTCAGGCCGTGCTCGAGCTCCTGGCCCAGGCGTGCACGACGATCGCCTTTGAGCTGCGCCCATTCCTTCCGGGCGCCGCGGACAGGATCACCGACGCGATCGAGCTGCTCGATCCACAGCGTGGTAGAAGCCTTTTTCGGAAGTGCGGTCCGCCATGTGTTGGGGAGTGAAGTTGTCCGTCGGGCCCGCCTGGTAGACCGTCGGAGGTGCTCTACGAGCTGCGTGTCGAGAACCTCCTTCTGCTTGATCGCGCAGAGCTCCGGCTCGCGCCCGGGCTGAACGTGCTGACCGGCGAGACCGGCGCGGGCAAGACACTTCTGGCGCACGCTCTCGACCTGCTGCTCGGCGGCCGCGCGCGCGCCGGGATCGTGCGAGGAGGCGCCTCGGAGGCGTATGTCGAGGGAGTGTTCGCGCTTCCACCCGATCTCGCTGGGCTGGAGCTGCTGCCGAGCGGGGCCGAGGAGGTGGTGCTGGCGCGGAGGGTCTGGCCGGATGGCCGCACCCGAGCGTATGTCTGCGGGCGATCGGCGAACGTCTCGGATCTACGCGAACTGGGAAGCAGGCTGCTCTCGTTCTACGGACAGCACGAGCACCGCAAGCTGATGCTCTCCGCTACGCAGCTGGAGGTGCTCGACGCGCACTGCGGCGCGGAGCACCTCGCGCTGCGGGGGCGTCTGGAGGCCTGCCACGACGAGGCCCGCCGGCTCGAGCGTCAGGTGGCGGCGCTGGCGGAGCTTGCTGGAGCCAGGGAGCGCGAGCTCGACCTGCTGGCGTTCGAGCTCGACGAGATCGAGGCCGCAGCGCCGAGCGAGGAGGAAGCGTCTGCGCTTACGCTCGAGCGCGACAGGTTGCGCAATCTCGAGGGTCTTCGAGCTGCCGCGGCCGCCGGCGCTGCCGCTCTCGGCGCGGATGCCGACGGTGGAGTGCGTGAACTGCTGGCTCAGGCGGGACGCCAGCTCGAGGCGGTGGCCGAGATCGATCCAGCCCTCGGTTCGCTGTCGCAGAGGGTCGACGCGCTGCTCTACGAGGCGGAGGACCTCGGCCGGGAGCTGAGCTCATACGTGATCGGCGTCGAGGGCTCGCCCGGCCGGATCGAGGAGGTCGAGGAGCGGCTCGCCGTGCTGGCACGCCTACAGCGAAAGCACGGCGGCACGATCGCTGATGTGCTCAGGCATGCTGAACGCTGCTGCGCGCGGCGGGAGGAGCTGGAGCACGCGGAGACATCGCTTGAGGCCGCCGAGGCCGAGCGCTCGGAGGCGGGGGCCGAGCTCGAGTGCCTGGCCAAGGCACTGCACGAACGCAGGCAGGCGGTCGCGCCGGAGCTCGCTGAAGCCGTGCGTCTGCGCCTGGGCGAGCTGGCGATGCCAGATGCCGAGTTTGAGGTCCAGCTCGCGCCTCGGCCCGATGGATGCGGGTCTCGGGGCGTCGACCTGGTCGAGCTGCTGATCGCTCCGAACCCAGGCATCCCGCCGGCCCCGCTGCGCGAGATCGCCTCGGGCGGCGAGCTCTCGCGAGTCATGCTCGCGCTGCTGAGCGTCGCTCACGGGTCCTCCGGCGCTTCGGAGCGCAGCGCTCCACTGCTGGTGTTCGACGAAATCGACGCCGGCATCGGAGGCCAGACAGCTCGGGCTGTCGGTGAGCATCTGCGCGAGCTCGCTCGCGGAAGGCAGATCATGTGCATCACCCACCTCCCGCAGGTGGCGGCCCTCGCCGAGCGGCATTTCACGATCGCCAAAGATTCGAGCACCGTTCCGGCGAGCACGAGTGTCGCTCAGTGCAGCGGCGAGGAGATCATCGCCGAGCTCGTGCGAATGCTCGGTGCCGGCGAGGGGGATCGCGCGGCGAGTCGGCATGCCCGGCAGCTGCTGCGGGCCGCATGAACCGCCATCGCCCGACGTTTACCCGCGCTTCCGGGCGGTCTCTCGATCCGCCTGCGCGCCCACTACACTCGATCTCCGACTGATGACTCCAGGCGAGACGCGCTTCATCTTTATCACCGGCGGCGTTGTCTCATCGCTTGGCAAGGGGATCGCGGCAGCCTCGATCGGACGGCTCCTCGTGGCCCGCGGCCTCGACGTTCAGCTTCAGAAGTTCGATCCCTACATCAACGTCGACCCGGGGACGATGTCGCCCTACCAGCACGGCGAGGTGTTCGTGACCGAGGACGGCGCCGAGACCGACCTCGATCTCGGACACTACGAGCGCTTCACCGACGCCAACACCAGCCGGGCGTCAAACGTAACGGCCGGCGGGATCTATAACACGGTGATCCGGCGTGAGCGCCGCGGCGACTATCTCGGCGCCACAGTCCAAGTCGTCCCGCACATCACCGACGAGATCAAGCAGCGGATCAGGCTCATGGCGGAGTCGAGCGACGTCGACTTCGTGATCACCGAGATCGGCGGAACTGTCGGGGACATCGAGTCGCTTCCGTTCCTCGAGGCGATCCGCCAGTTCCCGGTCGAGGTGGGTCGCAGGCGGTGCATGTTCATCCACCTCACGCTCGTCCCGTACGTCGGCCATGCCGGTGAGCTCAAGACCAAGCCCACCCAGCACTCGGTCAATGAGCTGCGGCGCATTGGGATCGCGCCCGACATGGTCGTCTGCCGCTCCGAGGCGGTGCTCTCGCAGGACATCCGGCGGAAGATTGCGCTGTTCGCAAGCCTTCCGGTCGAGGCGGTGGTCTCAGCCCGCGACGTACCAGACACCTACCAGGTGCCGCTGGTGTTCCGCTCGGAGGGCGTCGATGACTTCATCCTGCGCGAGCATTTCGGGATCGAGGCGCCTGAGCCTGATCTCAGCGGCTGGGAGTCGATCACCATCCGTGCCGCACAAGCGGAGCGTCGCGTGAGGATCGCGCTGGTCGGCAAGTACGTGCGGCTCGAAGACGCATACCTGTCGGTCGTCGAGGCGCTGCGGCACGCCGGCGTGCACCATGGCTGCAAGGTCCAGGTCGACTGGGTGGACTCCGAGGCGGTCGGTGACCCGGAGCTTGCCGGGCGTCTCGGTGAGGTGGACGGAATTCTGATCCCCGGCGGGTTCGGAGGCCGCGGATTCGAAGGCAAGATTCGTGCCGCTCAGATCGCGCGGGAGGGGCGGATTCCGTACCTGGGGATCTGCTTGGGCATGCACGTTGCGGTCAGCGAGTTCGCCCGAAACGTTGCCGGGATGACCGGCGCGAACTCGACCGAGATGGACCCGGAGACCCCGTATCCGGTGATCGACCTGCTCCCCGAGCAGAAGGAGATCGCGGACATGGGTGGGACGATGCGCCTGGGCGCCGATCCGATCAAGCTCCACGACGGGACCGCAGTGCGAAAGCTCTATGGCGAGGCGGTCATCTACGAGCGCCATCGTCACCGCTACGAGGTCAACAACCATCTGCGGCGCCGGCTCGAGTCAGCCGGCTTGGTGTCCTCCGGTACCTCGCCGGACGACCGGCTGGTCGAGGTGATCGAGCTTGCCCCTGACGCCCACCCGTTCTATGTCGCCTCGCAGTACCACCCCGAGTTCAAGTCCCGCCCGGAACGACCGGCGCCGCTGTTCAGGGATTTTGTCGGGGCCGCGCTTGCCCATGCGCTGATGACCGGCGAGCAGCCCGCCGCACGCGCGAGCGAGCAGCCCCCGGCACGCGCGGGCGAGCCGGCCGCCGCGACGTGAGGCGTGCGACCGAGGGACAGCGCCAGCGCCTGCACGAGACATTTGCTGCGCTGTGCCGCATCGAGAGCGGCTCAGGCCACGAGCGCCGGTGCGCCGAATGGGTCGCCGGCACGCTCGCTGAGCTCGGGCTAGACGCGAGCGAGGATGACGCCGGCTCGCGTGCCGGGTCGGACTCCGGCAACCTGCTGGCCAAGTTGCCCGGCGCCGGTCCCCGCTACCTCATGCTCTGCGCCCATCTCGACACGGTCCCTGCGGTCGCCGCCCTGGAGCCCGTGCTGGTCGACGGAGGGTGGGAGAACGCGAACGACGGAATCCTCGGCGCCGATAACAAGGCTGCCGTGGCGGTAATCGTCGAGCTGGTGCGCGCACTCAAGGAGTCAGGGGCGCCTGCGCCAGTCGGGTTGGAGCTGGTGTTCACAGTCTGCGAGGAGGTTGCGCTGCGCGGCGCCAAGGAGTTCGACGTGGGCGTCCTGGAGAGCCCGTTTGGCTACGTGTTCGATCATGCTTCTCCGATCGGCGAGATCGTGCTTTCCTCGCCGACGTACTACCGGATCTCTGCCGAGCTGCAAGGTCGCGCGGCACATGCCGGAATCCGCCCCGAGCGTGGACGCAACGCGATCGCCGCGGCAGCACGCGGGATAGCAGCGATGTCGCTCGGGCGTCTCGATCCCGAGACGACAGCCAACATCGGGACGATCTCCGGAGGCACCAACACGAATGTCGTAGCGGAGCGCTGCCAGATCGAGGCCGAGGCACGGAGCCTCGATGCCACCCGTGTGGAGGGGGTCGCCACCGAGATGATCGACCATCTCCAGGAAGCTGCTGACGCCGCCGAATGTGACCTCGACGTGGTCGTGGAGCGGATGTTCACGGGGTATCGGATCAAGCCGGGCGAACCGCACGTCACGCTCGCGGAGCGCGCGCTGCGGTCGTGCGGATACGATCCGCGTCACATCTCGACGGGCGGAGGCTCGGATGCGAACGCGTTCGCTACCGCCGGGTTTCCGTGCCTGAACCTGGCCAATGGCACCGAGCGCAACCATGAGCCGGGCGAGCGCGTCAGCGTCGACGCGCTGGAGGGCATGTTCGAGGTCGCGCTCGCACTGGTCCAGGAAGGAGACCCAGCCTGATGGAGTTCACCTCGATCGGCGCCGAGACGAAGTGGGAGGGGAGCTTCATCCGCGCGGGGCTCGAGCGGTTTCGGTTCGCCGACGGCAAGGAGGTCACGCGCGACAAGGTTTGGCACCCCGGGGCCGTGGGGATCATCGCGATCGACGACGAGCACATCTGGCTGACCCGCCAGCCTCGCGAGGTGCCCGGGATGTCCGCCTCGCTCGAGATCCCCGCTGGCAAGCTCGACGTGAAGGACGAGCCGCCGCTGGAGACCGCCCAGCGCGAGCTCGCCGAGGAGATCGGCCGGCGAGCCGCAACGTGGGAGCAAGTCGTGTCGTTCTACACCAGCCCCGGCTTCAGCGACGAACGCGTCCATCTATATCTGGCCACAGATCTGAGCGACGCGCCCGACCAGGACCCGATCGAAGATGAGCGGATCGAGATCGTGAAGTGGCCGCTCGATCGCCTCGAGCAGGCGATCGCGGAGTGCGATGACTCGAAGTCGCTGATCGCGCTGCTGTGGCTGAGCCGCCGCCGCACCCTGCGCTAAGCGGGCAAGAGCCTAGCCACCGCGCATTGCCCAGCGGGCAGGAGCCCCGGGCGGCGGCCCGAATCAACGCCTGGATGACCGGTGCTGAAGCCACTGGGGCCTCGCGGCGCCTGACCGACCTGACGCTCGAGTTCATGGCCTATCTCGAGCTCGAGCGCGGGCTCTCGCGGCACACGCTCGAGGCCTACCGCTCCGATCTGCAGCAGTACGGGGCGTTCCTGGCGCGAATCGGTCAGGACCCGGTCACGGCCGCGCCGTCTGATGTCGGGGCGTTCGTCTCCGAGCTCGCGACCGGGAGCGACGAACGCCCGCCGATGGCACCCGCAACCCTGCAGCGGAAGATCGCCTGCCTGCGCTCGTTCTACCGTCACCTCCGGCGTGAGCAGCTAGTCGAGCATGACCCGACGTCGCAGCTTCGCTCGCCCCGGACCCGCGGGCGGCTGCCGAAGGTCCTCAGTCGCGATGAGGTCACACGTCTAATGGAGCAGCCGCGAGGTGGATCTCCCGCGGCACTACGGGACCGCGCGCTCCTCGAGACGATGTATGCGTGCGGGCTCCGCGCCTCAGAGGCGACGGGACTCGATCTCTCGGAGCTCGACGTCGAAGCCGGCGTGCTGCGAACGTCCGGGAAGGGATCGAAGGAGCGTCTCGTCCCGGTCGGCGGTAAGGCGATCGAAAGCCTGAACGCATACCTGGCCCGGGGGCGTCCCCGGCTGGTCGGCTTGCGCGAGGAGCAGCGGGTGTTCGTGAACCTCCGCGGGGGCGCCCTATCCCGCCAGGGCCTCTACAAGATCATTCAGGGGCACGCACGCAGCGCCGGACTCGAGGGGCGGATGAGCCCTCATACGCTCCGGCACACGTTCGCGACGCACCTGCTTGCGGGCGGCTGCGACCTGCGCTCGCTCCAGGAGATGCTCGGTCACGCGGACATCGCCACGACCCAGATTTACACGCATCTCTCGGCCGAGCGGCTGCGCGATGTCTACTTCGACGCCCACCCTCGCGCCCAGCTCCACCGGGCGTCATAGGCGGTTCTCAGAGCACCGGGAGCAGCAGCTCGACCTCGTCGTGGCGACGGTAGAACTCGCCGCTGGGGCCGCTCCGGATCGGGACCTGCGTGCCTTGCGAGCTCGTCGAAGGCGGGGCCGATCTCCGCGCAGATGCCAGGCGGCTCGCCGGATAGCTTCGCGCGCAGGTACTCGCCGCCCGGGATCACGGTCGGGTTCAGCCCGAGGGCGCCGGGATCGTCGCCGTCTTCGATCTGAACGCAGGCCAGATATCTCCCGACGGCGGGTAGAAAGCCCGAAGAAATGCCGCCCGCGCATCGAGCCGAGTCGCTCCTCCAGCTCGCTGAACGCTTGCTGCGCGGCGTTTTCGAGCACCGCAGGATCGCCGCGTGCTGCCAGGAACATCACCGGCGTCTCGCTCATGCTGACACGCGTATGGCGCATCTCGCTCGAGGCTGCCGCGCCCGGGCGGCGCCGCATGTCCCCGCGCCCTACAGTCCCGCGTATGACGCTCACCCACTTCAACGACGCGCCTAGTCGTGACTTCGAGCTCGGGCATCTGCGCGGGCGCTGGACGCTCCTAGGTGACGCTGCCGGCAGCGTCACCGTCGGTGTCAGGCGCATCGAAATCCCCGCGGGCGGGTGGTCCACGCCTGCGCACGAGCACGGTCGAGCGGAGGAGATCTTCTACGTCCTGGCCGGTCGTGGCCTCTCGTGGCAGAAGGGCGAGACGACCGAGATCGGCGCCGGCGACTGCATCGTCTACCTGGCCGGACGGGGCGCGCATACATTGCATGCGCTCGAGCCGCTCGACGTCGTTGCGTTCGGGCCGCGCCATTCCGACGAGTCGCCGCGCTTCCCGCGGCTCGGGCTCTCGCTGGTGGGCGGCCGAGCGGTCGAGTCGGATCCTGGGGCGGTTCGCGGCGCGCCGATCCAGTTCGTCCGCGAGTCCGAGCTTGGCCCACCGGAGCTTCCCGCAGAGCCCGGAGCCCGCCCACCGACGGTGGTGCATATCGACGAGGTCGATCCACAATCGTGGGATCGACCGCGGGTGAAGCGCACCAAGCGCGATCTGGGCCGTGCGGCGGGGTCGCTCACGACCGGGCTTCAGTACGTCGAGGTGGCTGAGGGGATGCTGGCAGCCCCGCAGCATTGCCATACCCTCGAGGAGGAGCTGTTCGTGATCCTCGACGGCGATGGCCTGCTGCTGTTAGACGATGAGGAGATCAGTGTGCGCCCCGGTCACGTCGTCTCCCGTCCGGCGGGAACCGGCGATGCGCACACCTTCCGCGCCGGCCAGGGCGGCCTCACCTACCTGGCGTACGGAACCCGCGAGCCGGGCGACATCTGCCACTACCCCCGCTCCGGCAAGCTGTCCTTCAGGGGGCTCGGCGTGGTCGTCCGGGTGCAGCCCGTCGACTACTGGGACGGCGAGGACTAAGTGCTTGCCGCCGACCGAACTTACGGCGGGCAACACTAACCAGGGCTGGTCTGTGCCCGAGCTCCCCGAGGTCGAGACGATCCGCCGCCAGCTGGCCCCGCATCTGGAGGGCCGGACGGTGTTGCGCGCGGAGATCCTCGACCCTCGATGGACTCGACCCGCGGATCCCGTCGGGGTCGAGGAGGCGCTCGAGGGTGCCCGCGTGGTTGGAGTAGCGCGATCCGGCAAGTACCTGATCTGGGAGCTCTCGGGCGACCGGCATCTCCTCATGCACCTGCGGATGACCGGCGCCCTGCTGCTCGACCCTGCTGTCGATCCGCCCCACACACGGGTCCGGTTCGACCTCGACGGCGGACACCGCCTGGTGTACGTAGATCCGCGGCGGTTCGGAACCGGCGATCTGGTGAGCAGCAGAGTCGCCCGCGACGATTACCTGGCGCTACGTCTTGGCGTGGAGCCGATGACGCCCGAATTCACCGCCGAGCACCTGCGGCGGCTCGCCCGCGGGCGTACCGCGCCGACCAAGGCTTTCTTGCTCGATCAGCGGCGGATCGCCGGCGTCGGGAACATCTATGCCGACGAGGCCCTGTTTCGCGCGCGAATCCATCCGCTGCGCCCAGCGGGGCGCCTGACCGCGGCCGATTGGGAGCGCCTGCGGGTCGCGATCGAGGACGCGCTGCTGGCCGGGATCGAGGCCAAGGGGGCATCGATCGACGACTTTCGCCACGTCGATGGGGCCCGTGGCTCATTCCAGGACCGGTTTCTCGCCCATCGCCGGGCCGGTGAGCCGTGCGTAAACTGTGGCCGGCCGATTCGAAAAATAGTGGTGGGCGGCCGGGGAACCTACGTGTGCGAGCACTGCCAGCCGCGCCCGCGGCGCCGCCCTGGCGCTCGAGTGTAGGGACCGGCGGCGAGTCAGGCGGCCAGCAAGTCGCTGAGGCGTCCCTCGCGATCGGCAGCCGACAGCTCGTCGAAGCCACCGACGAGCGTGTCGCCGATCAGCACCTGGGGGAAGGTGAACATCCCGGTCCGCTCGAGCAGCGCAGCACGACTGTCCGGGTCCTTTGCCAGATTGATTTCCTCGAAACCAAGCCCCCGGCGGGCGAGGAGCGCCTTGGCCGCCCCGCAACGGGAGCAGCGATCGGTGGTGTAGACGGTGATCAGTGGCATCGCTTCAGAAAGTATAGCTTCAAATTTCGCCCACGCGGAGGCTGGAACATGCCTGCCCCGCTGAAGACCGAGGCAATCGTCCTGCGCTCGATTCGCTACGGCGAGGCCGATCGAATCATCCATCTGTATACCCCGGCTCACGGGCGGATCGGCGCGATCGCCAAGGGCGTACGACGCGCTCGCAGCCGCTTTGGGGCTCGTCTGGAGCCGTTCTTCCATATCCGCGTGATGCTGCACGAGGGACGCGGCGAGCTGCACACGGTAACCAGCGTGGACACGGTCTGCGCTCATCCTGCTCTGCGCAGCCACGCCAGCACCCTCGACGCCGCTGCCCGCGCATGCGACGCAGTCTCGCGCCTGTTCGAGACCCCCGACCCGCATCCCGAGGTGTTTGGCCTGCTCGCCAGCGAGCTCGCCCTGCTGTCGGGTGATGTGGCGCAGGCGCGGCCGGCGAACGGGCTCGCATTTCGGCTGAAGCTGCTGCTCGTCGCGGGAATCGTCCCGCAGCTGGGATCCTGCGCTGCTTGTGGGGAGGTCGAGCACCTGCACGGGTTCTCCGCGTCAGCCGGGGGAGTCGTCTGCAGCTCCTGTGAAGCCGCTTCGTTCCCGCTTGGCGAGGAGTCCTACCGCTTCCTTGTCGCGGCCCTCGGCCAGCCGCTGGCGAACGTCCCCGACGCGTCCGAGCTCGCGCTACGTCAAGCCGAGCGGGCGATCGTGGAGACGACCGAGCACCATGCTCATGTGCGGCTGCGCCCGCTGCTTCGCGCAAGCTGAGACGACACGGCTCCTGGCGGTGGCCCGCCGCCTTGCGCTGTCAGAATCGCTCTATGCACTGTCTGGCCGCTTCGGTATGACTGATCGGCTGCTCAGCAGCGGCTACGAGCACCCGACGGGCCCGATCGCAGCGGCGTTCGAGCAGCGCATCCAAGCGCTCGAGGACCGGACGCTGTCGCCGCTTGCGGTCCGGTCATATCCAGCTGATCGCGCCCGAGAGGAGCCCGATTGCGGACTGCGCACCCCTTTTCAGCGCGACCGCGACAGGATCGTCCACTGCAAGGCGTTCCGGCGCCTGAAGCACAAGACCCAAGTTTTCGTCGCCCCTACCGGTGACCATTACCGTACGCGACTAACCCACACGCTCGAGGTGACCCAAGTATCGCGCACGGTTGCCCGCGCGCTCCAGCTGAACGAGGACCTGGTCGAGGCGATCGGGCTGGGCCATGACCTTGGCCATCCGCCGTTCGGGCATATCGGAGAGGAGGCGCTCGACCGCTGCCTGGCGGAGCGCTTCGGGGGCGCCTTCCGTCACTTCGAGCAGTCGCTGCGGGTCGTCGAGGCTCTCGAGCGAGGCGGCGCGGGTCTCAACCTGACGCTCGCTGTGCGTGACGGAATCGTCAGCCACTCCGGGGGCGCCAAGGAGCCCGCGACGCTCGAGGGAAAGATCGTCCGGCTCGTCGACCGGGTCGCCTACATCAACCACGACATCGACGACGCGGTGCGCGCTGGCCTGCTCTCGGTAGGCGAGCTTCCCTCCGGACCGATCGAAGTCCTCGGCGACAGTGGTCCGCGGCGCATCGACACGCTTGTGCATGACCTCGTCGAGCACTCCGAGACGGCGGGAGACATCGCGCAGGGCGAGGTCGTCGGCGCGGCGATGGCCGAGCTTCGGTCGTTCATGTTCGAGCGCATATACCTCGGACCCGAGACCAGACGGGAGCATGCGAAGATCGAGCTCGTGATCCGCTCGCTGTTCGACCACTTCTGCGCGCATCCCGAAGAGATCCCCGGATCGACCCCCGACGGCGAGATCGCCCAGCGCGTCACCGACTACGTGTCTGGGATGACCGACCGCTTCTGCATCCGCGCGTTCGAGGTGCTCAGCGTGCCCGTCGCGTTTGCGCCGTGACCCGGTACACCGACGATTCCCGCGACCGCGTCCGCGATGCGGTCGACATGGTGACCCTCGTCTCGGGCAAGACCGACCTGAGGCGCGCCGGGGTCGACAGCTACTTCGGGCTGTGTCCATTCCACGAGGAGCGCACATCCTCGTTTCATGTCAGCCCGGAAAAGAAGCTCTACCACTGCTTCGGCTGCCAGGCGTCGGGTGATCCGTTCGACTTCGTCATGCAGACAGAGGGGCTCGACTTCACCGGGGCGATCGAGGCACTCGCCGGCCGCTTTGGGGTTCAGCTCGAGGTCGAGGGCGAGGATCCCCTGGCAGCCCAGCGCCGCCAGCGCCGCGACCGGCTCCAGTCACTCCTCGGGCGCACAGCCGCGTACTACGCCCGGTACCTGTGGGAGGCGCGTGAGGCGGAGCCGGCACGGACATACCTGCTGGGGCGGGGACTCGACGAGCAAACCTTGCGCCAGTTCCGGGTCGGCTATGCGCCGAGCGCCTGGGACCGCATCCTGACTGCCTCCCGGCGGTCGGGCTTCAGCGACGAGGAGTTGCTGGCGGTCGGACTGGCGGTGCGTTCACGGTCGCGCCCCGGCCAGCTGTACGACTGGTTCCGCGAGCGGATCATGTTCCCCTCCGCGGACGCGCGCGGTCGAGTACTCGGATTCGGGGCACGCGCCATGCGCGAGAACCAGCACGGCAAGTACGTGAACACCGCCGAGGGCGAGCTCTACCACAAGCGCAGTCAGCTGTTCGGCGTCGATCTCGCCCGCGCAGCCGCGGCGCGAACGGGAAGGATGATCCTGGTCGAGGGGTACACCGACGTGCTTGCGCTCCACCAAGCTGGGCTCAGCAACGCCGTGGGGATCATGGGCACCTCTCTCACCGATGAGCAGGCCCGTCAGCTCGAGCGGGTGGTGGGGGTCCTCGAGCTGTGCCTCGACGCCGACAGCGCCGGTCAGGAGGCGATGCTCCGCGCCGAACGTGTGGTAGCGGGGCGAAAGCTCGAGCTCCGGGTGGTCCCGCTGCCGAAGGGAAGGGATCCTGCCGACCTGATCCAGAGCGACGGCGCGGATGCGCTTCGAGGGCTCGTCGAGACCTCCGTGCCGTTTGTCGCTTTTCACATCGAACAGATCCTCCAGCGCGCCGACACCCGCAGCGCCGAGGGCCGCGATCGCGCGCTTGCGGAGCTACGGCCGGTGGTGGCGGAGCTGCCGCCCAGTGTCCTGCGTGAGGAGGTGGTCCGCCGCGTCGCGGGGCGGCTCGAGCTGTCCCATGAGATGCTCGAATCGGTCATCGCCGGACAAGCGGCACCGGTGGTGGCGGGCTCCCCCGGACGGCGGGACCCACAGCGAGGTGCCTTCGAGCACGGGGTCCGGGCCGAGCGCACCTTCCTGGCACTCTGCCTAGCGCTGCCTGAGGAGGGTGCCGCACTGCTGTCGCAGGTCGATCCCGACGAGCTTCTCACCAGCGACTCGATGCGCCGCGCCGCGCGGCAGCTTACGACGCGCACCCACGCGCCGCTAGAGGCGCTGCCAGCCGACGACGACGAGCTCGCCCGTTTGATCGCCGATCTCGTCGCTCGCGCCGGGCGGGCCGGACAAGTCAGCGCCGAACGGCTCGCACACGCCCATCTGGTGCTCGAGCGGGGACGGCTGGATCGCGCGATCCGACGGTCGCGCTCGCGAGGCGGCGAGGAGATACCGGATCTCGCCCGCCAGCGAGAGCTGGTCCTCGAGCAGATCCGCGGCGTCGTCGCGAACCTCGAACAGGCCGTCTGATGCCCCCGCTGCGTCCTCCGCGGTCGCGCTGGAGCTCGTTTATGGCCGACCCGACGGAGGCCAGGCCGCGCGTGCTCTCCGAGGAGGCAAACCGGGATCACCGGGCACGTGTCGAGCACAACCGGGACACGATCCTGGTGCACCTGAGCGGGGAGGACGGCCACGCTTGGACTGTGCTCGCTGTGGACCGACTGACCCGGCGCTGGGCAGTCGCGCAAGCGCAGCGGCAGCTCGACGCGGCGCAGGAGGCGTTCGAGCGCCTCTATACGCCGGACGGGTGAGCGGTGGACCTCGGCCTGATCGCGCTGATCTTCACTGCGGCGCTGCTCGGGCCGGCGCTGTCGCTCGTCTCGCGAGGCGCGGTTCCTGTCGTCGTGGGTCAGCTGCTGGCCGGGGTCGTGCTTGGCAAGACAGGTCTGCGGATCGTCGATCCCGGCAAGAGCGATCTGTCGTTGCTCTACAGCCTGGGGTTCGCGACCCTGATGTTCGGCGTCGGCATGCGCGTACCGCTGCATGACCGGCGTGTGCGCTCCGCGCTTGGGAGCGGGGCCCTGGCATGCGCTGCGGCGGTACCCCTGGCGCTCGGCAGCGGCCTGCTCGCACACCTGGCCGGCGGTGGCCCGGTCCTGGTGTATGCGGTCCTGATCGTCTCCTCCTCAGCGGCGGTGGCGCTTGGGGTGATCGAGGAGAGCGGCCTGATCGACGTGCGGGGCGTTCTGCCAGCGATGGCGTGGATCACGATCGCGGACATCGTCGCGACGTTGGCGATCCCGCTCGCGATCGTGCCATCGCACGCCGCTCGCGCTGCCCTGGGGGCGCTGATCATCGCGGTGCTGGTCTTACTTGTGTTCCTGGTCGGACACCGGCTGTCGAGCGTCCCCCAAGTCCAATTCATCCGTAAGGAGGGGAAGCGCCGGCAATGGGCGGTCGATCTGAGGCTCGCGGTGATCGTGCTGGTCTGGCTCTCATTCGTCGCGCAGAAGGTTGGCGCGAGTCTGCTCGTGGCGGGCTTCGGGACCGGCCTGGTGGTCGCCGCGATCGGCGGGCCCAAGCGGCTGTCCCAAGAGGTACTAGGCCTCGGGCAGGGCTTTCTCGTCCCGCTGTTCTTCGTGTTGCTCGGGGCAAAGCTCGACCTACGAGCGCTCACGAGCAGCGGTCGGGAGATTCTGCTCGCGGTGGTCCTTTCGGCGCTGGCGATCGCCGTGCATGTCATCGCCAGCATGGTGATCCGCGCGCCGAAGGCCGTCGGGTTGCTCGCGAGCGCCCAGATGGGGGTCCCCGCAGCGGCCATCGCCCTTGGCCTGCCAGCCCATGCGCTGACCCAGGGCCAGGCGTCGGCGATCTTCTGCGCGGCGCTTGTCTCGATCGGGGCCTGCTCGGCCGGGGCGGCGATCCTACGTCACGGGCAGACAGCCCGCGACAGGGCCGCCGAGCCAGAGTCGCCGCAGCCGGAGCCGGCGGTCGCGACGTAGCGAGCTTGGCTTATGCTCGCCGCGTGAGCGGCCCCGTGATCACATGGCTCGTGTTGCCCGAGCACCACGACTACCAGGCGGCGGAGGAATACCTGCGTTTGGCCCTCAGTCCCGAGCACGCCGAACGCGCCGCCCGTGAGCTGCGGCACGCCAAGCACACTCGCTCCTGGAAAGCGAAGGACATCCTCCGTGCCGCCCAGCTCGAGCCGTTACCGGCCGACAACGAGGGCGTCGCCGTCAAGCTCGCCAAGGTACGCGAGTCCAAGCCTCTTTCGCCGGTTCTGCTGGTCCAGCGCGAGGACGGTCCGCTGATCGTCGCCGACGGCTATCACCGGATCAGCGCCGCCCACTTGCAGGACGAGAGCGCGGAGGTACCCGCGGTCGAAGCGAGCCTGGCCGGTCACTGACTCACCAGCCCCGTGAGGCGCTTGGTGGCTCGTCAGAGGAGCCAACCCAGCGCGAGATCATCGCTCAAGGTGCTCGGGCTGTAAGCGGGGCCGCTCACGGTCAGCGGAACGGCGCAGTGAGGGCGTGGATTCGGGCGGCTGGGCGCAGTGAGGCGGCGTAAGAGGGCCTGATCGTGTGGATATCGCGTCAAACAACGCCTCCGGGGACACGGATGCCGCCTTATCCACACCAGGGGAGGATGGCGCGGCACGCGTCGCTCCTGATGCGGCGAATGACGCATTACCCACGCTGAACCGGAAGGTGCACCGCGCGGTGGGTCGTTTGC
Source organism: Actinomycetota bacterium (assembly GCA_030948665.1). Taxonomy (GTDB): domain Bacteria; phylum Actinomycetota; class Thermoleophilia; order Solirubrobacterales; family Solirubrobacteraceae; genus Palsa-465. Next base: position 53,771 of record JALYZY010000034.1, on the reverse strand, counting down.
TCCCGCCACCCAGCGTGACGGGCTGTGGAAAGCGCCGGGATAAACCGGCATGGAGATGGGATGAGAGAGCTCTACTTCGTAGGATTTCCAGGGTGGCCCCGAACCGTGCGTTGGCGTCCCGTGCGGCGCAGCGAAGCTTCGGTAGGGGTTCGTGGGGGCTGGGCTAGTGAGCCGCGAAATGTCATTGATCAGGGTGCCGACGTTCTCATATAACCCGACGGCGATGTTGCTGGCGGCGTTTTCGCGAGCTGTTGGTGGGCCCGATCCCGGAACAGGGGCGCTGGCTGGCCAGTGGCCTGCGCGGGCACTTCAACTATTACGCGGTGCCCGAAGACCGCAAGGCATTACGAGGCTTCTGTGAACGGATCATCCGGCACTGGCGACGGGCACTATCGCGCCGCAGCCAGAAAGGCCCCGTGACCTGGGAGCAGATCCGCCGCCTCGCCAAGCGACGGCTTCCGAACCCCGCATGCTGCACCCCTGGACCGACGCGCGTTCGACGCCAACCCAAGGCAAGAGCCCAGTGCGTTAGACGCGCACGCTGGATCTGTGCGGGGGGGGCCGAACCCGCCAGGCGAAGGCTCGTCCCTACCGGGATCACAAGTGTGACGTGCACGTTGTGTCACGCGTGGCTCGCGACAGCGAGCGTCTCGCACCCTGCGCAAAATCGACGCGCGTCCGGGGTGCCGGGGATGCGTTCCCGGGGCGGCACAGCGGCGCTGTCGCTACAGTCCCGTGAAGCGACAACAGACGGCGGTGGAATAGTCCTAACGCCGATACACAATAATCCGGGGTAACTCAATTGGCAGAGTACTCGGCTGTTAACCGAGGTGTTGTGGGTTCGAGTCCCACCCCCGGAGCTGTCTCCGATGAATCTCCACGTCTGCTACCGGACGTTCAAGGCCGGCCACGCCAAAGGAGGCGTTCCTGTGGCGTCCCTGTGGCGTCGCCTGGCACACGGGCGCACGGTGAGCCGAGCGCGTGGTGAGGCCGACGCTGAAGCTTGCAGACCTCGAGCGCTGGGTGGAGAGCGGCGCCGAATGGACCGCTCTCGAGGTCTCCGATACGCTCGCGGTCCTTGAACTGCGCACCTGCTACGGCGAGCCGGTGGACACTCTCGAGAGCACCGATCCCCGGCTGATCGAGTATGTGCGCACACAGCGCGCGGACTAGGCAGGGGCCACCTGGGCGCTCTGTGCAGCTGTCCCCACTGCAAGCTCCTCCACGAGCTCGGCCGCCCGTGACGCTCCGTCGTTGCCAGCGGCCCATGCCGAAAGCTCCCTTGCGCGCGCCGACATAGACGGATTGGAAAGGACCCTTCGTGCCGCTAGCGCGACGGTCTGCGGCGCAAGCAGACGCCACGGCATCCGCGCTCCGACGCCCGCCCAGGCCACGCGCGCCGCGTTTTCGGGCATGTCCCCGGAGTGGGCCACGGCCAGCACCGGGCAGCCGCTGGCGAGGGCGCGCGCCAGCGTTCCATGCCCGGCATGGCACACGACCAGCGAGCACCGTGGCATCGTCTGGGCATAGGAGATCCATTCCACCACACGAGTATTCGAGGGGACCCGGAGGGGGGCGGGAATCGGCTTGCGGTTCCAGGTCGCGAGTACCCGTACGTGTTCGCGTCCCAGCCCGGTTACCGCAGCCCGGAGGAGCCGCTGCTCGGGGTCCTGGGCGGTCGAGGGGCCGATCAGGACGAGCGGCGCATCCCCCGGTGGTGGCTCGATCTCCTCGAACGGCGGCTCCCAGAGGAGCGGGCCGACAACGTGAGCGCCCGGCGGCCATGAGCGGGGATACTCGAGCTGCGGGAAGGTCCCCACCAGACACAGGCGCTCGCTCAGCCCGCCGTGCAGGCGGTCCACGGGCGGGAGGCCCAGCTGCGCCCGGGTGTCGTTCAGCTCGGCCTGTCCGCGGCGCAGCCCGATCTCGGTCGCCCGGGCCAGCAGCTCCCAGCCGCGCGCGCCTAGCGCGGTTCGGGGCGCAAGCATTCCCGACGCGTAGGGCGGGAAGCCGGGAATACCGACCGGGAATAGGTGGGGGATCAGGGTGGCGACCGGGATGCCCTCGAGCTCACCCGCCATCGCCGGAGCCAGCGTCAGGATGTCGTGCACCACTACGTGTGGCTCGAACTCTGCGACCGACGGCCGCGTCTCGCCGGTGGCCCGGACGACCGCCTCGTATGGGCTCAGCGGTCGTTCTCGGGTGGGGAACACGGGGTGCTCGGGCGCGGCCAGGAAGCGCATTCCCGCGGCTTCGACATGCGAGCGCCAGCGCGACCACGTCTCGAAGGCGACCTCGTGGCCCCGGGCGACCAGCTTCGCGCCGAGCGCGAGCATCGGGAACGCATGACCCGGCTGCCCGAATGCGCCCAGGAAGCACCGAAGGCCGGAGGGTGTGCTCATCGCTGGCGAGCCGGTGCGACGGCGCCGACGCGCCCCGCGCCCGTGCCCCTCAAGCGGCGAGCTCCGCCACCGCCCGGAGCTGTTCGACACGTTCGGACAGACTGAACGCCATCGGTGTGATCATCAGCGTGCCCACGCCTGCGTCGCGGAATGCGCTAAGCCGATCACGCACCACGTCTCGGGGACCGCACAGCGAGACCATGTCGATCAGCTGATCGGGAATTGCCGCGGCGGCATCGTCCTTGCGGCCCTCGAGATACAGATCCTGGATCTCCTCCGCCGCCTCCTCGAACCCATAGCGCTTGACCAGCTGGTTGTAGAAGTTCTGCGCTCGAGAGCCCATCCCGCCGATGTACAGGGCGAGCACCGGACGCATCAGGTTCCGCGCGGCCTCGCGATCATCGGATATGTACGCGTTGACTGTGGGGGCGATGTCAAACTGATCGAGCGAGCGGCCGGCGCGATCGGCCCCCACTTGGAGCAGAGCGCGGAGCTCTGACACGTTCTCGGGCGAGAAGAAAGTGGGAATCCAGCCGTCGGCGATCTCGCCCGCCAGAGCGGTGTTGTTCGGGCCGATCGCAGCCAAGTAGATCGGTATCCGCGGCTGCACCGGGCCGATCGTCAGCTTCAGCGCCTTACCGGGGCCGTCGGGCAGCGGCAGCTCGAGTGTCTCGCCGTGGTACTCCACGCGCTGACGCTCCAGCGCCATGCGCACCACGGCCACGTAGTCACGAGTCCGCTGCAGCTGGCGGCCGAAGCGCTGCCCGTGCCAGCCCTCGGCGACCTGGGGCCCGGATGTCCCGAGGCCCAGGAGCATGCGGCCACCGGACAGCTCGTCGATCGTCGCTGCAGTCATCGCCGTCATCGCGGCGCTGCGGCCCGGGATCTGGAAGATCGCCGATCCGAGCTTCACCTTCGTAGTGCCCGCCGCAAGCCAGGCTAGGACCGTTGCCGCGTCAGAGCCGTACGCCTCGGCGGCCCACACGGAGTCGTAGCCGAGCCGCTCGGCCTCCTGGACCACTTCGAGCTGCTCCTGCGGTCCCATCCCAAGTCCCCAATAGCCGACGTGCACCCCAAGCTTCATTTTGCAGGCTCCTTTGGCCAGTCCCGTGTGTTGACGAGCGCCCGCGCTCGAGCGATCCGCGAACCCTACGCGACCGGCGCTCGACCCAGGCTTACGAGCCCGCCAGCGCGGGAATGACGACAGTGATGCCCACGCACACCGATCTCCAGCTGCACGGCGCGATGCACGCCGGCTTCGATGAAGTCCTTACCCCTGATGCGCTCGACTTCGTCGCCGCGCTCGAGCACGAGTTCGGAGACCGACGCCGAGGGCTGCTCCGGGCACGCGCTGAGCGCAGGGCAAGGCTCGCCGACGGTGAGATGCTCGACTTCCTTTCCGAGACGCGGGAGATTCGTGAGGCGGACTGGGTGGTCGCTCCCGCTCCAGCTGACCTGCAGCAGCGTTGGGTCGAGATCACCGGCCCGACGGACCGCAAGCTGACGATCAACGCGCTCAACTCAGGCGCCGACGGGTTCATGGCCGACTTCGAGGATGCGAACTCGCCTACCTGGCGCAACATGGTTGACGGCCACCTCAACCTCCGTGATGCGATCGACGGAACGATCACCTACCAGGGCTCGGAGGGACATCGCTACGAGCTCGGCGAGAACCCCGCGACGCTGCTGGTCCGCCCTCGCGGCTGGCACCTGCCCGAACGCCACCTGCTGGTCGACGGCCAGCCCGTCACAGGCGCGCTGTTCGACTTCGGGCTCTACTTCTTTCATTGCGCGGCGCGCCTAGCGGGCAAGGGCAGTGGGCCCTATTTCTATCTGCCCAAGCTCGAGTCTCATCTGGAGGCGCGGCTCTGGAACGACATCTTCTGCTTCGCCCAGGACGCTCTCGGGATCCCCCGGGCGACTATCAAGGCGACAGTGCTGATCGAAACTCTGCCGGCGGCGTTCGAGATGGACGAGATCCTGTACGAGCTTCGGGAACACTCGGCCGGGCTCAACGCCGGCCGCTGGGACTACATCTTCTCGGCCATCAAGTGCTTTCCCGAAAGGCCAGAGATGGTCCTTCCCGATCGCTCTGAGGTGACGATGACGGTCCCGTTCATGCGCGCCTACGCGGAGCTGCTCGCCGCGACGTGTCATCGTCGCGGCGCGCACGCGATGGGGGGGATGGCGGCACTGATTCCATCGCGTCGAGATGAGGAGGCCAACGCCAAGGCCCTCGAGGGGGTCCGGGAGGACAAGCAGCGCGAGGTCTCCCAAGGCTATGACGGCACTTGGGTGGCCCATCCGGATCTCGTTCCGCTCGCTCGGGAGGTGTTCGAGAAAGGACTCGAGGGTGCCGCCAACCAGGTGCATCGCCGCCGCGACGACGTCGCTCTCAGCGCAAGCGAGCTGCTCGATCTGTCCTCAACTCCGGGTCAGATCACTGAAGCCGGCCTGCGCACGAACGTGTCGGTCGGATTCCAGTACGTCTCGTTCTGGCTGGGCGGTCGTGGCGCCGCCGCGATCAACTCGTTGATGGAGGACGCAGCCACGGCCGAGATCTCGCGGACGCAGATCTGGCAGTGGGTGCACCACAGCGCCAAGCTCAGCGATGGCCGGACCGTGACCAGAGAGCTCGTGAGGGAGATCCTCGACGAGGAGACCGCGACCATCCGCGAGACAGTGGGGGAGGACACCTGGCGGGCCGGCCGTCCCGCCGAGACTCGTGAGATCTTCGAGCGGGTCGCGCTCAGCCCCGAGCTGATCGAGTTCCTGACGCTACCCGCCTACGAGTACCTCGATTAGCAGGCCACTAGCAGAACACCGTCAGGTAGAACGACTCATTCGTCCCGGTACCGTTGCGGTCAGATGTCTGCACGAAGATGCCGTTGGAAACCCCGTAACGGGGCTGGACGCCGACGAACCCGATCGCTGGCCCGAGAAGCGTCCCGCCCGTCGGCTGACCGAGGGTCGCGCTGTAGGCGCACCCCGAGACGTCTTGGTTGAAGTCGACCTCATACGCTCCCGGGCCGGCTACGACAGACACCCCCGTGGCTCCGCTGCCCCGCACGATGCTCGGTGTCGAGCCGTCGACTACCGCCCACAGCTTCGTGGCCGGCAGCCCGGGAGTGCCTGGCGGTCCCGGAAGCCCCTGCTGGCCCTGGATATTCCATGTCAGCCGCGTATCGCCCCTGCCGCAGTGGCGCGCTCTGTAGAGCCCCCCGCCGTGATGGTGAACGCACGCCGCGATCGTGCGACCGGATGTGCTGGCAGCCAGCGCTGCGCCTCCGAGAGCAATGGTCAACGCGACCGTTGCCGATGCAACGACCAGCCTGGTCGGCGGAACCGCGGCATGACGCCTCCTCGTCGGATACGAACACCCGTCGTAATCGGACGGGCCGCCCGAAACTTGAACTCCCGGCGGCTGACGGTCGGGAGTGCCGTCCTACGGCACCATGAATGAGAGCGGTCCCGACTGGAGCAGGGCGAGGACCGCCATCAGCAGAACCAGGACCACGCTCCAGCCGATCACCCGGCGGAAGATTTCCCCCTCCTTTCCGCCCAGCCCCACTGCGGCGGCGCCGATCGCGAGGTTCTGAGGCGAGACCATCTTCGCGAGCACTCCGCCCGAGCTGTTGGACGCGGCCAGCAGTGTGGGTGATAACCCGGACTTGTGAGCTGCTGCCACCTGCAACGCCCCGAACAGCGAGTTCGAGGAAGTGTCCGAGCCGGTCACCGCGGTTCCGAACCACCCGATCAGCGGCGAGATGAAGGCAAAGAATCCCCCGGCGCCGGCCGCCCAGGTGCCAAGGGTGGCGGTCTGGCCCGAGAGGTTCATCACGTACGCCAGGGCGAGGACCGCGCTCACCGTGAGAATCGCCCACTTGACCTGAGCCAGGGTTCGCCCGTAGATGCGGACGGCGAGCGCGGGCCGCACCCGCAGTACGAGCGCGGTGAGCACTCCCGAGACGAACAGCCAGGTCCCGGCTGCGGTCAGCCAGTTGAGCTTGAAGGTTTCGCTCGTGGGGACCTTGCCCTTGGCGCTCAGGACGTTCAGCCCGGGCCACTTGAATGCGCTCGTGGCCTTGTCGAGCTGCAGCGTGATGCCGTGGAGGCTGGTGATCCCGAGGGCCAGAATGATGATCAGGTAGGGCGCGAACGCGAGGATCAGGTCGTTGCGACGCAGGGGCCCACCCTCGTCCGCGCGCTTGCGCCGTTCGAATCCGGGGTCGCTCGTCGAGCCTCCCGCGATCGCCGGGCGCCCACCGATAGCGGGCGTCTCGCTCTCCGGGCTGCGGGGGGACCACACCTGCATGAGCGCCACGAGCGCTCCGGTCGAGGCCAGGGCGGCGAGGATGTCGGTGAGCTGCGTGGACACGTAGTTCGAGACCGCAAACTGGACGATCGCGAAGGTAAGGCCCGCCATAAGCGCCGCCGGCCAGGCCTCCCGGAGCCCCCGCCGCCCGTCGGTCATGAACACCAGAACGAACGGTATGAGCAGCGCCAGGAAAGGGGTCTGGCGCCCGACCATCTGACTGAGGTGGTGAATTGGCAGGCCCGTCACCTGCGCGAGCGTCGTGATCGGGATGGCGATCGCGCCGAACGCGACCGGGGCGGTGTCCGCCACAAGCGCCACGGATGCCGCGCGGATGGGGCTCAGTCCGAGGCCCACCAGCATCACACCGCAGATCGCGACCGGCGTTCCAAACCCGGCCAGCGCCTCGAGCAGCGCACCGAAGCAGAATGCGATCACCACCACCTGCACCCGCTCGTCGTCGGAGATCGCGCCGAATGCACGCTTGAGCACCGCGAAATAGCCGGTGGCCTCCGACATGTTGAAGAGCCACAGGGCGTTGACGACGATCCACATGATCGGCCAGAGCCCGAAGACGGCCCCTTCGATCGCGGCGTCGCCGGCCTGCCCAACCGGCATCGAGTACACGGTGAGGGCGACCACGATCGCCACGGCGAGCGCAATCAGGGAGGCCCACTGCGCCTTCATCTTGACAACGCCCAGGAGCACGAACAGGACCACCAGCGGGAGCACTGCGAAGATCGAAGTGAGTCCCAGGGAATGGGAGACGGGATCGAGAACCTGCTTGTACACCGGACCCTCCTAGGTGGACGTCGCCGCCGGAGCTGGTCGCTGTGTTACCCGCCGGTTAGGTGGTCCATGCGACCGTGCCGTTGTTTGGTTCGAGTGGCTATTTTCAGGGCTGGAGCCCGGCTCGCAGCACTTGGGCGGTGTGCATCGCATGGCGCCCGGTGCCCGAAGCGATCTGAGTGCGGCAGGAGAACCCGTCGGCCACTATCAGCGTGTCCGCCGCGGCACTGCGCACCGCGGGCAGCAGCGCGCGCTCCCCAGAGAGCATCGAGATCCGATACGGCTCGCCCTCGAGGTAGCCGAACGATCCGGCCATACCGCAGCAGCCCGCCTTGGAGTCCGTGACCTCGAGGCCGCTCGCACCAAGCAGCTCGCGTGTGCCAGCCAGTCCGATCACGGCCTCTTGGTGGCAGTGGCCGTGCATCAGCGCGGCGCCCTCCAAGCCGTGGGGCTCCCACCCCGTCGGGTGGCGCGAGAGCAGCTCGTCGAACACTACGGCCTGATCCGCCAGCCGACGAGCGCGCTCCTCGCCGGGGATCAGCTTGCGCAGCTCATCACGGAAAACCGAGGCGCAGCTCGGCTCGAGCATCAGCACAGGAACTCCCGCGGCGATCGGCTCCGCGAGCTCCTCAAGCACCTTGCGCAGGGTGCGTTTGGCGGACTCCAACATGCCGAAGTCGTACAGCGGGCGACCGCAGCACAGCTCGCTGCCCGGGAGCTCAACCGCGTAGCCGGCTGCCTCGAGCACCTCGGTGGCCGCGATTCCGACCTCAGGATCAAACAGGTTTGTGAATGTGTCGGGCCATAGGACGACCCTCGGACCGCGCTGGCCGGCGGCTGACTGGCGCTGAGCGAACCACTCGCGGAAGGTCTGCCGCGCGAACGCCGGCGCGCGGCGCGCGGGGGCGATCCCGAGGAGCCGCTTGCCCGTCGGGGCCAGCCGCGCCGAGCGGCTCAGCGCATTGGCAAGATTCGGCGCGCGAGCCGCCCACCGGCCCCACCATGGCAGGTAGCCGAGTGCGTAGTGGTGAAGCGGGCGGACTCGGCGCGCGTAGTAGTGCGCCAGGAACTCGGCCTTATACGTGGGGATATCGACGTTCACTGGGCAGCCGCCGGTGCAGCCCTTGCATGAGAGGCACAGGTCGAGCGATTCCTTGACAGCTTCATCGCGCCAACCGTCGGCGACCGGGTCGCCCATCAGCATCTCTGACAGCAGCCGCGCACGCCCTCGAGTGCTGTGCAGCTCCTCGCGGGTGACTTGGAAGCTCGGACACATCGTGAGCGATCCCAGGTTGCGGCATTTCGCCATTCCGAAGCAGCGCTCGACCGCGGTCGCGAACGACCCCTTGTCGTCGGGATAGGCGAAATGGGTCGAGAGCTCAGGCGGTCGGTAGTCCGGCCCCAGACGGAGACCCTCGTCGAGCTTGACATCGCCGATCAGGCGGTTGGGATTCATCTTCCAGTCCGGATCCCAGATCCGCTTGAACTGGTGAAACGCCTCCATCAGCTCCGGGCCGAACATCCGCGGTAGCAGCTCTGCGCGTCCATGCCCCTCCCCGTACTCGCCCGCGAGCGAGCCACCGTAGGACACCACCAGGTCCGCGGCCTTCTCCATGAATGAGCGGAAGGTGCGCAGTCCTGCCGATGAGCGCAGGTCGAAGTCCATCCGCGTGTGTACGCAACCCTGGCCGAAATGCCCGTAGTAGACGCAGCGATAGCCGTGCTCGTCGAGCAGGCGCTGGAAGTCGCGTAGATACCCACCGAGCCGCTCCGGGGCAACTGCGGCGTCCTCCCAAGCGCCCTCCGCGTCCATGTAGCCGGGAGCCCGGCTGTCGCCGACTGCGCTCTCGCGCACTTTCCAGACCGCGACCTGCTCGGCGAGGTCGCTTACCAGCCGGGATTCGAGATGTGGCCCCCGCTCGCCGAGGGCTGCCCATGCTCTGCGCGAGCGCTCAGTCGCCTGGTCTGGGTCGTCGTCGCCGTACTCGACGAACAGCCACGCACGGCCCTCAGGGAGCAGCGAGCGCTCCCTCTCCAGCCGTCCCTTGGCGGTCATGTTGCGGATCAGCTGCTCGTCGAATCCTTCGAGACCAATGGGGCCGGTGGCCATGATCGCCGGAACGCAGTCCGCGGCGGTGAAGACGTCCGGATAGGACAGCACCAGTGTGCGCCTGTGCTGCGGACTGGGGACCAGGCGGACGGTCGCCTCGAGGATGTTCACGCACGTCCCCTCCGACCCGACGAGCGCGCGCGCGACGTGGAAGCCATTCTCGGGAAGCAGCTGGTCGAGGTTGTAGCCGGAAACCCGCCGCGGAATGTCAGGAAACTCCGCCCGCACGCGCTCAGCGCAGCTGTCGCGCAGCTCCCGCAGCCGCGCGTATATGTCGCCCTCCCGCCCGCCGGCGGCGATCAGGCGAGCGAGCTCCGCTTCCCCTGTCTCGCCGACCCGCATCCGTGTCCCGTCGTACAGCAGGACATCCAGCTCGTGCACGTTGTCGCTCGTCTTGCCCGCCATGATCGAGTGCGTTCCACATGAGTTGTTGCCGAGCATCCCGCCAAACGTGCAGTACTCGTGCGTCGCCGGGTCCGGGCCGAAGGTGAGGTGATGGCGCTCGGCTGCGTCTCGCAACTGGTCGCAGATCACCCCCGGCTGGACCCGTGCGCATCTGGCCTCGGGATCGAGGTCGACGATCCCGTTGAAGTACTTCGAGTAGTCGATCACCACCGCGACGTTGGTCGTCTGACCGCTGGGGCCCGTACCGCAACCCCGGGGAAGCACCGGGGCGCCGAACTCCCTGCAGACGGAGACGGCCGCAATCACGTCCTCGGCATCGCGGGGAATCACGACTCCAAGCGGGACCGACCGGTAGATCGAGAAATCGTTGGCGTACATCCCGCGGGCGCCGGCGTCGAAGCGGACCTCTCCCGAGACGACCGTTCGGAGCCGGCGCTTCAGGCCCGACAGATCGACGGCTGTCTCAGCGTTCCGCGATCTGCCGGGTGACGGCGTCTCGCGGCGGGAATATTCGGCGTGGCTCGCGATTCGGTGCTCCAGTCCTCTCGCGGCGATCATTACCCAATCGCGGGCCACCCTAGCGCGCCGCCCCAAGCGGCGCAGCGTCAGTTCAGGCTGGCATGCAGACGGATGGTCGTTCCGCCTGGTCCGGTGCGCACTTCGACCAGATCGCACAGCTGGTTCACCATCCAGAGCCCGATGCCACCGACGGAGTCCGGAGTCGGAACGCGCCGGCCGGCGAGCGGGTCGGCGATGTAGCCGGTGTCTTCCAGTTGGCAGATCAGGTCGTCGTTCTCTGACCACAAACGCAGGCGGGCGGCGGTTCCGGCGTGCCTGATCGTGTTGGTGGCAACTTCATTGACCGCGAGCACCAGATCGCCAGTGCGCTCCTCGCTGAGTCCGGCTATTGCCGCCTGATGCGCGATCATCGCTCGCATCTCACCGAGGGCGCCGAGGTCGAATTCGACCGCCTCGGCGCCTGGAGGCGGTTCGGACAGAATCTGCTCGCATACGCTCGGTACGGCAGGTCCGGTATAGCTCGGACTGTGGCGGGGATCGCCATCGTCAATGATCCAGGGGTGGGTGGACTGTGCGTCGGCGAGGATCTCGGAGTCCAGAGCGCTGGCGTCGTATGGACAGAGCATTCGAATCGAAGCGCCCGGCCAAGCCAGGTTGATCAGTGCCTCATGGCGCGTGGCCTCGCGCACCTCGTCTGGCGATCGGCCTGGCCAGATTGGCTCGCCCACCCAGTGGAGCTTGCGGCCCCCGTGCTTGGCGAGCATCGTCGACACAAGCGGAATGACGCGTGCCGGATTGCGGCCCACCTCCACCATGTCGAAGAACTCGATCTCGGCGTGGAAGTCGTCGAGCCGCTCGCGGAGCAGCCGTGTCCGCGAGCCCGGAACCGCAATCGAGACGGGCTCGCCACCACGGAGGCCGGCAGCGAGAAACCGGTACACACCGTCGGCGTACTCGGAGTCGTTCCGGTAGAACAGGGCATAGTGCGCCGGCGCGTACCCGGGGTGCTGGCTCCGAGCGGCGGTCCTGATGTGGCTGTCGGTGAACCGCTCGGACACGGTCGAGCCTCCGCTCACGGATATACCGGCTGTCCCCCCCCGGGCGTACCCTTTTTCGGGGGATCGCAACCAGGTCGCCTCGGCCGTGCCGCTCCGGCCCTGGGCGCTTTCGTAACGGGCCTAAGCGGGTAGCACCGCGTCGATGGCGACGGTGCAGAACCAGGCCTCGGCCGCCAAGGAGCGTCCGCCGCCCGCCCGCCTCGCGCGCGGGGTCCTTTCGGACTTCGATATCGCCGCTGCGACCCTCGCGAACATCGCCCCGGCGATGAGCTTCTTCTTCGGCTTCGCCACGATCGTGACCGCGGCCGGCATCGCCGCTCCGCTCACCGTGATCGCTGCCGGTGTCGCGATCGCGCTGCTCGGTAACACCCTGAGCCAGTTCTCGCGCTCGCATCCCTCTGCCGGGTCGTTCGTGCCGTTCATCGGCAAGGCATTCGGGGGCTACTCCGCCGTCGTCTCGGCGGTCGTGTTGTGCGTGGGCTACATCATCGCCGTGGCGGCGGTCGTCGCCATATCCGGCGGATGGACCCACACCATCCTCAGCCACTATCTGAGCATCAATGTTCCGTGGCAGGTGCTGAGCGCGCTGCTCACGCTCGGCGCGCTATACCTGATCGTCGCGGGCGCCAAGCCATCGACCAAGGTTGCCGCGGCGTTCTTCGTGTTCGAGCTCGTCCTGCTGCTGGCCATCGCCATCGCCCTTCTGATCCAGCACTCAGGCTCGATCAATCTCAAGCCATTCGATCCGGCCAACCTCCATCGTGGTTTCTCCGGCCTGTCGCTCGGGTTCCCGCTGGCCGTGTTCCTGTTCGTCGGCTGGGAGAACTCGGCTGCGATGGCCGAAGAGAGCCACGACCCGCGCACCGGGATCGCCCGGGCGATCTTCGCCAGCATCGCGCTGGTGGCCGCGCTATACGTGTTCCTGGCCTACGCCACCGTTGTCGGCTTCGACGACAACGGGGCGAAGCTGACTGCTGCGACCGTGCCGATGGTCGACGCTGCGCGGGGGGTCGCGAGCTTCCTGGCGTTCCTGGCTTATCTCGCCGGATTCACTTCGATCGTCTCGAGCCTGATCTCGGCCGCAAACTCCCAGGCGCGGATCATCTTCAGCTCCGGTCGCGAGGGTCTGCTGCCGAGCGTGACGGCACGCGTCACCAAGCAGTCGACGCCGTGGGTCGCGTTCCTGCTCTACCTGGGGCTCGCCCTGGGACTCACCTACGTATTCGGGTGGAACACCGATCCGGTCACGTTCTTCGGGGAGATCGCGACGCTCGGAACGATCCTCATCGCACTTACATATCTGGCTGCGAACCTCGCGCTTCCCGTGTACTTCCGGCGCTTTCATTCCGACCGGTTTGAGCCCATCCGCCATCTGGTGATGCCGTTGCTCGGGGCGGCCGCGATCGGCTACCCGCTCTATCAGCTGGTCAAGCCGGGCCAGCCTGCGCCGTTCGACCGCTACCCGTTCATCGCGCTCGGCGTGCTCGTCGTTGCGCTCATCTACGGAGCCGTCGTCTATCGGCGCGACCCCACGCTCGGAGAGCGGGTGGGGTCCGTGGTCGCAGACGCTGACTAACGGCGGCGAGTGGGAGACGCCCCTGCGGTCGAGCTAGGAGGCTGCTGCGGCCTTTCTGCGCTCAGCCTTATAGGCGCGCTTGGCGGCCTGGTACTCGGCCAGCGCCTCTGGCGAATCCACATCTCCGAGCGTTGGATGGGAGGGCACGAGCTCCCGTGCGGTGTCCTGACCGAAGCGCTTCGCGAGCACCGCGCCGAGCGCTTTCACCTTCATCTCGCCGAAACCGGGGAGCGCGCTCAGGTTGGCGCGAAGCGCGGCAGCGTCGGGCGCGTCGCTCCACACCCGGGAGGCGTCGCCGTCGTACTGCTCGCAGATGTGGACGGCGAGGACGTGCACCCGTCGCGCCATCGATCCCGGGAAGCGGTGCACCGCCGGGGGCCTCCGGAAGATCGGCTCGAGATCAGCGTCTGCGAGCGCGTGCGCGTCGAGCGTCCCCAGCCGCTCGCGGATCGCAAGTGGACCGCTGAACGCCTTCTGCACGGTGATCTGCTGGTCCAGCGCGAACCCGATCAGGAGCGCAAGTGGATCCGTAGCGATCAGAGCGTTCGACTCATCGGAGTCGGTGAAGTAGAGGCGGTCGGGCATGGGTCCGATCATAAGGCTATTCATCTACCGGCCCTCGCTAGGACGGGAACGACAGGGTTCCGGTGCTGTCGGCTCGCAACCCCCTGACGCCTGGTCGGAGAGTGACCGTGACCCCGCCCGCGGAGCGAGTCCGGCCCACCGAGAACCTCGTTCCAGGCCGCAAATCGGTGACGATCGTTGACGCGCCAGATGGGACGCGGAAGCTGACCGTGGGGCGCAGCGGAACCTGGTCCGAGGCCGCGAACACTGCCGCCCGGACGCGGCCCGCACCTGCGATCACGCACCCCTCGGCTCCGCCGCTCGCCGCGAGAGTGGACACGGAGGGTGTTCCAGCGCCGGAGGCCGTGAACACCGTGTCAGCGCGTTGTTCGGTCCGCTGCCGCCGGGCCACACCACCGGCTGTGCGAGCGGGGCGTCGCAGCTGGCGCGCAGGCCGCGCCACTGCCGGGAGCTCCGTGCCGCCCGAGCACGGAGTGTGGCGAGCGTTCGGGAGTCGACCAGCAGACGTGGGTGGCCACTCGCGGATGCGCTCGGGGCGCCCGTCGCGCACCCCAGGAGCGCCAGCAGGCCTGCCCAGGCCAGCGGCGCGAACGGTTTGCTCAGAGCCGGATCGCCGTTTCGAGCGCTTGGGCAAGCAGCGCTTGGCCGGCGTAGCTCGGGTGCACGCCGCAGGAAAGGCTCGGCTTGGTCGGGTCCACCGTGAGCAGCGCAGCCTGACAGGGGTTTAGGCCGAAGCGCAGCGAGGCGGCCTTGAACTCGCCGAACCCGTTTGCTATCTCGACGCCGAATGGCTTGGCCGCCGAGTCGACCGCATGATTGAGCGCTACGACTGCGCCTGTGACGAAAGCAGTGTTGTAGTTGAGCGAGTAGTAGTTGACGATCGCGAGCTGTCCGCGGTAGAGCGCCTTGCGGCGGATCGCGGACAAGATCTGGCGAACGTTGTGGCGAACCTGGACGACCGTCGCAGCGAGCTCGGAGGGGTTCGTGCAAGCGTCATGCGTGGTCTCCTGACACAGAAACAGATCGTTGGCTCCGATCATCAGCGAGACGAGCGTGACGTCGCCGTGGTGCTTCAGATAGCGCACGGCGTACGCGAGCTGCGAGCCGCTGTAGCGAACGTGAAGAGGAAAGGCAGTGCGATATCCGCCGCTGCTTCCGGGGGCGTTCTCGCACCCGTTGCTCTGAGCACTCGGATCGATCAGGCTTCCGGATGTCTCGCCGGGGCAGGCTGCATTCGCCACGATCTGATGAAGCTCCGTGCCGAGCTGCTCGGGATAGCCGAGGAAGCCGGCAGCAACGTGGTAGTTGGGGGCCGGCACCACGAAAGCCTCTTGATAGCCAAAGGTGACTGAGTCGCCAAGCGCCAGGTAGCGCGAGCCGGACGTCACAGCTGGGGTTCGGGCGGCGGCTGAAGCAGCCGGGTACGCCAGCAGCACGCTCATCGTCAGCGCCGCGATCGCGCCTCGCATCTTCGGCCCCATTGACTCCTATCGTAACGGGCGCTGTCCGGGGTGGATAGCACGGCAATCGCTGCAGCTCGGAGCGCCGGTGCCGCGCCATCCACATCAGGGGAGGATGGTGTGACAACCATGGATGTAGCTACGGCCTTTGACGCGTTATGCACCCCGTGGCGGGGAGCCAGATGCGGCGCGACCCGAAAGGTCGCGCCGCGGCATGTCCTCAGAACGCGATCAGGCGCCAGGTGTGCCCGGCGTCGTCAGTCAGCAGCAGTCGCCCTGGGAAGCTCGCGCTTCCGCCGTCTGTCCTCGCGGGCCCGTGGATTACGACACCGTCACTCGAGCTCGTAAAACCGAGGTCCGCCCAGCCCTCGCCGCCATCGGGATAGGACAGCGGGGTCCGCCAGTGCCTACCGCCGTCGGTGCTGCGGTACAGCCAGCTTGCGGCGCTGGCGGTCGCGATCACGAGTCTTCCGCTGCCGGCCGCCGCCAGCACGCCTGCGTCGCCCGGAGTCGGCGCCTGGCCGACCTGCGTCCAGTGCCCGCTGGTGCCGTGGGTGCGGTAGATGAACTTGATCGTGTGCGATGTGAAGCCCTGTCCGGTGCACAGCAGGAAGGTCGTAGCGCCCCCGTCCGAAATCGATGTCGGCTGCGGGAGACCAGCGACGCTGCTCGCGCACGGCTGGGGGTGGACCCGGAACGTTCTGCCGCCGTCAGTGGAGACCATCAGGCGACGGCCGAGAAGCACCCACACAACGCGTCCGTGCACCGAGATCGAGTCGTTGAAAACGTTGCCACCCGAGTGAGCCATGGCCCGCCAGACACCGCCCGCAATCGGTCGGTCATACAGCGTCAGGCGATGCACGCACCCACCGGAATTCGGCGAGCATGGCGTCGTGACGGCGATAAGCCGACGGTCGCCGACCGCCGCGAAGTCGATCACGTCGCGGCCGGGAATCGACCACCGCTGCCAGCTGCTGGCACCGTCGAGCGTCCGCCAAATCCCATTGCCGTAGGCGTAACCTCGCTGAGGATCGGCGAATCGCAGCCCCCACAGCCCCGATCCGCCGACGGGGCTGACGCCCTGCAGCGGCGCGGGGAGACCTACCCAGCTGCGGCCGCGATCGAGTGTGCGCAGGATGACCGAGCAAGGGTGATGAGCGCAGGGAGCAGTGCCCAGGACGAACGCCTCCTGCGTCGAGACAAACGTGACGCTGGTCGCGCTCGTGCCCGCCGGGACTGGTCCGCCCGCGGGAGCCTGTCGTACGAGCGCAGCGGCGCCGGAGGCGCCGGCGAGCACGACGCCGGCAAGCAGTGAGGAGATGAAAGCGCGCATTACAGCTGGACCTCGATTCTTCGTCGGTTTGCCCGCAGTGATTGCTCGAACCTACCCGGCAGTGACCAATCGATGACCTCCGGAGGGACGTAAACTGCGCCGGGCAGTGCTCCCCACCGCCGCGCAGAAGGAGTGCTACCGCCGCGACGGATTCCTGGTCCTCGAGCAATTCCTCGACGATCCGGAGATCGAACGTCTCCGGCAGCGATTCGCTCGCGTGTTCGAGCACGAGTGGGAGACCGGCCTGCAGCCCGACGAGGTCAATTACGTGCCGGGAGTGACCGCGCCGGACCTCACCCGTCAGCTCTGCAATGTATGGAAGGCCGACCGGGTGATCGCAGCAGCCGTGCTGTCAGCGCGGGTCGGGTCCTTCGCTGCGCGGCTGGCGGAGCTTCCGGGCACTCGGATCGCGCAGGACAACGCGATCTGGAAGCCGCCGTCGGGACGCTCGCTTCTATGCCATCAGGACGCGGCGTATCTCGAGCACCTCGATCCGCCGAACATGACTACGTGCTGGATGGCGCTCGATGACACAGCCGCGGACACCGGAACGATCTTCTACGTCCGGGGGTCGCATCGCTGGCCGCATGCGCCGCTCGGTGGCACTTTCCACGCGCCCGAGGACTGGCTCTCGCACGCCCACAACGCCGTTCCGCCGGGCTTGGATCTGGAGCTGGTTCCGATCGAGGTCCCCGCTGGCGGCGCGGCGTTCCACGATGGCTGGACTTTTCATGGCAGCCCCCCGAACGAGCGCGCCGACGCTGAGCGCAGGTCTGTCGTCAGTCACATGATCTCGACCGACACTCGCTGGAACCCCGCCCACCCGCACCCGGTCTACTCGCGCTATCGGCGGCCCGGGGAAACGGAGCTCGATGAGGCGTTCTTCCCGGTCCTATGGCGGGATGGTTATCGCACGCAGTGGCTGGAACGATATTGCGCCGGAGCTGCACCGGACGGCTCGGCGTGACTGGCGGCCGCCTGGTCGTGGTGTAACGACAGTTCGATTCATCGCGCCTCTTGGCCAGATCCAGACGAGCTGCCAAGCGCCCCGCGTTCAGGGCTGCCTCGAGGCGGCGACGGCCGTGCTGAGCGCGGTGCGAAAGGCGAAGTCGGAGTCCCGGCGCAAGCTTCGAGCTCCTGTCACCGTCCTCTCCGTGTGTGACACGCCGGAGCGCATCGCGTCGCTTCGCGGAGCTGCTGCGGATCTGCGCGCAGCGGCGAACGCGCAGACGCTCGTGCTGTGCGAAGGCCGCGCGCTCGAAGTGCAGCTGCGGTTCTCATAGTGCTGCTCGCCATGAACTCGTTCCCACCCCGAGAGACGCCACTGGCAGGTGCACGGGCATTAGGCGCGTCCCCGAGCGAGGTCGAGCAACCGCCCGAGAATGCGCTCCCCGTCGACGCGCAGTCCGTTGTGCTCGTACTCATTCGTGACCCAGCTTCTAAGCCCGCGGATCTCGCGCGCGGTCAGCTCCGAGAACTCCCGTTCGACGTACATGTCCTCGGCATAGATCGCCGCTGCGGCGGGAACTTCGTTGGCCCCCAGTGCCGCAGCGTCATACAGCGGTCCCCACTCTCGCTCGGCGAGCAGGTCGGCGGCCTCGCGTAGCGGCGCGAGGGCTCCGTAGTCCTCGAACATCCAGGGAAACACATGCTCGCCGATCAGCAGGTCGTCGGTCACGAACTCGTCGGGCAGCATCCGGTGAGCCGACCACCGCGTTGGCACCCCGTCCGCGTAGGAGGCCTCGTGCAGGATCGCGTAGATCGGATTGCGAGCGAAGCTGGTCGCGTTCTCGACGTCGTGCAGGAATGCCGGCGAGTCGTGCGGGAGCTCGAGGATGTAGTGAAGGCGCTCGGCTCCATCGCTCATTCCGAGCATGCTCCCAAGCTGCTGAAAGCGCCTCCATGTGAGCCGGTCGCCACCCGGCAGGCGCACCTCCTGATCCTCGAGCCGGCGACGAACCGCGCTCAGTCGCGCTCGATCCTGGAGATATCTCGCGAAGTAACGGCGATTGCGCTCGAGCACGCGCGAATAGGTCTGGGCGTAAACCTCATCTGCGTGGCGCCCTAGCGGCGGCACGCCGCCTGTGATCAGAGCCTCTCGTAGCCCCTCTGGAGCAAGCGATAGATAGGAGGTGACGCAGAACCCGCCAAAGCTCTGACCTAGAACGCTCCATTCCTCGACGCCAAGGACGCGGCGGATCGCCTCCGCGTCGCGGACGATCGAGTCGGCGCGAAAATGCGAGAGATACTCAGCCTGCTGCGCGGGTGTGAGCCCTCCGAGTGTCCCGATCGGAGTCGAGCGACCGGTGCCGCGCTGGTCGAGCATCAGCACTCGAAACTCGCTCAGGGCGTAGTCGAGCCAGCCGGGAGCGCCTGGATTGCGGGTCGGTCGTGGCGCCTCGAAGCCGGGGCCTCCCTGAAGGTATACGAGGAATGGCCGGTCGCGACGCTCTGGGTCGGCGACCTCGCGCGCGAATACGGTGATCTGCGGACCCGACTCATCTTGATGATCGAGCGGCAGCTCAAACGTATGCTCGACCAGCGCCAACCCAGATGCCGCGATCGCTTCGCCCATGGCGCTAATCACGCACTCCTCTGCGTGCGGCCCGAGCCCCCACCGCTGTGCCCATGCGGCGAACCGCTTCTGAGAGAAGCTCGGGACTTGTCGCGAAGTTCAGCCGTGCATGGCCGGCTCCCTGACGGCCATAGCCGGGGCCGGGGCTGAGTGCTACCCGCCCCTGTTCGAGGAAGACTTCCGCAGGGTCGGGGTCGAGCCCCAAGGGCGTGCAGTCCAGCCAGGCGAGGTAGGTGGCACGCGGCGGCGTCCACCTGATCTCGGGCAGCTCGCGAGGCAGCTCCCGCTCTAGTTGCTCGCGGTTTCGATCGAGCTGGTCGATCACGGCATCCAGCCAATCGTCTCCGTCGGTGAAGGCAGCCTCCGCGGCGATGACCCCCAGCAGGCCGGCGTGGTCGTGCAACTCGGCGAGCGATGCCACCAACTCCCTAGCGCGGGTGCCGGCGGTCACGATCAAGGCCGCCTTGAGTGCCGGCAGGTTGAACGCCTTGGACGCGGAGGTCAGGGCAATGCCGCGGTCGCGGGCGGCGTCGGAGACCTCGAGCCATGGCGTGTGCCTCGCGCCGGCGAGCGTCAGTGGCGCATGGATCTCATCCGCCAGCACCCACACCTCGCGCTCCGCGCACCGCTCGGCGATCATCGCAAGCTCGGAGCGGGACAGCACAAGGCCTGTCGGATTGTGGGGGTTGACCAGCACCAATACGCGGATGCCCGCGTTCAGCGCCGCGTCGAGCGCGTCGAGCTCGAGGGCGCCGTCGCGGTGCAGGTCGATCCCGGTGAGCGCGACACCGGCGCGCGGCAGCTCTCGGAAGAACGGGGGGTAGGCGGGCGTTGCGAAACCCACCGAATCTCCCGGTGCGCAGATCGCTCGGCACAGCTCCACCAGCCCCTGCATCACATCCCCCGCCAGTGTGACCTGCCCCTCGTCGACCACCCAACGCAGCCGCCGAGCCGCGAATCCGGCGAACGCGCGGCGCAGCGACGCTGGGGCCGGCGGCGCGTAGCCAAGGCCGTGGCGACCGATCGCAGCCCGCAACGCCTGAGCCACCGGCTCCGCCAGCGGATAGTCCATCTCGGCGATCGTCACGCTCAGCACGTCGCGTTCGAACAGCGCCCATTTCTCGCTGCGTCGCTCGTGCAGGAGCTCGACCGACGGCACGCTGAGATCGATGCTCACTCTTGGAGCTCTACCCAAGGAGTCGAGTCCGCGTCACATCCGCGGGCGTCCGTCTACTTGCAGACGAGCCTGACCGGATAGCGTTCAGGCTCTCGAGCCGGGCGCCGCTGGCGGGCCGGGAGCCGGTCAGCGAGCCGCGCATGGTCGCGCAATCGCGCTCGCGCGGGAGCGCCATCGGGCAGAGGCAACTCGCCTCGCGGAGCCTCTGGCGTGGGGCGGGGAGGTGGGTCTGTGCCGGGGCCGCCATCGGAATCGGGATCTGAGCGGCCGGGTGGAGGCTCCTTGCGCCGCCCGAGGACCAGCGCGATGAGCACCGCCGCCGCGATCGTCACTAGCGCGAGGAGGATGATGACGCTGAGCATTCCGGGTGATGCCCCGGCCGCCATGCACTGGCAGAACCGCGATCCCATGCACTCGAGGGTATCCGCGGCCTATCGCTGCCGCGCAGGTTGGCCGCGTTTGTTCGACCTCTACAGATCTCCTACCCTCGGCCGTAGAGCCCGACCACGTGACCTTCCCGCTCGGCTCCCCGGTCCGCGAGGATGCCAACTCGACGCCGCAATCCCGGCGAGTCAGCCCTCAGGGGCGCGTACGTGCCGGAGCGCCCTCAGGTTCACGGGCGGGCCTTCTGGCGCGAAGGCAGGCAATCGCAGAGGCGATGGTGATCGCGGACTCGCACCGTTGACTGCTCGGCGTGCGGTAGCGGAATGCCGCCTCGCGGAGCTCGCGGTGGGATTCGCGGCGGCGGCGGCTCGTTTCCAGGGCCGCCGTCCGAGCCTGAATCTGGACGGCCCGCAGGGGGACCCTGACCCCATCGCAGGAGGATAGGTGCCAACGCCACCGCGAACACCAACAGCAGCAGCAACAACCGGAGCAGATCGAACCCGGCCTGGACCCTCACGGGCACCGAGGAAAGGTACCGCCCGGAGGACGGTCCGGCCACCGGTGTCGGCGACCGGACCGGCTTAGGTCACGAAGCGGTTCGGTTGCGCGCGATAACGAGGGTCCGACCAGGACCCTGTACCACCAGGATGTGCTGGCCGCTTCTCAGATCGGAGAGACTCGCCCGCCGGCCGTTCTCGAGCACGCTGGCGGTACCGGGGATCGTTAGCGTGAACGTCTTGTACGTCGCGTGCTTCGTCCCGTCAGCGATCGTGATCTGTTGACCGTTGACGGACTGGATGAATCCCCGGTCGAAAGTCACCGTCGCGAACCCGCTCTTGGACGAGACCACGAGGTTCCCATGCACGGAGTGGCGAGCCACGCCTCGCCAGAGCCGCCCCGTCCGTGCTGCCGCGCCAGAGCGTGGCGAGCTCCCGGTGGCGGCGCCCGCGGTGGCGATTGCGCTGGCTGCCGCTCCAAGCGCGGCGCAGCTCGCGCACAGCGCGATGACCTTGGTGTGCCTGCGTATGTGCTTCATCTGAGACCTCCTTGGCTGGATTTCGGTCAGGAGCGTTCCAGACGGCTACAAGCCAGTGGTCAGCCGAATGTCAGAGGCATGTAAGAAGCGCGTCTCGGTGTGCCGCTACGGACCTAGGATCTGGTCCATGGGCGCAACGATCATGGTGGTCGAGGACGAGCCGAACATCGGCGCGCTGCTGAGGACATACTTGGAGCGAGAGGGCTATCGAGTGCTGTGGGTGGGTTCCGGCGAGGCGGCGCTGGCTGAGCTCGGGCGCCATCCGATCAAGCTTGTGGTCCTCGACATCGGGCTGCCTGGGATCGACGGCTTCGAGGTGTGCCGCCGCATAGCGCATCGGGTGCCTGTGATCATGCTTACCGCGAGAGACGAGGAACCAGATCGCGTGGTAGGGCTCGAGCTCGGCGCTGACGACTACGTGTCGAAGCCGTTCTCGCCGCGGGAGCTGACTGCGCGCGTGAAGGCAGTCCTCCGCCGCGCGAGTACTCCCACAGCGGTCGACGACATTGTTGCGATCGGCCCACTGACCCTCGTCCGCTCCGCCAGGGAGGTCCACGTCGATGGTCGCGAAGTGCAGCTCACGCTGCGCGAGTTCGAGCTGCTCGAGTACCTGGTCCGCCACGCGGGTCAGGTCGTGACCAGGGATCAGCTGCTGGAATCGGTATGGGGGTTCGCCTCCCCCGGCGAAACGCGGACTGTGGAAGTCCACGTCGCGCAGCTGCGTAAGAAGCTCGGTCTGTCCGAGCTGATCCGCACGGTCCGCGGACTCGGCTACAAGGTGAGCCGGTGACGTTACGCCGTCGCGTGCTCGGCTACCTGGCGTTCGCGGCGATCGCGTCGTGTGCTCTGACGGTCGGGGTCGCCGTGGTGCTGGTGCGCCAGCGGATCGCGGCGCAGCGGCTGGCTGCGCTCGAGACCCAGGCGGACGCCGTGGCTGCGACAGCCGGGAGTACGTCCGGCGCCTTCGGCTCGGGCGCCCTCGTCTACCGTGTCGGTGCGGGGCGCTTGAGACGGCTTCCGGCGACCCTCGCCGCACAGGTCATCGCGGCGATCCCAGGCCGCTCGTTCGGGGAGGGGACCACAAGCGCCGGTGGACGCGACTACATCTACGCCGCGCGACCAGCCGCGACGGCGGGAAGGATCGTTCTCGTGCGCGCGGCCCGGATCGCATTCGGCGAGTGGCGGCCGTTCCTCGCGAGTCTGATTCTGGCGGGGCTGGGCGGGGCGCTCCTCGCCGTGATCCTCTCGTACCTGCTGGCTCGGCGCTTGACGCGTCCGATCCGGGAGCTCTCGATGGCGACGCGCCAGCTCAGCTCAGGCCACGCAGTGGCAGTACCGATCGCCGGCGAGGACGAGTTGGCGGGGCTCGGAGTTGCCTTCAACGAGATGTCGGCCGAGCTGACCCACGCTCGAGAGTCGCAGAGGCAGTTTCTGGAATCGGTCAGCCACGAGCTGAAGACCCCCTTGACGTCGATTCGGGGGTACGCAGAGGCGCTCGTCGAAGATGCCGTCGCTTCTGCCGATGGCGCACGGGTCATCAGAGCCGAGGCCGATCGCCTGGAGCGGCTTGTGGTCGACCTGCTGGATCTGGCTCGCCTCGGGCGCCCCGGGTTCAGCGTTGCGCGGGACCTTGTGGACCTCGGCGTGATCGCCGATCAGGCGGTCGAGCGCCATGCTCCTCGCGCCCAGGAGGTGGGAGTCAGTCTGACCAGTTCGCAAAGTGGGACGCCGCTGGCGCTTGGCGACGAGGATCGGATGCTGCAGGCGGTCTCGAACCTCGTCGAGAATGCGCTACGCGTGACGCCGGCCGGCGGATCGGTGGTGGTTACCGCGGCGCCCGCGCTGCTGTCGGTTACCGACACAGGCCCAGGGCTCGCCGAGGATGACATTCCCAGGGCGTTCGAGCGCTTCTATCTACATCGTCGGTATCGCAGCGAGCGGCCGGTTGGCTCCGGGCTCGGCTTGGCGATCGTCAAGGAGCTCATGACCGCGATGGGCGGAAGCGTGGACGCGCTCAGCATGGGCGGCGGCGGCGCGCAGTTCGTTCTACGGTTTCGAGAGTTGTCCCCCGCGCAGGCGCGTGTCACGCCTCAAGCCACACGCTGACCGTCGCCCCGGGTGCGACCTTGAGCGCTGAGGGAGAATCCAGTTCCCCGCGAGCCGTGGATCTCCGTGTGCGCACCAGCGCTATCGCCTGGACGGCCCTGACCCAGGGCTGGGGTAATCCAAGATGGCCCGGGCAGGACTCGAACCTGCGCGCCACGGATTATGAGTCCGCTGCTCTACCAACTGAGCTACCGGGCCCTCTGCGGAGCTCGAGGCGAAGCTACCAGCCCGGACAGCGCATGCGCCCGGCGGGCGGCGGGTGAGGTACGCTCTCGGCGATATGACGCTGCTCGCCAACGCTGCTCTTGGCCAGACCCTGGCCCTGCTTGTGACCTTCGGCGGGATCGGCGTGATCGTGAACTTGCTGATTCTCTACATCGTCGCCCAGGTGCTCGCCGAGCGCCGGGAGAACCAGGAGCACCGCCGCCGCCAAGCCTGAGGATCGGCCGCTACAGGCACCGTCGAGGGGCATGAATCACCGGTGACGAGCGACGCCGTGAAGGAAGGCCGGCCGCAGGCGTCGAAACAGACGCCTGCCCATGAAGCAAGCGAGCTCGACCGCGACACCGGAGGTCACCCATGGCCACCAGGCGCTCTCTTCCTACATCCGCTCGCGCTTCGACGAGTTCTCCCGCTCGCAGAAAGACGTCGCGCAGTACATCGTCGATCATCTCGACGAGGCTGCGTTTCAGACCGCGGAGGAGTTGGCCCGGCGCGCCAGCACGTCGTCGAGCACGGTGGTCCGCTTCTCGCAGGCGCTTGGGTTCGAGGGGTTCCCCGAACTCCAGCAGGCAGCCCGGGACGAGTACCGCCGCCGTCCCGCCGGTTCCCCTGGCCAGCTCGGGGCAACCGCACCCCTGTTCTCGCTGGATCACACTGAATTCGAGGCTGCGCTCGCAGCCGACCATGTTAACGTCGAGGACACCGCCCATAAGGTCTCGCGCTCCGAGGTCGCGGCGGCGATCGACGCGATCGTCTCCGCCGAGAAGGTCCTGATCGCGGGGACCGATCAGATGGCGTTCTTCGCGAGCTACCTGCGCCACTTGTTGATGCTGCTCGACCTACGCGCGGAGATCGTCGCGGGTCCTTCGCAGGAAGCGCTCGGGAGGCTAAGCCGCATCGACGAGACCACGCTGGTGATCGGGCTTTCGGCCGGCCGGCCGCATCCGCTGATCACCAGAACGATGAAGCTCGCGCGCCACCGTAGGGCGGGCACGCTCGCGATCACCGACGCGACCCTCTCCGAGGTCGCGCGTCTGGCCCGGATCCGGCTCTACTACTCGTCGAACACGCCGGCGTTCGTCCGCTCGCACACGGCGCTGCTATCGCTGATCCAGGCACTCGCCTACGGGGTCTACTCCAGGGACGCCCAGCAGTACGACATTCGGATCAAGGCATTCCGCCTGAAGTAGCCGAGCCTGGCGCGCTGCCGCTGGTGCATCACGAGCTGTGCTTCGGCTGCGGGCGGGGCAACATGTTCGGCCTGCTGCTCGAGGCGCAGCGAGCCGACGATCCGGCGTCGCTCACGGCTCGCTGTTTCATCAAGCAGGATCACCAGGGCCCCGATCGGAGCCGCGCGCACCCCGGCGTGATTGCCGCCGCCCTGAGCGAGGCGATCTCGCTCCTGTGTGGACCGGACGCGCGGGTATCGACATTTGAGGTGACGATCACTGGAGTAGCTCCAGTGGGGACATTCCTCGATCTCACCGCCGAGCTCGACTCACGCGGGACGCAAGACGCGCACGTCGTCGCAGCCGCGATGTGCGACGGATCACAGGTCGCGACCGCGAGCGGAACCTGCTCTTTGTGAGCCAAATCTGTGTCCGCGGCTTGGCCGCAGGCGCAGATCGGGTATCTCTACAGCTGCGATGCCCACGAACCTGACCAGGCAGATCCTGACCGAGCATCTCGCAGAGGGTGAGCTGAGGCCCGGTAGGCCAATCGCGATCCGGATGGATCAGGCGCTCCTCCAGGACGCCACCGGGACGATGGCGCTGATGCAGTTCGAGGAGCTCGGCGAACCGAGGATCAGGCTCGAGCGGGCGGTCCAGTACGTCGACCACAACGTCGTCGCGCTCGACTACAAGAACCCCGACGACCATCGCATGCTCCAGGCGCTCGCCCGCAGGTACGGCCTTCACTTCTCGCGTCCGGGCAACGGGATCAGCCACTACGTCCACATGGAGCGCTTCGGTAAGCCGGGGCAGATCATGCTCGGTGCCGACTCGCACACGACCCAAGCCGGCTGCATGGGGATGCTCGGGATCGGGGCGGGCGGTCTGGACGTCGCGGTCGTGCTGGGCGGCCACCCGTACGAGATCGCGTGCCCGGAAATAGTCGAGGTGAGACTCGAAGGCACGCTCCCGCGCCCCTGGGTACAGGCCAAGGACATCATCCTCCAGCTCCTCCGGCGGCTCACCGCGAGCGGTGGTAACAACAAGGTGCTCGAGTTCACCGGTCGGGGCACGGCCGAGCTGAGCGTCCCCGAGCGAGCCACGATCGCCAACATGGTGGCGGACCTCGGTGGCACCGCCGGCATATTCCCCGCCGATGCACAGACCCGCGAATGGCTGGTCGGCCAGGATCGCGAGGCTGATTTCGTCGAGCGCCATGCCGATGACGGCGCCGAGTACGACGAGCGCATCGAGATCGACCTGGGCGAACTCGGACCACTTGTCGCGAAGCCCCACAACCCTGACAACGTCGTCGGAGTAGAGGAGGTCGCCGGCACTCCTGTTGCTCAGGTCTGCATCGGATCCTCAGTCAACTCGGGCTATCAAGACCTCGCGCTGCCGGGCGCCGTGCTCGCCGACCGTGGCGGACAGATCGTGCACCCGGACGTCGCCGCCACCGCGACACCCGGCTCGCGGCAGATCCTGATGGCGATCGCCGACTCAGGCGTGTACCGCCAGCTCGTCGAGGGCGGCGTTCGGATGCTCGAGCCGGTCTGCGGCCCCTGCGTGGGGATGGGCCAGGCGCCGCCATCGGACGCCAACTCGCTGCGGACGTTCAACCGCAACTTCCCTGGGCGCTCGGGAACCCCGGAGGACTCGGTGTTCCTGTGCTCCCCCGCGGTCGCAGCGGTTTCGCTGCTCAGCGGAAAGATCGAGGACCCCAGGGAGTACGGCGATCCTCCTGAGCTGCTGGCCGCCCCCGAGCTTCGCCCGTACGTCGAGGACGTCCATATCTTCGCGCCGGCCGACGAGCGAGAGGCGGAGCGGATCGAGATCCCTCGAGGTCCGAACATCAAGCGACCTCCGGAGCACAAGCCGCTCCCCGAGTCACTCGAGGCCAAGGTCGCGACGATCCAGCCTGACAACATCTCGACCGGGGATCTAGCTCCCGACGGGGTCGAGGTGATGGCCTACCGGTCAAACGTGCCCGCGATCGCCGAGTTCACCCTTCGCCACCGCGACCCCGAGTTCCGCAAGCGGCTGAAGGAGTGGGGGAGCGGCTTGATCGTGGCGGGGGAGAACTACGGGCAGGGATCCTCACGGGAGCACGCTGCGTTGGCGCCGTTGCAGCTCGGGGTGAAGGCGGTGATCGCGAAGTCGTTCGCGCGAATCCATCGGCGAAACCTGATCGCTCAGGGCATCCTGGCGCTGACGTTTGCCGATCCGTCCGACTATGACCGCGCGGAGGTCGGCCAGCTCTGGTGCCTACCCGAGGTCAGGCGGGAACTGTCCGACGGCGCGGAGACGATCACGGCCCGAATCGGAGACGGTGGCGAGGAGGTCACGCTCAGTCACGATTTCTCAGAGCACGAACGGGAGATCCTCGTGGCCGGCGGCCTTCTCTCTTATCTGCGAGAGCGCGCCAACTAGCGGCGCATCACCAGGAGCGCCTGCGTGGCGTGGCCGACTCGCCCCCGCTCATCGAACAGCTCGCTCTCCGCGATCGCTCCCGCGCCGGCCACGATCCGCGTCTGCGAGCGCAGGCAGATCCACTCGCCCTGCGGCTCGCGCTCCACGTACAGCGTGAGATCCGGGTTCAAGAACAGGTACTCGTTCCACGAGAGCGTCGAGCTGATGCCGTTGCCGAAGTCGGCGGCCGCCGCGAGGCGCTGCAGCGGCGAGGGCTGCTCGCCGGCGACGAGCGGGACTCGGAGCCGAAACCAGGCCATGCACGGGCCGCCGCCGAACGAGCCGCTGACGAAGCGGATCTCGACCGCATCGGGAGAGAACATCGGGCGGTAGGGCGCCGGCAGCACGCTCTCGTGCCCCTGCTCGGGCCCGGGTGGCGCCGGCTCGCCTTCGCCACTGACAGCGTCGACCTCGGCCGGCCTGACCTGGAGAGCCCGCGCTCGCACCACCTCGACACCCGCTGCGGTAAGCGCCGCCTCCAGCAGCCTCACGCGCCTGCCCGGCCTCACCAGCTCGATCCGAACTTCGAGCTCCCCGATCGGCACAGGGCGCACGAACTCGTAGGTGACACGCGCTAGCGCAAGCTCGGGGGTGGGGTCGAAACGCTCGAGCTCTCCAATCAGCAGGGCGGCTGGAGCGCCGCCGTGCTGCGCGCCTCGGTCCCATGGCCCGCGGGCGAGCTCGCTCGCGCGGACCCGCTCGCCGGCACGTGCGAACACCGCGTCGACCACGTCGGACACGGTATCGGGGCTACACTCACGAGCGATGCCCGACGACTTCACAACGCCACGCGACGAAGCCACCTTCACTGTCAAAGCCGGTCTCGCAGAGATGCTGAAGGGCGGCGTGATCATGGACGTGGTCACCCCTGAGCAGGCGAAGATCGCCGAGGACGCAGGAGCGGCCGCCGTGATGGCGCTCGAACGCGTTCCCGCCGACATTCGCCGCGATGGCGGCGTCGCTCGGATGTCCGATCCGGAAATGATCCAGGGCATTCAAGAGGCAGTGAGCATTCCGGTGATGGCCAAAGCACGGATCGGGCATTTCGCCGAGGCCCAGGTACTCGAGGCGCTCGAAGTCGACTATGTAGACGAGTCCGAGGTCCTAACCCCGGCCGACGAGTCCAATCACATCGACAAGTGGGCCTTCAAGGTCCCGTTCGTATGCGGAGCGACCAATCTGGGGGAGGCACTGCGCCGTATCGGCGAGGGCGCCGCCATGATTCGCTCCAAGGGCGAGGCCGGCACTGGCGACATCGTCCAGGCCGTCCGCCATCTGCGGATGATCTGGGGCGAGATCCGCAGGCTGACGGCCCTCGAGGACGCCGAGCTTGCCACTGCGGCCAAAGAACTGCAGGCGCCGTTCGAGCTCGTCCGGCGAGTCGCGACCGATGGCAGGCTGCCGGTGGTCCTGTTCTGTGCCGGAGGGATCGCGACACCCGCTGATGCCTCGCTCGTGATGCAGCTCGGCGCGGAGGGAGCATTCGTCGGATCCGGGATCTTCAAATCGGAGGATCCGGAGCGGCGCGCTCGCGCGATCGTCGAGGCTACAACTCACTTCCAGGATCCGGCTCGGGTGGCGGCCGCGTCGGCAGGTCTCGGTCAAGCGATGGTCAGCCTCGAGACCTCCAAGCTCGAAAGCGAGCAGCTGCTGGCGCCTCGCGGCTGGTGAGCAGCGCCGCCCGGACGCCGCCCGGCGTGTCGAAGGTCGTAGGGGTGCTCGCTCTCCAGGGCGATTTCGAAGCTCATGCAAAGGCGCTGCGCTCGCTTGGTGCGCAGGCGCGCGAAGTCCGTGTGCCGGCCGATCTCGAGCAGCTCGATGCGCTGATCATCCCCGGCGGAGAGTCGACCGTGATGACGCTCGGCATCGAGCGCGAGGGTCTCGCTGAGCCGCTGCGTGCGCTGGTTGCATCCGGCACTCCGGTGCTCGGTACGTGCGCCGGGATGATCATGCTCGATCGGGAGCATCTTGGCGTCCTCGACATCACGACGGCGCGCAACGCGTTCGGGCGTCAGCTGCGCTCGTTCGAGACCGACCTGGAGCTCGAGGGCGTGTCAGGCGGTCCGTTTCACGCCGTGTTCATTCGCGCTCCCTGGGTGGTGGAGCACGGACCGCAGGTGCAGGTGTTGGGCAGTGTGGACGAGCATCCGGTAGCGATTCGTCAAGGGCGGATCCTTGCGGTGGCCTTTCACCCGGAGCTCACGGGGGAGACGCGGCTGCACGAGCTGCTGCTGGCGATGAACGGCGAGCGCTAAGAGTCAGGAAGTCCGGCCGGCTCGCGCTCGCGCGAGGTGTAGTCCAGCAGCTCGCGCTCGAACGCTTCCCAATCGAACAGCTGCGCGCCGCCCGGATCGTTTGGGTCCTCTGAGGGTCCCGGGTCGGCCATTCGGAGTCGTTCGCGGCCGTCGGCCGCCCGTGACAGCCATGCTCCGAGGGCGGCCGTGCCGATCCCGGTGCCAAACAGGATCGTGGCCAGCCGGAGGTGCCCGGTCGCCCAAGCGGCTGCGCCGACCGCATACAGCGCCAGCGAGGCGATCACCAGCTTCTGGGGCTCGGAGGCTGCACTGAAGCGCGCCGGTGCCTTTGCCAGCACGCTCGCGAAGATCAGCGCCGCCAGTCCGGCGGCGGCGATCAGCTTCCAAGCCTCGGGGAGCACGATCATTGGCTATCCCAGTCATCGGCAGCTAAGCGCCGGAACTAAATGCCTCTCATACGACCAAGCCGTGACGCATCGTGTTCTCGCTCACAGCCCGGGGCTCGACGAAATGGCGCAGGTAGTCTGGTCCCCCGGCCTTGCTGCCGGTCCCTGACAGGCGATTGCCGCCGAACGGCTGACGTCCCACCATCGCTCCGGTGATCCCGCGGTTGACGTACAGGTTGCCGACGGGGGTCCGTCGGCGGACGTACCGCACCGTCGCGGGGTCGCGCGCGAACAGGCCGCCGGTGAGCGCAAACCGCAGTCCGTCCACCACGTCGCAGGCATGGTCGACGTCTTTGACACGCTCGATCGCCAGCAGAGGGCCGAAGATCTCCTCCAGAAGCACCGGCGAGTCAGGCGGGAGTTCGGTGGCAATCGTCGGCGGGTAAAACCACCCCCGGTCGGGGATTTCCTGCACCGGCGCGGCGACGCGTCCCTGACTCGCGGCGAGCTCCGCGTAGCGTGCGACTCGCTCCTGCGCGGAGGCCTCGATCACCGGCGGCACCTCTGTCGGGAGCTCGCTGGCCTGTCCCACCACGAGCACCCGGACCGCGCCCGATACCCGCTCGATCAGCTGATCGGCGATCGCTTCGTGGACCAAGACACGAGCGGCCGCCGAGCACTTCTGGCCCGCATAGCCGAAGGCGGAGGAGACAATCGCCGGCACCGCCTCATCGAGGTCGGCATCGGCGTCGACGATCACGCAGTTCTTACCGCCGAGCTCAGCCACGACGCGCTTGATCTGGCGCTGGCCGTCGGCTGTCTCGCCGGCGGCGCGAACGATCTCGAGCCCGACGGGAAGCGATCCCGTGAACGCGATCGTCGCCACATCGGGGTGGCGGACTAGGGCCGCACCGGCCTCACCCTCGCCCGGAAGTAGCGCCAGCGCATCCGCCGGCACGCCGCCGGCTCGGAGTGCCTTGACCACCATCAGCGCGCATGCGGGCGACTGCTCGGCCGGCTTGAGGACGACCGTATTCCCGGTGGCGAGCGCCCCGGCCGTCATGCCGCACGGGATCGCCATCGGGAAGTTCCACGGCGAGATCACCGCTGCCACGCCGCGCGGGAAGTAGTCGAGCTCGTTGCGCTCGCCGGGAACCTGAAGCAGCTCCACCCCCTGGTCGAGCTCGAGCGCTCCGCGGGCGTAGTACTCGAGAAAGTCGATCGCCTCGCACACGTCGGCGTCCGCCTCACGCCACGGCTTCGCACACTCACGGACCTCGAGTGCGGCGAGCTCCAGCCGCCGGTCGCGCATCCATTGGGCCGCCCCGATCAGCGCTTGGGCGCGGTCGCCGGCAGGCCGGGAGCCCCAATCCGCGAACCCTCGCTGAGCGCTCTCAATCGCCGCGGCGATGTCGGAGTCGCCTGCTCGAGGGCTGTGGGCGACCAAGCGGTCAGGGTCTCCGGGATCTGCGCTCGCCAGCTCATCGCCGGAGCGCGAGTCATCGCCGATCGTCGCCGGAACGCTCAGCGGTAGCTGAGCATCGAGGCTGTCGAGCGCATCGCCGAGCTGCGCTCTGACCGCCGCGCGGCGTAGCTCGAGCACCGGCTGATTGGCGAAAGGAGGGAGATCGGACACGGAGCAGCGACGTTAACAGCTGCTGAGGAGCAGTTTCGCTCCCCCGCTGCGCGGGAAGCCTTTATCTACGCATGTGAGCACGATGCTCACATGGGCGCGGTGCGTGGGAGCGTCAACACCTACGCGAAATGGAGGCTATTCATGGGTCTGGGAACCTCGATCTTTCTCGTTGCCCTGGGCGCGATCCTACGATTTGCGGTCAGCGTCAGCACTCGCGGGTTCAACATCCACACCATCGGTCTGATCCTGATGATCGTCGGGATCGTCGGTCTTGTGATCTCGCTCCTGTGGATCACCGTGTGGGCCGATCGGCGGCAGACGGGCGTGGTGCGGCGCCGGGAGACCGTGGTCCGCGACCCGGACGTCCTGTAGCTCCCCAAGAACGTCCGGGTAAGCACCCCGCGTAGGGCGCCACAGTTGAGGTGGTCTGCGGGGGATTTGCCCGCAATTTCTGGGGTTACATCCCGCGAACTGACGCGGACGGTTACCAGCCATCTTCTGGGATCGCCCCAGGGTGCTAGGGCGCTGCGAGCAGTTCTTCGAGCGGTGTGCCCCGAGCCTGCTCGGAGAGGAATGACTCGTTGCTGGTGTTCTCCAGCAGCCGCCGGACCAGATAGGCCATCCCCGCGACGAGATCGCCGACGGGACAGTAGGCCCTGACCCTGAGGCCCTGGGAGGCGAGCGCCTCTTGGAGCTCGTCGCCCAGTCCTCGCAGCACTTGAAGCTCGAGGTCACGGTCCTCACCGCCCAGTAGCCTGCTCGCGGCGATCGCGTGCGCGACCGAGCGCAGGTTGTGCGAGGCGACGGCGACCCGTACGGTTGGACGTGCCGCGAGCAGCCGGCGGGTCAGCTCCTCGAAGTTGCGGTCGCACTCGGCCTTGACCTCGAACACCGGGGTCGGCCAGCCATGCTGTCGGGCCTGCGCGAACTCGTGATCCCAGTACGCCCCCTTGACCAGCCGGATCTGAAGCGGCGGCGTTCGCTTGATGGCCGCTGCCCATTCGAGGATCTGCGAGAGCTGGTCGGGTGAGTCCCGCAGATATGCCTGGAGCACCAGGCCCACCGACGGCCCGTCCCGGAGCTCCGGCTCAGAGAGCACGTCGAGCACCAGCTGGAGCACCGCCTCGCGCGAGTCGAGCGACTCCATGTCGATGTGGACATGCGCCCCCAGCTCGCGGGCGTGCGTCAGTAGCGGGCGGAGCCTTCCGGCGGCGTCGAGGCGCCCGAGCTCCGGCGCGTCGGGCCGCAGCAGTGGCGTTAGCGCCGACACCTTGACCGACACGTTGGCGCGCGGGATCGGTCCCGAGCCGTCCTGCTCGAGCATCGGCCTGTCAGGCCACCGCCGCGAAGCCACCGCGATCTCCTCGAGGGCGGTAGCGCAGCGCGCGGCGTAGTGATCAGCCTCCGATTCGGTGACGGTCGCCTCACCCAGAAGGTCGACCGAGCTCGCTACACCATTGACCCACAAGCCGCGCAGCCCCCCGCGCGCGGCGGCCGGGCTCTCGGCGACGATAAACCTGTGCGCCATGTGCTTGACTCCCGCAGCCGCCGCGGCACCGAGCGCGGTGCGCCCCGCCCTGGTGTGGGCGATGCGCATCGCGGCGGCAATTGGCGGCGGGGCGTCCGGCACCTCCTCGAGGAAATCGCGCAAGTGCCGAGCGAGATCGTCCAGCGATCTGCACGCCGGCGTCACGTCGACGAATCTGAACAGTGCCGCCTTGAGCTCGCCGTCCGATGAGGCAAGCTCCATCGCTCGGGAGTCGAGCGCTCGCATGGGATGACGGGCGCCCGATGGAAAAGCCGCCGCCAGCTCGGTCCCGATCTGGTGAGTCTCGCGCTCGAGCGCATCACGATCGAGGCTGACCTGACTAACGCCCATACTCAGCCCGCGGGCATCGGGGGTGGGGGAGTGACGCGCTCGATCGCCTCCCAGCCCATATCGCGGGCACGGGCACGCTCTTCGGCCTTCCCTCCTCCGCGCAGCCCGAATAGCCGCTTGGCATACAGCAGGTAGACGACGACGGCGAGGTTGATCAGGAAGCCGAGCACCTTCAGCACCGTTCCGCGGTGAACTATCTCGTATATCTCGAGGGGCAGAAAGATCGTCGTCGAGACGAAGGTGAGGTACTCGGCCCATCGCTTGGCGAACCACAGCCCGACCGCCTCCGCGCCCTCGAGCGCCGCGTATGCGAGCAACGCGATCCCGACCTCGGTCAGCGTGCCGGAACTGAGCGAGAACAGGCGGTCGAGCTCGTGAAGGATCCCCACGTGGCCGGAGGCCTGCACCGGGCCGCCGGCGACGCCTCCCTGCAGAGCTGCCAGAACGCGGTAGAAGTCGGTCCTCAGCGTCAGCCGGTTTGAGGCGAACAGCAGCACCGCGATCCCGAGCAGCCCCAGCACCAGGAAGTGGAACGCCCGGTCGACGGCGATCAGGCGGAGGACGACCTTGTCTCGCAGCGCCTTGCCCCGCAGGGGCACCTCGATCCCGTCCCGCTCGGGTGGATGTCGCCTGGCGGCTGCCTCTGGGTGGCTGAGCGGCAGCCAGCTGTCGCAGCGCAGGCAGCGGTACCAGCGGTGCGTCGCAGTCTCGCGGGCAAGGTGGTGATCTTCCGGCCTGAGCTCGGCGGCGTCGGTGCCGATCAGCACGTGGCCGCGAAACCCGCAGGCCACGAGCTCCCAGTCGATTTTGCGCCTGGGGCGGCGACCGGAGTCAGTACCGGGCGGGTGCATGTGGAAACCGTAGCCGCCTAGGGGCCAAGGACGTTGACCGCACGCGCCACCACCAGCCCGATCGTCACCAGGGCGGTGAGCGACTGCGCGCTCATCAACGCTTTGGCGCTCGACGTTAGGGGCATCGTGTCGGTGGGGCTGAACGCCGTGGCGTTTGTGAACGACACGTACAGGTAGTCGATCAGTCCGGGCCTCCAGCCTGCGGGCGACCACCGAGGCTCGGCCATCTGCGGGAACAGGAAGTCAGGGTAATCGGGTTCGCCTGTGGCCCGGGCGACGGGGCCCCCTCTGTCGAGCTCCCAGTACCAGAGGCCGAACAGCAGCACGTTGGTGACCCAGAGCACGACACCAGCGAGGATCAGCGCGCGGCCGCTCGTGTGGGAACCATTGTTGACCAGGTGAAGGCACAACAGCACGAGCGAGACCGCGTTGGTCGCGCTGACGAGCGCCGTCATTGCGAGTGCCACTCTCCGGCGCGTCGGGGAGTGGCGGACATGCCCCTGGGGAGAGGCGATCACCAGGCCGGACAGCAGCAAGCCTTCGACCGCCGGAAGCAACCAAGACGGTCCGATCGTCACCCGGGTGGGAAGCGACAGATCGAGCAGGATGGCGGACAGGACGATCAGCTGCGGCCCCCAGTAGGGGAGATGACGCTCCAGCCTGGCGCGCAGGCTCGCTGGCGCCGATCCTCGTTCTCGCTCTATCGCGGCCACGCTCCCAGATACTCGCACGTCGCCCCAAGCGCGAACCGGGGCGCGGCTCAGCGCTGTCCCACCGACGCCGCCCAGCGAGGCCCTTCTCGCAACATGCTCGTTATCTCCCGCGCCGGCACGGGCCGAGAGAAGTGAAATCCCTGCGCGAGCTGACAGCCCAGGCGGACGAGCTCATCCACCTGGAGCTGTGTCTCGACGCCCTCGGCCACGACGTTGAGGGATAGGGCGCGCGACATCGCGACGATCGCCTCGGTTATCGCAGTGTCCCGGCGCTCGGTTCCGAGGCCATCGACGAAGGAGCGGTCGATCTTCAGCGTGTCGAGCGGAAGGTGGGTCAGGTAGCCAAGGGAGGAGTAGGCGGTCCCGAAGTCATCGAGCGCCAGGCGCACGCCGAGTGCCTTCAGCGCACGCAGAACGTCGGTGAGAGGCTCGATGTCGCGCAACATCACCGTCTCGGTGATCTCCAGGTTGAGGCAGGCGGGGTCGAGCCCAGTCGCGCGCAGCACGGTCGCAACCATGTCGGGGAGATCGCGCTTGCCGACCTGGACGGCGGACAGGTTGACCGAGATGCCGATCGGCGCGCAATCGGGACGCAAGCTGCACCACCTCGCCGCTTGCCTGCAGGCTCGATCGAGCACCCAGCGCCCGATCTGATCGATCATCCCGTTTTCCTCGGCGACCGAGATGAACTCGTTCGGCATCACCACGCCGCGCTCCGGATGGTCCCATCGGACCAAGGCCTCGAGGCCGACAATCGAGTGGTCGCGCAATGACACGACGGGCTGGTAATCGAGCCGCAGCTCGTCGCGTTCGAGCGCTCGGCGCAGGTCGTTCTCGACCCGAAGCCGAGCGATCGCGCGCCCGCGCATGATCTCGTCGAACAGCTCGTAGCGGGCCCTGCCACGCTCCTTCGCGCGATACATCGCCGCGTCGGCATCGCGGATCAGCTCCGGCGCGAGCTCCCCGCCACGGGCGATCGCGATGCCCACGCTCGCGGTGACGAAGTGCTCGTTGCCGGCGAGAACAAATGGGCGCGTGAAGGTCGCGGCGATGCGCTCGGCCATCTCGATCGCTTCATGCTCGCCGGCAATGTCCTCGAGGAGGATCCCGAACTCGTCGCCGCCGAACCTCGCGACGGTGTCGGTGGCCCGAATGGCCTGGCGAAGCCTCGGAGCTGTCGCAGTCAGCAGCTCGTCCCCGACGTGATGCCCGAGGCTGTCGTTGACGAGCTTGAAGTGATCGAGGTCGAGGAACAGGATCGCCGCCATCGACCCACGACGGCCGACGCGTGCCAGCGCATGCTCGAGACGGTCCAGGAAAAGCACACGATTCGGCAGACCGCTCAAGGGATCGTGAAGCGCGCGGTGGCGGATGCCGTCCTCGATCGCGTGGCGGTCCAGCGCGTCCGCAAGGACGTTCGCGAGCGACTGCAGGAAGTCGATGTCACCAGTGCCGTAGGGGCGGACAGCGAGCGATTGAACCGCCAGGACGCCGAATGGCTCGCGCCGTCCTTCGATCATGACCGTAAGCCCGCTGCGGACTCCGAGCCCGCGAAGCGCGGGCGAGCGGCTGAAACGCTTCTCCTCCCGCCAGTCGCGGACGACCACTGGCTTGCCGCTGAGCACGGTGAACCCGGCCTGAGAGCTCGCCCCAGCGGGAAGGCGCGCCTTCCCGAACGACATCCCGTCGGTGCCGAACTCGGCCCGAACCGCCATGCAGTCCTCCTCGGCGAGGAGCTCCGCCACACAGGCCATCTCCACATCCAACAATCGCGCCGCGGCGCCCACGGCCTCGTGCATCAGCTCAGAGGTGCTTGCTCCCTCCAGGGCATGCTCGCCGAGCAGCGCCACCGCCCCCTGCTGCGCGGCGCGCCGCTCGAGCTCGGCCTCGGCATGCTTGCGGGCGGTGATGTCCGATATCACCCCGTGCCAGCGCATCTTCCCGTCTCGATCTCGGACCAGCATCGCCTGGTCGCTTAGCCAGACGACGGAGCCATCGCGATGAAACATGCGGTACTCGGTGGGAGGCCCATCCATTCCCTCGCCTGCGTCCTCCGACTCCTCGCTCAACACCCGATCGCGATCCTCCGGATGCAGACGGCTGCGCCAGAAGGTGGGGTCGGCCAGCCATTCCCGGGGCGAGAACCCCAGAATCGCCTCGACCTGCGGGCTCACGTAGTGCCAAGACCCGTCAGCGCCGAGATCGGCGATGTAGACGATCGCCGGCAAACGCTCGAGCAACTTGGGGAAGTCGCGCGTGACCTGCTCTGATGCGGCCGTCGGTCCCTGCGGCGAGGGCTCGAGCTCTCCGTCACCTTCTTCCCGGCTCACCATTCCTCGTCGAATCGGCACTTGGCTGCACTTGCGCGACCGGTGTTCCCGCCATCCGGGACTGCGGATTGACCCGGACTCGCGGTCGGTGGTTTCTACTGTGCCTGAGCGCGTCCGCGGTGGCGGCTCGACCGCCTACGCGGCGGCGAACAGGGCTACCGGACCAGAGTCGACCTCGGCGATCCGTCCCTCGCTGAGCAGCACGTCGAGATGGCCTAGCACTTCGGAGAGAGTGAGGTAGGCCTGCGTGACGGCGACGTTGCCCCACATCTCGACCGCCAGGTCGTAGGCGCTGAGGGGCTGCCCGTCGAGCAGTTCGAGGATCTTCTCGGCTCGGCGCTGGTGAAGCCGCAGGCGCTCGTCGATAAGCTCGGCGTGATCGGTGATCGGAGGTCCGTGCCCAGGCAGCACCAGCTCGAGCGGCAAGGCCCGAGTAGCGCGCATCGAGTCGATGTACTGGATCAGCGCACGGGGCCTATCGGCCCCTGGCTCGCCCGACAAGGGGCGCGAGATCAGCGGGTTGGACGAGATATGCGCCAGGAGATGGTCGCCGGCGAACGCCATCCTTCGTTCCTCGTCCCAGAAGATCGTGTCAGACGGACTGTGTCCCGGACGGTGCAGGACTCGCAGCCGCCGGTCACGGAGCTCGATCTCATCGCCGTCGTGAAGCTGGCGGGTGATCGTCCCGGGCGAGCCAAAGGCACGGAACGCGGCGCCCACCGAGCCGAGAGCTGCGGCCAGATCCTCCGGGACCCCGTGCCTACGCATCACCTTCTGAGCGAAATCGTCGTCGGCTGCGGCGCTGTCGGCGAAATCCCTGAGGTACTCGGTGAGCAGGTGTATGGCAGCGACGTCCGCGCCGGAGCGGCGCGCGAGGATCTCGAGCAGACCCAGGTGATCCATGTGCTGGTGGGTGAGGACGATCAGGCCGATGTCCTGCACTGCGTGCCCGTGCTCCGCAAGGGCGCGCTCCAGCTCGTCGAGCGACTTCCCGGAGTTCGGGCCGGTGTCGATCAGCGTCAGTGGCTCATCTTCGATCAGATAGCAGTTGACCCGACCGACGAGAAACGGCGTCGGGATCGGGAGTGTGTGGATGCCGCTATCGGCGGCGCGGGCGAGGGCGGCGTCCTGTTCGGCCGCCGCGCTCTCCGCGGAGCTCACGAACGGATCACCGTGAGCACCTCGTCTCGGCGGCGCTCCATGTCCTCGCGGGAGCGCAGCGACTCGAGACACAGCCGCAGCAGCGGCTCGGTGTTGGACGGCCTGACGTTGAAGTGCCAGTCGTTGTAGTCGACCGACAGGCCGTCGAGGCGGCTCTGGCGGCCGTCGTCGTAGCGAGCGGAGAGCTCTTCGAGTCTGGCGTCCTGGTCGTCCACCTCTGAGTTGATCTCTCCGGAGA
The DNA here is from genome assembly GCA_030948665.1 of Actinomycetota bacterium. Lineage (GTDB taxonomy): Bacteria > Actinomycetota > Thermoleophilia > Solirubrobacterales > Solirubrobacteraceae > Palsa-465. The sequence continues at coordinate 14,629 of JALYZY010000034.1, read as the reverse complement.
TGAAGTACTGCGAACGGTAAGGCTCGAGCAGCTCCGACAAGCTGGATCCGCGAGCCGAGATCAGCTCGAGGATCAGCAGCGCCGGGAGCGTCCCCGAGTCGGCGCAATAGAAATCGCGGAAATAGTAATGACCTGAGACCTCGCCCCCGAACGCTGCATGCTCCTGGCGCATCCGGGGCTTGAAGAACGCGTGGCCGACTCGATTCATCAGTGCGCGGCCCCCAGCGCGCTCCACGGTGTCCGCCACCGCCCGGCTGGCGCGAACGTCGTAGAGGATCGTCGCTCCCGGTTCCTTGCTCAGCATCGACTCGGCGAGCAGCGCGGTGATGAAGTCGCCGTCGCCGAAAGCTCCGGTGTGGTCGATGAAGAAGCAGCGATCGGCATCCCCATCCCAGGCGATTCCCAGATCGGCGCCCCTGGCCTTGACCTCCCGCATGATGAACTCGCGGTTCTCGGGCAGCAGCGGATTTGGCTCGTGGTCGGGGAGATTGCCGTCCGGGATCCAGTAGTTCTCCTCGAGCTCGAGCCCCAGCTTCTCGAGGACCGGGCCGACCATCGGTCCGGCCATGCCGTTGCCGCCGTCGACCACGACCCGCAGGGGGCTGACCGCCCGGGGGTCGATGAACCCGAGAGCCTCGCGCTGAAAGTCCTCGTACAGCGAGATCTCCTCGGCCCGGCCGCCCCCCGGCGCCTCGCCAAGTCCAGCCTCGATCTTGGCGCGCACGTCCTGGATCCCGGAATCGCCCGAGAGCGGGATCGCGCCGCGCCCGACGAGCTTCGCTCCCGTGTAGGGCTTCGGGTTGTGCGAGGCGGTGCACATCAGGCCGCCGTCGAGATCCTTGGATCCGACCAGGAAATAGAGCATCTCCGTGCCGATCTGTCCGCCGTCCAGGACGGTTGCCCCCTCGCTGCACATCCCCTCCCGGTACGCCGCGGCCATCTCCGGGGCAGTCAGACGCATGTCCCGTCCGAGACCCAGACAGAGCTTGGTGGTCGCCTTGCCCTCCTGTTCCGCGATTACCCGTGCGAAAGCTCGGCCGATCAGCTCAGCCGCTTTGGGGTCGATCTCGCTGCCCGCGACCCCGCGGATGTCGTAGGCCTTGAAGATCTCCGGTGCCAGCGCTGTGCCCATCCGCTCTGATCCTAGCCCTCCCGGCTGCCCACGATAATGCCGCCCCGGTGGCCGACGATCGACCTACTGTGGCAATCCTGTGCGGTGGCCGGGGCACGCGCCTACAGGAGGCGACGCCCGCGCTCCCCAAGCCCCTGGTCGAGATCGGCGGTCGTCCGATCCTGTGGCACGTCATGCAGATCTACCTCGCGCAGGGGTTCCGGAGCTTCGTGCTGCTGACCGGGCACCGCGCCGAGCAGGTGCAGGCGTACGTCGAGGGGCAGAGCTGGCCAGAGGGGACCCAGCTGCGGTGCCTGTACACCGGCGAGCACACCCCGACGGGCGGGAGGCTCCTCGCGGCCGCCGCAGCGCTGGCGGACCAGCCTTTCTGCGCGACATATGCGGACGGCGTCGCCGACATCGATCTTGCTGCTCTCCTCGCCTGGCACAGCGGACACGGCGCCGAGGCGACGATGACCGTGGTCCGCCCACGGCTCCAGTTTGGCGTCGCCGAGCTGAACGGAGATGGCGTCGTCAGGGATTTCGTCGAGAAGCCTCGTAGCGAGCACTGGGTCAACGGCGGGTTCTTCTGCTTTGAGCCATCGGTGCTCGACTCGCTCGAGCCGGACAGCTCGCTCGAGCAGGATGCGCTCGCGGCCTTGGCGCGCGCCGGTCGGTTGCGAGCTTTCCGCCATGACGGCTTCTGGGACTGCCTCGACACCTATAAGGATGCGATCGAGCTCGGCGATCTGTGGGCCACCGGGAACGCCCCATGGAAGCTCTGGAGCTCGTGACACCGGATCTCTCAGGCCACGCTGTGCTCGTCACCGGCGGCTACGGCTTGATCGGCTCGTGGCTGATCAAGGCGCTGCTCGAAGGGGGAGCGCGGGTGGTGGCGGTGCGCCGCGACGAGCCTGCGATCTCGTCGCTGGCTCTGCTGGGACTCGCGGACCGCGTCGACGTCGTCAGCGGCGACATCTGTGAGACGGGCCTGGTCGCACGAGCGCTCAGCGAATACGAGGTCGACAGCGTCTTTCATCTGGCCGCACAGACGCTCGTCGGGACCGCAATCAGCGCACCGGCCGCGACGTTCGAGGCGAACATCCGCGGCACCTGGACAGTGCTCGAAGCCTGCCGGCTCGCCGACGTCGAGGGCGTGATCGTCGCTTCTTCGGACAAGGCATACGGGCGCAGCGAGACGTTGCCCTACAAGGAAGGCCAGCCCCTGGAGCCGATCTATCCCTACGACGTCTCGAAGGCGGCCGGCGATCTGCTCGCGCGGTCCTACTGGCACACGTTCGAGCTTCCGGTCGCGGTGACGCGGTTGGCGAACGTCTACGGCGGGGCGGACGTCAATCCCTCGCGGCTCGTGCCCGAGGCGGTCTGCGCGGCGCTGGCGGGCAGGGCCCCGGTAATTCGCTCAGACGGATCCCCCGAGCGCGATTTCATCTACGTCGAGGATGCAGTCCGCGCGTATCTTGCGGTGTGGGCCGAGCTCGGCCGCGGAGGCGGGCGAGGGGAGGCCTTCAATGCCGGCGGTGGTCAGCCGCATCAGGTGCTCGATGTAGTCACGGCTATCTGCCGGCTTGCGGGCAGCTCGGCGGGGCCTCAGATCCTCGGCAGCGGCGTGCCGAGGGGGGAGATTGATCGGCAGTGGGTCGATTACTCCAAGCTAAGGGAGCTGACCGGCTGGGAGCCACAGGTCTCCCTGGAGGAGGGGCTTGCTTTGACGGTGCAGTGGTATCGGGCCCACCCAGAGGCCTGGAAGCCCGATTAGAGGCTGGAGGCTCTCCTAGACTTATCCGGAGATGTCCGGGCATTCCAAATGGCATTCGATCAAGCACAAGAAGGCCGTCGTCGACGCTCGGCGCGGCCAGCACTTCACGAAGCTCGCGCGAGCGATCACGATCGCCGCTCGTGAAGGCGGCGGCGACCCGGACGGCAACCCATCGCTGGCGCTGGCCGTCCAGAAGGCTCGGGACGCGTCGATGCCCAAAGACAACATCGAGCGAGCGATCGCGAAGGGGACGGGCGAGGGCGTCGACTCCGACAACATTGAGGCGGTCATCTATGAGGGCTATGGGCCCGGCGGCGTAGCGCTGCTGATTGAGGCGCTTACCGACAACCGCAACCGCACCAGCGCTGACGTCCGCCATGCGTTCACAAAGTACGGCGGCAACCTCGGCGAACCTGGATCGGTCGCATACCTGTTCGATAAGCGTGGCGTGATCGTCGTCGATGCCGGACGCTACGACGAGGATGACCTGATCGCGGCGATCGATGCGGGCGCCGAGGACATCGCGCTCGATGAGGATGTGTTCGAGGTCATCACCGAGCCGTCGGACCTCACCCGAGTGCGCGAAGCACTCGATCAAGCGGGCGTCGAGGTCGAGAGTGCGGATCTCACCCAGCGGCCGAAGTCCCGAGTCCCGGTCGATGAGACGCATGCATCCAAGCTGATGAAACTGATCGATGCGCTCGAGGAATCCGAGGACGTCGGCGCCGTCCACGCGAACTTCGACGTGGACGCGGCAGTGCTCGAGCGGATCGCAGGCTGACGGCGCCCGCTACTGTCCTCCGCTCGATGAAGAAGAGATCGCTGGCAATTCTCGCCCCGCTCGCGCTTGCCGTGTCGGTGTCGGCCTGCGGAAGCTCCACCGCGCCGGGCGTTGCGCTCGCGCCCGGCGCCGGGGTGACTCAGGTGCCGATCCTCACCACGCCGAAGCCGCCGCCGGCGCTCTCGAAGAAGCCGGTTGTGGTCGTCCCGAGCACGCCGGCCCCCACGAGCCTAGTCGTCAAGGACCTGATCACGGGCACCGGCAAGGCCGCACAGGCCGGGAGCACGATCACGGTCAACTACGTCGGCGTTCTCTATAAGGGCGGCACCGAGTTCGATTCCTCGTGGAAGCGCAACCAGCCCTTAACGACGCCGCTGACCCCCACGAGCGTGATCCCCGGGTGGGTTCAGGGGCTCGCCGGGATGAAGGTCGGTGGGCGCCGCGAGCTGACAATTCCGCCGGCGCTGGGGTACGGCAAAGCGGGAAGCCCACCGACGATCCCGCCGAATGCCTCGCTGATCTTCGTCGTAGACCTGCTTTCGGTCGCCTAGTTCGGTGGGAGCCACTAGCACGGCCGGTCCTCTAGCGCGGCCGTCTTCGGGTCTGCCGCCGGGCTGGCGGCGTGCGCGAGCGCGAACGCCTCGGCGCGGTGGGCGCGCGCTCTTCCGCCTCGCCTGAGGCAGGATTGTCGTCCGGCAGGCGCCGCGCTCGGTAGAGCGCCATCGGCTCAGGCACGCCCTTCAGCCTGTGACGACCAGCGAACGACCACGAAAACCGCTCGGCGGCGCGGTCCCGGACCTCCTCTGTGCAGAGCACGCTCCCTGGGCGCGCGATGCCCGTAATGCGGCTGGCAAGGTTCACGCCATGGCCGTACAGGTCGCCTGAGTGCTGCAGCGTCGGCCCGAGCGCTATGCCTGCCCGCACGGCGGGTAGCTCCTCGGATTCGACTGCCTCGAGTAGGGATAGCGCAACGTGGACCATCGCGGCGGGCTCCCTGCTCTCGAACATCGCCGCGTCGCCGATCGTCTTGACGAGCCTCACCGGCGGCTCGGTCACGTCGGTCGCGAGCACGCCCAGCCGTCCGACCACCGACCCGAGCTCCTGTGCCTCGAGCTCGGCGCCCAGGCGAGTGAAGCCGACCATGTCCGCGAAGCACACGGTCAGCTCCTGCTCTTCAGCGAGCGCACCGCGCTCGCGCTCCGTGGCGCCGAGCACCCCCCTGCGCACGATGTCGCGCAGGTGCGCGTGATAGGTCGCCAGAAGCGCCGGTTCGAGGTTCGGCGCGAGCCGCTCCGCAAGCACGGCGAACCGCATCGCGACGTCCCGCTCGCTGTCCCCGGGTCTCAGGTACGAGTGCGCGAACGCCGCCACGGTGGTAGCGGCGACGCGCGCCATCGACTCGCCCACGACCCGGTTTATCTGTTCGATCGACTCCTCGGAGAAGCCCTCCTGAAGCGCTACGAGTAGCGCCTTCGCAGCCTCGACGTCCTGCTCGCCGAACACCCGGTCCTGCGGGCCCGGCTCGGGGAGCCCGAGCAGCCGGCGCAGGCGGCGCAGGAAAGCCTCGTCAAGGCCTGAGCGCTCGTGCACATCGGCCGCTGTGTAGATCCCGCCCAGGATGCGCTCCACCGGAAGCAGCGCGAGGCGATCCTCGGCAACCGCCCGGCGCAGGTCCTCGAGGCTGAAGCCATCGGCCCACAGCGACGCGAGCAGCGCCGCTCGCGCGGTGCGTGCCTCACCCTCGAGCCCGTCGAGCAGTCCGGCAGCGGCGAAGTCCATACGGGGATAGTCTCAAGCTCTCCTGCTGGGGGACGATCGGCTACCATCGACCGCCCTCGCGGTGCCATTCCGGCCGTCGGGTCTCCTCGCCGGCGAACACTCCCTCGCCCGCCCAAACGCTACGTCAAATGCTCTCGATCCTGATGCCCGTATATAACGAGCGCGAGCGTGTGGAACGCGCGATCGCCGAGGTGCTCGCCACCGACCTCCCCACGGAGTTCGAGCTGATCGTGGTCGACGACGGCTCGACCGACGGCAGTACGGAGATCCTCCGCGAGGGGGAATGGGACGGTCGGGTACGCCTGATCGAGCACCCGGAGAACAGAGGCAAGGGCGCCGCGATTCAAACCGCGCTCGAGCAAGCCCGAGGCGACTACGCCGCGATCTTCGACGCCGACCTCGAGTACGACCCGAGCGACCTCGGATTGCTGATGCCCCCCCTCCTCGACGGGCGCTCGAACGCATCCTTCGGCGTGCGCGCGTTCGACGGGTACACGAGTCACTCGTTCCTGTTCGTGCTCGGCAACAAGGGCGTGACGCTGGCGTGCAACGTCCTGTTCAACGTGTACCTGCACGACATCATGACCTGCCACAAGATGATGCGCACCGACATCTTCCGCAGCTTGCCGTTGCGCTCCGCCGGGTTCGCGATCGAGCCAGAGATCACCGCCCGGCTGGTGCAAAGGGGCGAGCGTATCTACGAGGTCCCGGTTCACTATCGCGCCCGGGCCACCGATGAGGGCAAGAAGCTGACGGCGACGGACGGCTTCCGGGTGCTGGCCACGTTGCTGCGCTGCAGGTTCTCACGGAAGTGAAGGTGCCGGCGGTGCAGTCCCAGCCCGCCATGGAGAGCCCATCGCGCGAGACCGCCGATCGACCGGGCGCCGGCGAATCATCCCCTGGAGCGCTCCGCTCACCGCTGCTGATCGCTGGCGTCGTGTGCACTGCTGTGGCAGCGCTCTCAGCCCTGCTCCCCACCGTCCCGAGCTATGACCCCTGGTCGTGGATCGTCTGGGGCCGGGAAGTGGTTGATCCGCATCTGAGCTTCGCCGTCGGCGGCGGTCCTTCCTGGAAGCCGTTGCCGGTTGTGTTCACGGCCGTCTACGGGCTGTTCGGGGGGGCGGGACCCACGCTGTGGGTGATCACCGCTCGGGCGGGAGGGCTGCTTGCCGTGGTGGCCGCGTATCGGCTTGCGGCACGGCTGGTTCGCGGCGACTCGGGAGCGCCGTCCTTCGCCCCGATCGCTGCCGGCCTGATCGCCGCGGCCTGCCTGCTCATGACCCGCTTCTCGTTCTACGACATGTTCCGCGGAACCTCGGAGCCGATCCTGCTGGCCGCGTCGCTGTGGGCGATCGACTGCCACCTCGACGGGCGCCGCGGCTCGGCGTTCGTTCTGGGAGTCGTGGCGTCGCTGGTCCGCCCCGAGGCCTGGCCGTTCGTGATCGCGTACGGCGGCTGGCTGTGGTTCAGCGCGCCCCGCTTGCGAGCCCTTGTCGCCGTCGGACTCGTCTCGATCCCGCTCCTCTGGTTTGTGCCGCCGTGGATCGGCTCCGGGCAGCCGCTACTGGCGGCGACGCACGCCAAGGCATACAACGGGCATCTCGGCAGCCACCCCTTGTTGACCGTGCTATCGCGCGGAGTTGACCTGCAGACCATCTCGGTGCTCCTCGCTGGTGTGCTTGGGGTCGCACTGGCGTGGCGGCGCCGTCGAGATCGGGTGACGCTCGCGCTCGCCGGGGGCGCAGCGGTGTGGTGGGTGATAGTCGTCGGGATGACGCTCGATGGCTATCCGGGGCTCGAACGCTTCTTTCTTCCCGCCGCCGCCGTGACGTGTGTGCTGGCCGGGGTGGGGGTGGTGCGGGCCGCCGCGATCGCCGGCACGGGCCGCGATCTCACCGCTTCGCTGCTGGTGGCGGTGCTGGGCCTGCTCACATTGTCGGCCCCGGTCGCTCTCGGACGCTTCGATGTTGCTAGCCAGAAGCGGACCGCGGCGCGCGCGGTGACTCGTCTGCACCAGCTTTCGGGGGCCGTCGCCGCAGTGGGTGGCCACCACGGGGTGTATCCGTGCCACACGAGCTTCGCCTCGGTCAACCACAGCGTCCAAACCGCGCTCGCCTGGCAGCTGCACGTGACGCTCGGGCGCGTCGGAACGAGCATGCGCCACCAGGGCGTGATGTTCGTGGGCCCGCAGGACTCGATCGACGGGGTGAGGCCTCGGCTCAGCCCGAAGCTGACGCAGGTCCAGCTGATCGCTCACGTCGGCGTCTGGCGGGTCTACCGAGTGATTGCTCCCGGGGCGAACACCCGCTGCGTCGGCGGGTAGAGGCGGGCGGGTGGTCCGGCGCCGGCGGGTCGGGCGGGCGTGTAGAGGCCTCACCGGCCCGCGATGGGCGCCGGGGTGGTCGAGAAAGCGCTGACAGTCTTCGTTTTCTCGACTACCCTGCGCGAGGCGGCGGCAGGCGTCCGACCGCGAACGCAGAATGGTGTCCGATGATCGTGCTCGGCATCGACCCCGGCACCGCCAGCACGGGCTACGGCGTGGTGCGGAGCGCCGGCTCCCGCCTCAGCGCCCTCGCCGAAGGTGTGATCCGGACCGCAGCCGGCGTCCCGCTCGAGCGGCGGCTGGCTGACATCCATGCCCGGGTGGGCGAGCTGCTCGACGAGCACAGCCCCGACGCGATCGCGATCGAGGAGCTCTACTTCGGCACCAACGCCCGAACAGCGTTCGCTGTCGGACAGGCTCGCGGAGTTGTCCTGCTGGCGGCCGGGCAGCGCGGCGTACCCGCGCGTTCGTTCACGCCCCAGCAGGTGAAGGGCGCGGTGTGCGGCAGCGGCCGCGCCGACAAGCACCAGGTCAGCCACATGGTCACCCGGCTCCTTACCATGAGCACCCCGCCCGCCGCCGATCACGCCGCCGACGCCCTGGCTGTCGCAATCTGCGCCCTGAACCGGGCGCCGCTCGAGACCGCGCTCGCGCAGACAGGAGCTCCGGCGTGATCGCGCTCGTCTCGGGGACTGTCGCGGTGCGGCGCAGCGACCACGTTGTGGTCGACTGCGGAGGCGTCGGCTATCGGCTCGCCGTATCGACCCAGACGCTCAGGCAGGTGCCGGCCGTCGGAAACGAAGTGCTGCTGCACGCCCACCTGGTGGTCAGGGATGACGCGCTGTCGTTGTACGGGTTCGCCAGCGAAGCGGAGCGCGAGCTGTTCCTGATGCTCCTGGGCGTTCAGTCGGTCGGCCCGAAGGTGGCCCTCGCCGTTCTTTCGGGCGGCCCGCCGCGCGAGCTGCTTGCGGCGCTCGCGGCCGGCGACAGCGCTCGCTTCCAGGCGGTGCCGGGGATCGGCAAGCGAACCGCGGAGCGGATCATCGTCGAGCTGCGCGAGAAGGTCGGGGTCTCGCTTCCTGAGCCGACGATCTCGATCAGCCGCTCCGAGGATCCGCGTTCGCTCGCGCGCGAGGCGCTCCTCGGCCTCGGGTACACCGCGCTCGAGGCCGACGAGCTTCTCGACGGTGCCGAGGGCGAGCAGCCCGAAGAGCTGATCGCCCACGCCCTGAGGATGGCGCGGAGGTGAGCTCCCTCAGTGACAAGCCTCGAATCCAGTCTCCGGAGGCGCTCGGGGACGAGGACCTCGACCGCTCGCTGCGCCCCCGCAGGCTCGGGGACTTCATCGGGCAGGAGTTCGTCAAGGATCAGATGGCAGTGTCGATCGCGGCAGCCCAGAGCCGGGGCGAAGCGCTCGACCATGTGTTGCTGGCTGGGCCGCCGGGCCTCGGGAAGACCTCGCTGGCCCAGATCGTCGCCGCCGAGCTTGGGGTTCCGTTCGTTCAGACCGCTGGCCCCGCGCTCGAGCGCAAGGGCGATATCGCCGCCTTCCTGACCGCGCTGGAGCCCCGCGCGGTGTTCTTCGTCGACGAGATTCACCGGTTGCCCCGTGCGCTCGAGGAGACGTTCTATCCGGCGATGGAGGACGGCTATCTACCGATCACAGTCGGCCAGGGAGCGGGTGCTCGGGTGGTGACGCTCGATCTGCCGCCGTTCACGCTGATCGGCGCGACGACCAGAGCGGGACTACTGACGACGCCGCTCCGGGACCGCTTCGGGATCCAGCACCGCCTGGAGCATTACGGCACCGATGATCTCGCGAGCATCGTCCGCCGCTCCGCAAGGCTGCTCGACGTAGCAGTCGAGGATGCCGGCGCCAGGGCGATCGCGCAGCGCAGCCGTGGCACGCCCCGGGTCGCCAACCGCCTGCTCAAGCGGGTCCGCGACTACGCAGAGGTCCGGGGCGGGGGGGTCGTCAGCGCCTCGGTTGCTAGTGGAGCTCTCGATCTGCTCGAGGTCGACCAGGAGGGACTCGACCGGCTCGATCGGGAGATCCTGCGCACGATCTGCGAGAAGTTCGCCGGCGGCCCTGTCGGCCTGTCGACGCTCGCCGTGGCCGTGGGGGAGGAGCAGGACACGATCGAGGACGTGTACGAGCCGTATCTGCTCCAGCGCGGCCTGATCGAACGCACCCCCCGCGGACGAGCCGCTACGCGACGAGCGTTCAAGCACCTCGGGCTCGACCCGCCCGGGCCGCTCGCGCTGCTCTGATGGGCGAGCCAGCCGCCAGGCTATTCTCAGAACGGATGTCTCGCGAGCACTACTTCATCTGCCCGAACTGCGGTCACCGCTCGATGGGGACCGATCGGACCGCCGGCTTCCGCCGTGACGCGCGGGGGTGCGAGAAGTGCGGATTCGCCTATCTGTTCGAGCTGCTCGACGACTACTACCCGGCGCCGAACGCGGCGTTCTTCGCCTGCGATGCCGACGGGCGGATCGTCAACTGCGGCCGGGGCGCGTTCGAGCTGACCGGCCTGAAGACCGAGCAGGCGATCGGCCAGCCGATACGCGAGGTCCTCGGCCTGCGCTTCGATGACGGAACCGACCACGTCGGCACGGCGCTCGAATGGGAGGTCCGGGTGCAGGGCAAGCCGGTGATCCTCAACGCATTCCCGGATCAGCCGGCGCACGCGGTAGCGGACATCTTCCCCGCCTACGATGACGATGAGGGCGGACTGCTGGTGGTGCTGACGCCCAGCAACCACCGCTGAAGGCGTGGATTCGGCATTAGCATCAACCGAGACCCATGACTGACCGCCAGCGAAACTGGTTCATCCTGCTTCTGGTAGCGGGGCTGCTCGCCGCGTCGGCCGTCGCAATCACCCAGTTCAGGACGGTGCTGGGCCTCGACCTGAAGGGCGGGGTCGAGCTGATCTACCAGGCCGAGCCCTCGCCGCAGACGCCGAAGGTCACCCCGGCGGCGGTTCAGCGCGCGGTCGACGACATCCGCGCGCGCGTCGACACGCTGGGGGTCAGCGCGGCGACGATCCAGACCACCGGTGGAAGCCAGATCACGGTTGGCCTCCCGCAGGTTCACGACGTGGTCCGGGCCGAGAAGCTGGTCGGGAGCACCTCGCAGCTGCAGTTCTACGACTGGGAGGCAAATGCCCTACTCCCAAGCGGGAAGACTGTTGCGAGCAAGCTCCTCGTTCAGGATCCCACGGCGGTCCAGCTGAGCCAAGGGAGCATCGCCGGAGCTGGCGTCCCCGGCGCCGGAAGCACGTCGCTGTACAACGCGGTGAAGCTGGCCTCGCAGCAGCCGACGAAGCCAGCAAACCCCTCGCAATCCCACAAGGGCCCCCTGTACTACATGTTCGGCGCCCCCGGGAGCGCGGCCTGCGCCGCGGCGGCCAAGTTCTATGGCGTTACCAACGTCCTCGGTCAGCGCTGCCTGCTTTCGGGGCCTGACAACAAGATCTCGGACCTGGAGTCTGGGCTGCCCACCGGGGTAACCCCGTCGCAGGGCCAGATATTGGCGGTCCCCCAGGGAACCGTGGTGCTCCAAGCGGTCGACCCGAACCAGTCGAACCCGATCCCGCCGTACAGCCCGACCGCACAGTTCTACGTCCTGAACGACCACGTGGCGCTGTTCGGCAAGGACATCACCAACCCCCAGCAGAGCACTGACTCGGCCGGGAATCCCGACGTCAACTTTGGCTTCACCTCGACTGGCCAGCCGGAGTTCCAGAACGTCACGGCGGCGATCGCCCGTCGCGGGGAGCTCGACAGCCCGTCGTTGTCCTCCTCCCGGCAGCAGAACCAGCATTTCGCAGTTGCCCTCGACGGCAAGCTCCTGACGGTCCCGTCGATCGACTACAAGCAGTACGGGGCGGGGATCCCAGGGAATAACGGCGCCGAGATCACCGGCAACTTCACGACCTCGTCCGCCTCTACCCTGGCCACCCAGCTGCGCCTGGGAGCGCTTCCGGTTAGCCTGAAGCGGATCTCGGAATCCCAGGTCTCGGCCACGCTCGGAACCCAGGCGCTTCACCAGGGGCTGATCGCGGGCCTGGCGGGTCTGCTGATCGTCGCGATCTTCCTAATCTCCTATTACCGCGTGCTCGGGCTGATCGCGACGGCCGGCCTCGCGGTCTACGGGATCTATTTCTACGCGCTGATCAAGCTGATCCCGATCACGCTGACGCTCCCGGGGATCGCCGGCCTGATCCTGACGATCGGCGTGGCCGCCGACGCGAACATCGTGATCTTCGAGCGGGTCAAAGAGGAGATCCGCGGGGGCCGCTCGATCCGCCAGGGGATCGTCATCGGCTACCGAAAGGGTCTGACGGCGATCATCGACGCGAACGTGGTGACGATCATGACCGCGTTCATCCTGTTCGCGCTGGCCACCGCCGACGTCCAGGGGTTCGCGTTCACGCTCGGGATCGGCACGTTCGTGTCGCTGTTCACGGCGGTGATGGCGACCCAGGCGATCCTGATGACGATGGGCTCCTCGCGCGTCATCTCCCGGCCTTCGGCGCTCGGGGCCGGTGGCAAGAAGCGCGTCTGGCGGTTCGACTTCATGGGAGCGTCGCGCTACTTCTTCTCGATGTCCGGCGTGATCCTGTTGATTGGCGGGCTCGCGATCGGCGGCCGGGGGTTGAACCTCGGGATCGACTTCACCTCCGGGTCGCGCATCTCGGTTGGCTTGCAGCACCCGGCGACTGTGCAGCAGGTCAAGTCGATCATGAGTTCGGTCGGTGCGGGGGACGCGACGGTCGTGGCCGTCAGGGGCGACAAGGCCCTCGGCCCCAACGGCTACCAGATCTCGTCGAAGTTCCTCTCGGAGGGCCAGTATCGGACGATTCGGGGGGATCTCCAGAACCGGTTCGGCATTCCCACGAGCAACGGCATCTCGGACTTCAACAGCAACAACGTCGGCCCAACCTTCGGGCGAACGATCGCCAACTCGGCCGTGATCGCGATCATCGCCTCGCTGCTGGTGATCTCGGCCTACGTCGCGCTTCGGTTCGAATGGAAGTTCGCGGTTCCGGTGCTGATCGCCCTGATGCACGACCTGCTGATCACGAGCGGCGTCTACGCCCTGTTAGGCCGGGAGGTGACGACAGCGACTGTGGCCGCGCTGCTGACGATCTTGGGCTACTCGCTCTACGACACGATCATCGTGTTCGACCGCGTCCGCGAGAATATGCCGAGGATGCCGCGCGCGGCGTTCTCGCAGATCGTCAACCGCTCGATGGCCGAGGTGCTGACCAGATCCGTGGCCACCACCTCGTGCACGCTGATGCCGATCATCGCGCTGCTGCTGTTCGGCGGCTCGACGCTGAGGGACTTCGCCTTTGCGCTGCTGATCGGCGTGGCCTCGGGCGCGTACTCCTCGATCTTCATCGCCTCGCCGGTGCTGACGCACTGGAAGGAGCGCGAGCCTGGTTATCGCGCTCGCCGTCGCCGGATCGAGGCCGACCTCGGGTACGTCCCGGCGTACGCGTCGGACGCGGCCGACGTGGAGCCGAAGCGCGAGCGCGCCGGCCGCACCGGCAGGCTGACCGCGCCTGAGCCCGACACAGTGTCGGCCGCCGAGTTCGAGCAGATGAAGCGTGACCTCGACATCGAGCGCCAGCCCGCCGGCGGCACCTCGCACACCCGTTCGATCAGCAAACGGCTGGCCCACACGCCCGAGACGAACCTCGGGACGCCCTCTGCGCCGCCGCCGATCCGGGCGAACGGCGACGACGGAGCTCCACCTGCCGGTCCCGACGGAGGAGACGCCCCCTTCCAGCACGCTCCAGACATCGCTGAGAGCGAGGGGATGGCGCCTACGTCCAAGCCCAAGCGCACCGCGAAGAGTCGCCCGCGCAATCGCCGACATGGGAGGCGTCGCTGATGGGAATGCTCGCCTGGGTCATGATGGGGCTTGCCCTGTGGCACTTCACGATCTGGCTCCCCGATCGCTACTGGGGCGGGATAGTCGGAGCGTTCATCGGCGCGCTCGTGGGAGCCGCGCTGTTCGGGTTCATCGTCAACGGACTGCACATCCCCGGGCGCAGCGCGACCCATCTGGTCACGGCGCTCGAGGCGATCCCGGGCGCGCTGATCGGGATGGCGCTGGTGTACCTGGAGGGCCTGCGCCGCGAACGCGCCGGCGGCACGGGCGCGCCCGAGCCCGCCTGATCGGATAAGCCGCCGGGTCGCCCTCCGGATCCGTCGGGGGCGACACATACCCTGCTCGCAGCATGACGCAGGCAGCGGCAGCAACCCGTGTGGCGCCCTCAGGTCGCGAGGCTGGGCCACCGCTGCACGCCGTTCCCGTCCTTCCCGCAGCCGCGGCCGGCAGGGCACCGACTCCCCGCCTGGAGATCCCGCCGTACGATCTCGCCATCGCGCTGGCGCTCGAGCACCAGCTCGGGGTCAGCCATTCGCTCGCGCAGATCCTCGTCCGCCGCGGACTCGGCGATCCAGACGCGGCACGAGAGTTCCTTCATCCAATCGAGTCCCATGAGCCCCAGGAGTTCGGAGGCATCGACCGGGCGCTCGATCTGATCGCGCACCACATCGAGGCGGGCACGAGGATCACAGTCCACGGCGACTACGACGTCGACGGCGTCTGCGCGACCGCCATCATCGTCCGCGCGCTGCGCTCGCTGGGGGCGAACGCCGGCTGGTTCCTGCCGGCGAGAATCGACGATGGCTACGGGCTGTCGATCGACACCGTCGAGCGGCTCGCGACGCGCGGCACCAGGCTGCTGATCACGGTCGATTGCGCGATCACCGCTGTCGCTGAGGTCGCCGCGGCGAGAGCCGCCGGCGTCGAAGTGGTCGTCAGCGACCACCATGCCC